>NZ_JBEXIJ010000016.1:0-173293 GCF_040608495.1 Micromonospora sp. NPDC005174 | reverse complement strand
CAGTGCCACGGTCGCCAGCAGGGTCAGCGCCGCCGCGACCGTGCCGACGACCCGCGCCGCCCGGTCCCGGGGTGTCGCCGCCACCCCCCCCGTCGATCTTGCGGTTTCTGTCGCGGCATAAGCCGCGAAGGTGACGTAGCGGCAACCGAAAGTGCAAGATCGGCGGGGTGGGGGATGGGGGGCCGTTTCGCGTTGTCCGATGGGCGTGAGAGTTGCAACGTCGGAGTTGTGGGTGAGCCGGGAATCCGGGGTCGCGTGCGAGACTAGGTAACCATGAGCGACCCACGGATCACCTCGTCGATCTTCACCCGCGGCGCGGTCGACCTCAGCACGCTGCGTGGCCCCGCACCAGCCAGTACCCGCCCCGGCACACCCCCGCAGGGCGGCCCGTCCGCCGGCGCGCCGGGCGCGCCGACCGCCGGCAACGCCGCCATCGTCGACGTCACCGAGGCGACCATCCAGTCCGCGGTGCTCGAGCAGTCGATGGCCCTGCCCGTCATCGTCTTCTTCGGCGCGGCCGGGTTCCCCGAGAGCGACGACTTCGCCCCGGTGCTCGAGCGGCTGGCCGCCGAGAGCGGCGGCACCTGGGTGCTGGCCCGGGTCGACGTGCAGGAGAACCCGCGGATCGCCCAGATGTTCCGCGTCCAGGGCGTCCCGATGGTCTACGCGGTCGTCGGCGGCCAGCCGATCGACGCCTTCTCCGGTGTGGTGCCCGAGGCGCAGCTCCGCCAGTGGATCCAGGCCGTACTCAAGGCCGGCGGCGTGGCCGTCGCCGAACCGGAGGACCCGCGCCTCGACGAGGCGGACGACGCGCTCATGAGCGGTGACCTGGACGCCGCCGAGCAGGCGTACCGCAAGATCCTCGCCGACGCCCCCGCGGACGCCGCGGCCACGGCGGGCCTCGCCCAGGTCGGCGTGGCACGGCGGGTGGCGGGCGCCGACCCGGCCACCGCGCTGGCCGCCGCCGAGAGCGCCCCCGACGACGTCGCGGCCCAGTTGCTGGCCGCCGACATCGAGGTGCTCAGTGGCCTGGCCGAGCAGGCGTACGCCCGGCTCGTCGGGCTGGTCCGGCGCACCGCCGGCGAGGACCGCGAGACGGTTCGCCAGCACCTGGTATCGCTCTTCTCCATCGCCGGTCCGGACGACCCGGCGGTCGCCTCGGCCCGTCGGGCCCTGGCCAGCGCCCTGTTCTGAGAGCAGCGGCACGATTGTGAGTTCGTAGTACGCCAGCGCGGGCCGGCGTGTTCGCCGGCCCGCTCGACCACCGGGGACGGGAGCTCATGATGCGCCGGATAGCCGTCCTCGACGCGCCGACAAATCTCGGCCTACGGCCACCGACGTCCACCTCCGTGCCGGGCTGCGCCAAGGCGCCCGGCGCGCTGCGCGACCACGACCTGCTGGCCCGGCTGCGGGCCCGCGACGCCGGCTGCCTCACCGCACCCCGGTACGACCCCGGTGACTGGCGGCCCGGCGACGGTGTGTGCCACGCCCGGGAGATCGCCGACTACTCGCTCGCGCTCGCCGAGCGGATCGGCTCGATCATCGACCGTGGCGAGTTCCCGGTGGTGCTGGGCGGCGACTGTTCCGTGCTGCTCGGCTCCGCGCTCGCCATGCACCGCCTCGGCGAGGCGGTCGGCGGGCGGATCGGGCTGGTCTTCGTCGACGGGCACTCCGACTTCCGGCACCCCGGCAACGCCTCCTACGTCGGGGCGGCCGCCGGGGAGGACCTGGCCCTGGTCACCGGGCGCGGGCAGGCCGACCTGGCCGCGTTGGAGGGCCGCCGGCCCTACTTCCGCGACATCGACGTGGTGGTGCTCGGCATCCGCGCACAGGACGAGTACCGCCTCGACCTCCAGGCTGCGGGGATCACCACCCGGCCGGTGCCGGCGCTGCGCGCCGAGGGCGCCGCCCGTACGGCCCAGTGGGCGCACGAACAGCTCGCCGACTGCGCGGGCTACTGGGTGCACATCGACGTCGACGTGCTCGACCCCGCGGTGATGCCGGCCGTGGACGCTCCCGACCCGGGTGGCATCGCCTTCGCCGAGCTGGAGATCCTGCTCGCCGGCCTGGTCGACACCCCACACTGCCTCGGTGTCGAGCTGACAGTCTTCGACCCCGACTACGACCCGGACGGCTCGTACGCCGCCGAGATCGTCAACACCGTGGTCGCCGGTCTGGCCCCCGTCAGCGCCCCGGAGGCGATGCCGCCACGGCTGCTGTCGCCCCGGCCCACGCCCGCCCCGCGCCGCGGCAGCAGCCGGCCCACGCTCGACCCCGAGCACGCCGACGATCCCGAGCCCACCGACGACGCCCGCCCGAGCAGGCCGGAGGGCCGGACCGTGTCTGCCGGCGAGCGGCCGGCGGGGCAGAACGGCACCGAGGTCGCGGGCGCGATACCGCTCGACACGCTCGCCCCGGCCCACCCGGTTTCGGCTGGCAGTGCCGGCTTCTCGGAGCCTGCCGGTGGTCTTGAGCCGACTGCCGGTCTCGGCCCGGCCGGTGGTCTCGGCCTAGCTGGCGGTCTCGGCCCGGCTGGTGGTCTCGGGCCAGCAGGTCATCCGGAGCCGGCTGGTGGTCTCGGGCCGGCCGGCGGTCTCGGCCCGGCAGATCGTCCGGAGCCGGCTGACGGCCTTGGGTCAGCAGGTCATCCGGAGCCGGGTCGTCGTCCCGAGGCGGCCGATGCAGAGCCGGATGTCGGCCTGAGCGCCGTCGAACCCGTCGGCCCGCCCGCCGCAGCCGGCCCAGGCCGACTACGCCGATCAACAACCACCACCGACCACCCCGAAACCGACACCGCCTAACCCCAGCCCCCGGCCCCGCCCCCCCGGGCCCCCGCTCAACTCGGTGATCAAGAAGTTCGCGTCAGATTCGAGCGGAATCTTGACGCAAACTTCTTGATCGACGAGGACGGGAGAGGGCGACGAGGACGGGGGAGGGGGTGTGGGGTCAGGAGGTCGGGAGGGCGCGGAGGAAGCGTTCCGCGATCGGGACGGCCGTATCGGTGCTGGAGCCGCCCTTCTCCACGAACACGGCGAACGCGACATCGCCCCGCCAGCCCACGATCCACGCGTGCGTGTGCGCCGGGTTGTCGTCGAACTCGGCGGTGCCGGTCTTGCCGTACACCGCGCCGCCCGGGACGTCCTTGAGCGCGGTGGCCGTACCGGTGGTGACCACCTCACGCATCATCGTGCGCAGTGCCTCGATCGACTGCGGCTTGAGTGGTCCGTCGGTTGCGGCCGGCTTCGCCGGCGCAGGGTCGACCAGCAGCTTCGGCTGGATGAAGGCGCCCCGGGCGACGGCCGCCGTGGCGCCGGCCATGGCCAGGGGGCTGACCAGGGTGGTGCCCTGGCCGAACGACGCGGCGGCCTGCTCGGCCGGGCTGCCGCCGGTCGACACCTTGCCGGTGAACGCGTCCACTCCGAGATCCCACTGCCCCTCCAGCCCCAGCGAGCGGCCGGCGGCGGCCAGACCGTCACCACCGAGCTTCGGAGCCAGCGAGGCGAAGGCCGTGTTGCAGGACTTCGCGAAGTCGGTGCGGAACGGCACGGAGCCCAGCTCGAAGTTGTTCGAGTTCTTGAAGGACCGACCGTCGACGGTGAAGGTCTTCTTGCACTCAACCGGGCCGTTCAGGGTGACCGCGCCCCGGTCCAGCAGGCCCAACGCGCTGACCATCTTGAACGTCGAGCCCGGCGGCACCTGCGCGGTGAAGGCCAGGTTCTCGCCGGCCGAGCCGGGGCCGTTCGCGGCGGCGAGCACCGCGCCGTCGCTGACGCGTACCGCGACCAGCGCGGCGCGGTGCGACTCCGCGCGCAGTGCCCCGTCGGCCGCGTTCTGGGTGGCCACGTCCAGGGTGGTCTTCAGCGCCTGGCCGGGTTGCGGCTCGCGGCGGAACAGCTCGGTGCCGGTGGGCGCCAGCTTGCCGTCCTCGGCGGGCCGCTCGACCAGGACGGTCAGCCCAGGTGCGCCGCGCAGCCGCTCGTCGTAGCGACCCTGCAAACCGCCGTGCCCGACCAGGTCGCCGGCGACGTACCTGTCGGGGTGGGCGGCGAGGTCGTCGGCCTGCGCCTGGTCGACGCTACCGAGCAGGGCGCGGGCGAACTCCCGCGTCGGCGCCAGGTCGAGCTTCTCGGAGACGAACTTGGTGCCGGGCAGGTCGTAGATGCGGGGTTTGATCTGCTTGTACGCGTCCTCGCGCAGGGTCACCACCTCGACGAAGGCACTCGGATCCGACTCGGCGACCCGCTTGGGCAGATCGGCCAGGTCGACGCCGGGCACCAGCACCGGACGGATCGCCTTCAAGGCAGCGTCGAGGTCCTTGACCAGCTTGTTGATGTCGGTGACCTCACTGGGCTGCACGCCCACCCGCACCACCGGGCGCGGCGACACGATCGGCTTGCCGGCCCCGTCCAGCACACCGGCCCGGGGGCCGGTGTCGCGGCGGAGCCCCAACCGGTCGCCCTTGACGAGCTTCTCGTGGAGCACCCGCGGCTCCCACATCACCTGCCACTGGTCGTCGTCGCCCTGGACGAGCCGTAGCTCCCGGTCGTACGTCCAATGGGTCTGGCCCGGCAGCGACCAGTCCACCCGGACGGTGGTGGTCGCGATGTTCTTGGTGATCTTCGGCTCGCCCTGCCGAGTCAGCGCGGGCGGGGTGGCTGCCAGCTCGCCGGACAGCTCCTTGATCTCCTTGCTCACCTCGGCCGCCGGCACCTTGGCGCCGGTCGTGTCGACCATTGCGACCGCCTGCAGGTCGCCGCTGCGCCAGCCGGCGAGGAAGGCGTCCGCGGTCTTGTCCGGCCCGTCGTCGCCGGAGCACGCCGCCAGGACACCGGCGGTGAGCAGGGACGCGGTGAGCGCGGCTAACCGCCGTCTGCGGTTCGGCCGATGGGGGTGGGGGTAGAACAAGGTCATGAAGCGGTCCTTCCGATCTCGCGCTGCTCTGCACGGTAGTACGCGAACGCTGTCCGCAACGTCCCGTGAAGCCCTCTACGTACGGAAAGACGGACCGAGCCGGTGTGATGAACATCGCGCGGCGGGGTAACCCGCAACCGGCCAACCTCGGACCCGCAACGGGTGAAAGGACGAAGTCCCGATCCGACGTCCGGCTAGCGGTCCGCTGACGGAGGCGGCACCCGGCAGGCCTAGGCTGGGCGGCAGAGTGACCCACAACGCGGTGGGTCGAGGGGAGTGGCACCGATGGACCGGCGTCCGGCGATCAAACCGGAACCCGACCTCCGGCAGGATGACACCGGCCGGGACGACGACAGCTTCGATTCGGCGACCGACGGGGACGGCTACGGCCGGCTCGACACGGGCGTCACAGGGCTGACCGGGTCGAGCATCGACACCATCTACGATCTGGGTCTGCCGACCGAGGCGTTGGCAGACGACGTGGAGGACGCCGAGCTCGACGAGCCCGTCCCCAACGCGGAGCGGCTGGTGGCCCAGGCCGTCGCGCTCGCCGGGGACGACCACGACGCGGCGACCCTGGTCGGCCGCTTCTGGCGGTTCGCCCCGGACGAGGAGCTGGTCGGGTTCACGGCGGAGGAGATGCTCGACGCGGCCCGGGCGCACCGGGACCTCGCGCAGCAGCGGGTGCCCGGCGAGTTGAAGCTCCGCATCCACGAGCCGCACGCCGACCAGCACCACACGGTTGTCGAGATCGTCACCGACGACATGCCGTTCCTGGTCGACTCGGTGACCGCGCTTCTCAACTCGTACCACCTGGACGTCCACCTGCTGGTGCATCCGCTGGTGGTGGTCCGGCGCGAGCCGTTGGGCCGTCTCACCGAGGTCTCGGCGGATGTGGAACCGGACGACGCGATCGCCGGCGACATCGTCGAGAGCTGGATGCGGATCGAGATCGACCCGGTCCGGGACGCGACCGAGCGGGAGCGGTTGGTCGGTGAGCTGCAACGGGTGCTGACCGACGTACGGGAGGCCGTGGAGGACTGGCCGAAGATGCGCCAGCGGGCCCTCGCGCTCGCCGACGAGCTGGCCTCGGCCCGCACCTCGGACAACCGCCCGCCGGTGCCGGAGAAGGACATCACCGACTCGGTGGAGCTGCTGCGCTGGCTCGCGCACGACCACTTCACGTTCCTCGGTTACCGCGAGTACCGCCTGGTGGACGCCCGGGACGGGACCCCCTCCGACCCGGTGGACGGCAAGGCCCTCGAAGCGGTGCTCGGCACCGGGCTGGGCATCCTGCGCTCGGACTCACCGGACGCCCGGTCGCTGTCGTCGATGACGTCCGAAGCGCACGAGAAGGTGCTGGAGAAGCGCCTTCTCATCATCACCAAGGCCAACTCACGGGCCACCGTGCACCGTTCGGCGTACCTGGACTACATCGGCTTCAAGATCTTCAACGAGTTCGGCGAGGTCATCGGTGAGCGGCGCTTCCTGGGCCTGTTCTCCACCGCCGCGTACCGGACCAGCGTCCGGGAGCTGCCGGTGGTGCGCCGCAAGGTCGCCGAGGTCCTCGACCGCTCCGGACTGAGTCGGCGCAGCCACTCCGGCAAGGACCTGCTCCAGATCCTGGAGACCTATCCGCGTGACGAGCTGTTCCAGATCAAGACCGACGACCTGTACCACGCGGTGGTCGGTGTGCTGCGGATGGCGGGCCGGCGGCAGCTGCGGGTGTTCCTGCGGCGCGACGCGTACGGGCGGTTCATCTCCTGCCTGATCTACCTTCCCCGCGACCGGTTCACGACGCAGAACCGGCTGCGCATGCAGGAGATCCTGCTGCGGGAGCTGAACGGCGTCGGGGTGGACTACACGACCCGGGTCACCGAGTCGATGCTCGCCCGGATCCACTACATCGTCCGTACCGACCCGACCCGGCCGCCCGGTGAGATCGACGCCGACCTGCTGGCCGAGGAACTGGCCGACGCCACCCGACTCTGGGACGACGACTACCGGCTGGTGCTGGAGCGCAAGCTCGGCGACGAGCAGGCCAAGCACCTGTTCGCCCGGTACGCCGACGCGTTCCCGGAGGGCTACAAGGACGGGCACACGCCGTACGAGGCGATGAAGGACCTGGCCAAGCTGGAGCTGCTGGAGGAGCCCGGCCAGCTCGAGATGCACCTGTTCCGCAAGCAGCTCGCGCCCCGGCCGGGCACCCGCGTGCCCGGCGCCGACCTGGCCGACGAGATGAACGTGCGGTTCAAGGTCTACCGGTACGGCGAGCCGATGATGCTCTCCGCCGTGCTGCCCGTGCTGCACTCGCTCGGCGTACGGGTGGTCGACGAGCACCCGTACGAGGTGGACCGGATCGACGGTCGGGTCTACCTGTACGACTTCGGCCTGATGCTGCCCGAGGGGCACCACGAGCTGGCCGAGGTACGCCCGCACGTGGAGAACGCGTTCGCGGCGGCCTGGCGCGGCGAGGCCGAGGTGGACCGGTTCAACGAGCTGGTGCTGCGCGCCGGTCTCACCTGGCGGCAGGTGGTGGTGCTGCGGGCGTACGCCAAGTACCTGCGGCAGGCCGGCACGGTCTTCTCGCAGGACTACATGGAGCAGACCTTCATCGCGTACCCGAAGCTCGCCAGCCTGTTGGTGGAGCTGTTCGAGACGCGGTTCGCGCCGGGTGAGCTGACTGCCGAGCAGCGGCAGCAGCGCAGCGGCGAACTGGTGGAGACGATCCGGGGCGCGCTGGACGACGTGGCCAGCCTCGACCAGGATCGCATCCTGCGTTCGTACCTCACGTTGATCGAGGCGACCCTGCGGACCAGCTTCTACCAGAAGCCGGTCGGCGGGCGGCCGAAGGCGTACGTGGCGTTCAAGCTGGACCCGCAGGCCATCCCGGACCTGCCGGCGCCCCGCCCCAAGTTCGAGATCTTCGTCTACTCGCCCCGGTTCGAGGGCGTGCACCTGCGGTTCGGGCCGGTGGCCCGGGGCGGGTTGCGCTGGTCCGACCGTCGGGAGGACTTCCGGACCGAGGTGCTCGGCCTGGTCAAGGCGCAGATGGTAAAGAACACGGTCATCGTGCCGGTGGGTGCCAAGGGCGGCTTCGTGCTGAAGCAGAAGCCGGGGGACCGGGACGAGGCGGTCGCCTGCTACCAGGAGTTCGTCGGCGCGATGCTGGACGTCACCGACAACATCGTCAGCGGGCAGATCGTGCCGCCCGACGACGTGGTCCGGCACGACGGCGACGACCCGTACCTGGTGGTCGCCGCGGACAAGGGCACCGCCACGTTCTCCGACATCGCCAACGAGATCTCCGTGGCGCACAACTTCTGGATGGGCGACGCGTTCGCCTCCGGTGGTTCGGCCGGGTACGACCACAAGAAGATGGGCATCACCGCCCGGGGCGCCTGGGAGTCCGTGAAGCGGCACTTCCGGGAGCTGGGCCTGGACACCCAGACCCAGGACTTCACGGTGGTGGGCGTCGGGGACATGTCCGGCGACGTGTTCGGCAACGGGATGCTGCTCTCCGAGCACATCCGGTTGGTGGCCGCGTTCGACCACCGGCACATCTTCCTCGACCCCGACCCGGACGCAGCGACCTCGTACGCGGAGCGTCGGCGGCTGTTCGACCTGCCCCGATCCTCCTGGGAGGACTACAACCCGGAGCTGATCTCGGCCGGGGGTGGCATCTTCCCGCGTACCGCGAAGTCGATCCCGCTCACGCCGCAGGTCCGGGCGGCGATCGGCCTCGACGACGACGTGACGCAGCTGTCGCCGCAGGAGTTGATGAAGGCGATCGTCACCGCTCCGGTGGACCTGTTCTGGAACGGCGGCATCGGCACGTACGTCAAGGCGTCCACCCAGACCAACGCCGAGGTGGGCGACAAGTCCAACGACGCGATCCGGGTGGACGGGCGCAACCTGCGCTGCCGGGTGGCGGGCGAGGGCGGCAACCTGGGCTGGACCCAGCTCGGCCGGATCGAGTACGCGTTGACCGGTGGCCGGATCTTCTCGGACTTCATCGACAACGCGGCAGGTGTGGACACCTCCGACCACGAGGTGAACATCAAGATCCTGCTGAACACCGCGGTGGCCGACGGCGAGTTGACCACGGCCGACCGGGACGAGCTGCTGGCCACGATGACCGACGAGGTCGCCGAGCTGGTGCTGCGGGACAACTACGACCAGGCTCGGGCGATCAACAACGCCCAGGCCCAGGCCGCGTCGCTGCTCCCGGTGCACCGTCGGATGATCAACGAGTTGGAGCGGTCCGGCGCGTTGGACAGGTCGCTGGAGGCGCTACCGCCGGACGAGGAACTGGCGGTCCGCAGCGAGTCGGGCCTCACCGCGCCGGAGTTCGCGGTACTGCTCGCGTACGTGAAGATCGTCCTTGAACGGGAGATCCTCACCGACGGGCTGGCCGACGAGGAGTGGACGTCCGAGGTCCTGGTCAACTACTTCCCGACGCCGATGCGCGAGCGGTTCGCCGACCGGATGGGCCGGCACCGACTGCGCCGCGACATCGTGACCACCGTGCTGGTCAACGAGGCGATCAACCGGGGCGGCATCTCGTTCGTCTTCCGGGTCGTCGAGGAGACCGCGGCCAGCGCCGCGGACGTGATCCGGGCGTACGTGGTGGTCCGCGAGGTGTTCGGGCTGCGTGACCTGTGGGACGCGGTGGAGGCGCTGGACAACAAGGTGTCTCCGGAGTTGCAGACCAGCGTCTACCTGGACACCCGTCGGCTGCTCGACCGTGCGGTGCGCTGGCTGGTCACCAACCGGCGTTCGCCGATCGACGTGCCGACCGAGATCGCCCGCCTGCGGGACGGGGTGGCTCGGCTGCTGCCGGGGATGGAGGAGCTGTTCTACGGCAGCGAGCGGCAGGGCATCGTGGCGCACATCGACTCGATGACCGGGCGTGGGCTGCCCCGCGACCTGGCGGAGCGGGCGACCCGGCTGATGTACAGCTTCGGCCTGTTGGACGTGGTCGAGACCGCGACCCGCAGCGGGCGGGACGTCGGCGAGGTGGCCTCGGTCTACTTCGTGCTCTCCGACCTGTTCCGGGTGGACTCGCTGCTGTCGAAGATCTCCCTGCTGCCGCGTGAGGACCGCTGGCAGACCCTCGCGCGGATGGCGCTGCGCTACGACCTGTACGCGGCGTTGGCGGCGCTCACCGCGGAGGTGCTCGACTCCACTCCGGAGGAGTTGCCGCCGCACGAGCGGGTGCAGCAGTGGGAACAGTCCAACGCGACGTCGATCCACCGGGCCCAGCGGGCGATGGGGGAGTTCGACGAGTCGCGGGCGGACCTCGCCGCGCTGTCCGTGCTGCTGCGCCAGATCCGCACCCTGGTGCGGACCTCGGCCGCCGCCTGAGTCGCTACGCCGGACACGGTCCGGCCGGTCGGGTCACCCCCCGACCGGCCGGACCTTTTCGTGTACGCCGGGTCACGCCGCCAGAGTGGCGAAGACGACCACGTTGTCGCGGTAGCTGCGCACGGTCTCGTCGAACTGGCCGCCGCACGTCACCACCCGCAGCCCGGGCCGGTCGTTCGGCCCGTACACCAACTCGGTGGGAAAGGACGTCTTCGGGTACGACTTCACCGAGTCGACCCGGAACGTCGCCGGCTGACCGTCCGCCCGCCGCACGGTGATCGTGTCACCGGGCACGAGCGAGCCGAGGTCGAAGAAGACGGCCGGGCCGAGCTTCGCCGAGTCCACGTGCCCGACGATGACCGCGTTACCGGTCTCACCGGGGCTCGCCCCCGGCTCGTACCAACCAGCCTGGTCGGCCTGCTCCAGCGGGGGGACCTGGACGGTGCCGTCCGGGTTGGTGCCGAGCGACATGATCGTCGCGTCGACGCCGATCCGGGGGATCTCGATGGTGGTCGGGGCGGATCGGGTGAGCCCTGCCGGGGCTGCCCCGTCGACGGATGGGACGTCGCTGTCGGCGACCGCCGGACCGGTGACCTGGGGACCGGCCTGGGCCAGCGGCTGCGGGGGTCGGGGAGCGGGCGAAGTCTGCAACGAGGCGCCGATCATGCCGGCGCCGATCATGGCAAGGGTGACGACGACGGCCGCGCCGGCGGCACGCCACGGTCTCCCGTGACGGCCGCCGGCCCGTGTCGTCGTCACGTCAGACGAGCGAACCATCGGTCCGCCGACGACGCATCAGCACGATCCCGCCGAGCGCGGCAGCGCCGAGCAGGCTCGCGCCACCGGTGGCCAGGCCACGGTCGGTGCCGGTGCTGGCGCCGCCGTCACCACCGTCGACACCACCGTGGGGCAGGACGACCAGTTCGCCTTCGCCGCACGAGCCCTTGAGCTCGTAGCGACCCGGCTTGGCGTCCTTGTCGACCTTGGCCTCGCCGTAGTACACGAACTCGCGCTCGTCGTCCCGGCTGTCCCCGCCACGGCCGTGGTCGGAGCCGTACTCGCGGTCCTCGGAGTCCCGGCCCTTGTCGGAGCCGTACTCGTCGTCCGAGCCGGACTCGTGGCCCTTGGACTCGTGGCCCTTGGACTCCCAGCTCTTGTCCGAGCCGTACTCGTCGTCGGAGCCGTACTCGTCGTCCGAGCCGTACTCGTGGCCCTTGTCCGAGCCGTACTCGTCGTCGGAGCCGTATTCGTGGCCCTTGGACTCGTGGCCCTTGGACTCCCAGCTCTTGTCCGAGCCGTACTCGTCGTCGGAGCCGTACTCGTCGTCGGAGCCGTACTCGTCGTCCGAGCCGTACTCGTGGCCCTTGGACTCCCAGTCCTTCTTGTCCTCGTCCTTGGACTCCCAGTCCTTCTTGTCCTCGTCCTTGGACTCCCAGTCCTTCTTGCCTTCGTCCTTGGACTCCCAGTCCTTCTTGTCGCGGCTGTCATCCGCGTCCTGGCCGTGCTCCTCGCCCTTCCAGTCCTTGCTGTCCTCGTCCTCGTAGGCGTCGGCGGCAGCGCCGCCGCCCTGGCCACCGGGCTGGGCGTCGGCGGGCGGCTGCGACTTGTCGTCGCCGTTGTCGCCCTTGTCGCCGTCCTTGCCCTTGTCGCCGTCCTTGCCCTCGTGGTCCTTGCCCTTGTCGTCCTTGCCCTTGTCGTCGTCCTTGCCGTGCTCGTCCTTGCCCTTGTCGTCGTCCTTGCCGTGCTCGTCCTTGCCCTTGTCGTCGTGGTCGTAGGAGTCCTCCTCCTCGCTCCACTCGCCGCGGTCCTCACCCCGGTCGTCCCGCGCCGGCTTGAGCTTGACCTTGCCGGTGACCTTGGACCACACGTACGCGTGCTCCTGCCGATCCGGGCAGATCTCGAGGAGCTTGACCTCGTCGCCAGCCTTCACGACGTGCGGCTTGGCGTAGACCTTGCCGTCCTCGTCGTGGTGCCCGTCAGCGAACGCGATCCCCGGCGCAAACACCAGGAGCGACGCGCCACCGAGGGCGGCGCCCGCAACGACCTTCCCGAGCATCTTCTTAGCCATGACCTGCGTCAACTCCATCCCTGTTGTCCTGAGCTCGGCGACAACCGAGCTAAGACCGACGTTAGACGTTTTCATGACCTATGAAGGGAAAGATTCGCGTTTCGACCTTTGCTGATAGTAAGCGTCAAAGGAGTGATACGTGGCTTTCACCGCTCGCACTGCCACCCCGGGTGCTCCTCGCCCGCCCGGGCCGACCGGCCTGTTGCTGACACGCAGCGCGCTACCGCCCACGCACGTCCGTAGCCGGCGATCTGTGCCGCTCGCGTCACTCGGGGGTATCGTCCGAGTTGAGGGCGGGTCGCGCATCGAGGCATTGCCATGGAAGCGCTCCCATGCAAGAATCGGCGCACGCGGTTCGGGGAGCCACACCGCGCAGGCAGGGCGTCGAGGGCATCCGGTTAGCCGGACGACAACCGGCCGCCAAGCGGTCGGCCACACGCCGGCCAATCACCACCACCACCACCACCACCACCGCCCGTCCGGGTCGGGCACCCCCCAATGAATCCCGTGGCGCCGGAGGCCGTCCGTGCAGGACGCCCGCCGGGCCGTCTCGCCGGGCCGTACGCGAGCCCGGTCTCGCCCAAGGAGATCAGTGGCATGAATGTGTGGAGAAGGCTGTCCGGCCCACGCCGGACCCTAGCGCTCGCCGGCGCGGGCGTTCTGGTCGCCGGCGGGCTGGTGACAATCCCGGTTACCGCGGCGCAGGCCGCGACGCAGTGCGACATCGCGTACGCGACCAACGACTGGCAGGGCGGCTTCACTGCCAACATCACCATCAAGAACCTCGGCGACCCGGTCAACGGCTGGACGCTCGGCTGGACCTTCCCCAACTCCAGCCAGCGCGTGCAGCAGGGCTGGTCGGCCACCTTCACCCAGTCCGGCAGCCAGGTCACCGCGCGCAGCATGTCGTACAACGGCACCCTCGCGACGGGCGCTTCGACGACTCTCGGGTTCAACGGCGCGTGGAGCGGCAGCAACCCGAAGCCGACCTCGTTCACCCTGAACGGTGTGGTCTGCAACGGTGGCACCGGCAACCCGACCACCCCGCCGCCCACCACGCCCCCGCCGACGACGCCTCCGCCCACCACGCCTCCGCCCACGACGCCTCCGCCCACCACGGGGCCGCCGCCGACCACCCCGCCCCCCGGGACCAAGGTCGACAACCCGTACGCCGGTGTGCCCGGATACGTGAACCCGGAGTGGAAGGCCAAGGCGGACGCCGAGCCCGGCGGTAGCCGCGTCTCGAACAATCCCACCGCCGTCTGGCTGGACCGGATCGCCGCGATCAACGGCACGCCGAACAGCAGCTCCAACGGTGCCTTCGGAGTGAAGGACCACCTGGACGAGGCGCTGCGTCAGGGTGCCGGTTACATCCAGTTCGTGATCTACAACCTGCCCGGCCGCGACTGCTCCGCGCTCGCCTCGAACGGCGAGCTGGGCCCGGACGAGCTGCCCCGCTACAAGTCCGAGTACATCGACCCGATCGCCGCGATCCAGAGCGACTCGAAGTACCGGAACATCAGGATCATCAACGTCATCGAGATCGACTCGCTGCCGAACCTCGTGACCAACACGTCCGGCCAGGCCGGCGGCACGGTCATGTGTGACACGGTCAAGGCCAACGGCGCGTACGTCAACGGCGTCGGTTACGCCCTCGCCAAGCTGGGCGCGATCGGCAACGTCTACAACTACATCGACGCCGGGCACCACGGCTGGCTCGGTTGGGACAGCAACTTCGGCCCGACCGCCGACATCCTGAAGACCGCCGCCGTCGCCTCCGGCAGCACGGTCAACAACGTGCACGGCTTCATCACCAACACCGCGAACTACTCGGCGCTCGTCGAGCCGAACTTCAAGATCACCGACAACGTCAACGGCCAGACGGTGCGGCAGTCCAAGTGGGTCGACTGGAACTACTACGTCGACGAGCTGTCCTTCGCCCAGGCGTTCCGGACCAAGCTGATCTCGGTTGGCTTCAACTCCAACATCGGCATGCTGATCGACACGTCCCGCAACGGCTGGGGCGGCGCCAACCGGCCCACCGGCCCGGGCGCGACGACCAGCGTCGACACGTACGTCAACGGTGGCCGGATCGACCGCCGGGCGCACGCCGGCAACTGGTGCAACCAGGCTGGCGCTGGTCTCGGCGAGCGGCCTCGGGCGAACCCGGCCACGGGTATCGACGCCTACGTCTGGGTGAAGCCCCCGGGTGAGTCGGACGGCTCCAGCGCGGAGATCCCGAACAACGAGGGCAAGGGCTTCGACCGGATGTGCGACCCGACGTACGGCGGCAACGCCCGTAACGGCAACAACCCGACCGGGGCGCTGGCGAACGCGCCGATCTCCGGTGCGTGGTTCTCGGCCCAGTTCCGGGAGCTGATGCAGAACGCCTACCCGGCGCTCTGACCGGACAGCTCACGCGCCAACCCGCCGCCGGCAGTAGGTGAGGCACTGCCGGCGGCAGGTTTCCCCGGGGTCCCCGGTCCGACCATCACGGTCGGGCCGGGGACCCCCCTTTGGTGCTTGTCCAGCGTCAGGGCACAGTGCGCTCGATCGCCGAACGACCCTGCTCGGCCAGGTCGCGACGGGCCTTCTCCAGGTTCTCCGGCGTGAGGTCCTGCCCGCGGGCCATCACCAGGTCCTCCGGCTCCCAGGGCTGCTCGGCGCCGGTACGGATGTTGTCGCCGCCCGCGCCGGTGCCCGTTCCGGTGGCGCCGGTGCCGGCGGCGTACGGGTCGCCGATCAGGTCGTCGGTGTCCGGGGCGAGGTCCTTCGGCCGGTCGTGGGGTTCGGTGAAGGTCGGCGTGTCACTGTCGGGGCCGCCCCCGGTCCGCAACTCCAGGACGGTGCTGTCGTCGTCCACGGCAGCGGCCGTCTGCGGGCTCTCCTCCAACGGCGGTCGGCGGTCGCGATCGGTCATGGTGCTGCCTCCTGTGTCCGACAGGTTGCCTGATCCCCCCTCGCGTACCCGGTGCAGGAGCGCCCATGCGCGACGCCGGCGCCGTCCGTGTGGACGACGCCGGCGGCGGACCGGGTTGTTTCAGTGGTCGGACTGCTGCTCGTTCGCGGACGGCGCCTCGGCTGGTCGCAGCCACTGCCAGAGCAGCATGAGCAGCCCGAAGGCGAGCATCACGAGCCCGGCCCACAGGTTGATGCGGACGCCCTCGGCCTTGTCGATCTCGGCCCGGCTGTCGAAGACGCCGATCAGCGTCACGATGACCCCGTACGCCACGAAGAGGCCACCGATCACCCGACGGATGTCGAACAGGCGGGCGGCGGCGGAGCGGCGTTCCTCCGCCTGCGTCTCGTCGATCAGCGGGTCCTGCGCCGGCTGGCCGTCGTTGCTCATCTGCCGACTCCTTTCCTAGAAGACCGGGATGTAGAAGAGAGCGGCGAGCGCGACGGCGATCACGCCCAGCAGCACGGGGGAGCGGTACCAGACGGCGTCTCCGGCGAGCACGTCGCCCTTCAGGTCGACGCCGCCCATTCCGTAGACCAGCCCGCGCAGCTCCTCGTCGCGCTTGGCGGCCGTGAGCGGAGTGAGGATCGCGGCGACCACCGCCACGGTGACGAACGCGATGCCGGCGCCCCAGAAGCTCTCCTCCAGGTCGGAGTTGAAGTCGATCACGCCGCCCTTGTAGAGCAGGTAGGTTGCCAGCGACGCCAAGGTGCCGAGCAACAGTGACCAGAAGCCGGCCAGCGCGCTCATCCGCTTCCAGAACATGCCGATGATGAACGTGGCGAACAGCGGCGCGTTGAACAGCGAGAAGAGCGCCTGGATGTAGTTCATGATGTTGCTGAACCCGGACGCGATGAACGCCGTCCCGATGCCGATCACCACGGCGGCGACCGTCGCCCACCGACCGATGCGCAGGTAGTACTCGTCGGATCGATCCCGGCGGACGTACGACTGCCAGATGTCGTAGGTGAAGACGGTGTTGAAGCCACTCACGTTGGCCGCCATGCCGGCCATGAAGGACGCGAGCAGGCCGGTGACCGCTACCCCGAGGACGCCGTTGGGCAGCAGGTCCCGCATGAGCAGCGGAATCGCGTTGTTGTACTGCAGGTCGCCCTTGTCCGCGCCGAGCCCCTTCACCGTCACGAGTGCGACGAGGCCGGGGATGATCGTGACCAGGGGGATGAACAGCTTCGGGTACGCGGCGATGATCGGCGTACGCCGGGCGGCGCTCATGTTCTTCGCCGACAGCGCCCGCTGCACCTCGGCGAAGTTCGTCGTCCAGTAACCGAACGAGAGCACGAAGCCGAGACCGAAGACGATGCCGATCCACTGCGCGCCGAGCGGGTTGTCGGTGCTGCCGGTGTCCTGCCAGGCGTGCAGACCCGCCTCGCCGAGCTTCGAGTCCCGGACCGCGTCCATCAGCCCGCCGACCCCGCCGACCTTGACCAGACCGATCACGGTGACCGGAATGAGGCCGGCCAGGATGACGAAGAACTGGAGCACCTCGTTGTAGATCGCGCCGGACAGGCCACCGATGGTGATGTACGCCAGCACGATCGCCGCCCCGACCACGATCGCCGTCCAGAGCGGCCAGCCGAGCAGCGCCTGCATGACCAGGGCCAGCGCGTAGAGGTTCACGCCGGCGATCAGCACCTGGGCGACGGCGAAGCTGAGCGCGTTCAGCAGGTGCGTCGGTCGGTTGAAGCGCAGCCGCAGGTACTCGGGCACGCTGCGGACCTTCGACCCGTAGTAGAAGGGCATCATCACGATGCCCAGGAAGACCATCGCCGGCACCGCGCCGATCCAGTAGTAGTGGACCGTCATGACGCCGTACTGGGCGCCGTTGGCCGCCATGCCGATGATCTCCAGCGCCCCCAGGTTCGCGGAGACGAACGCGAGGCCGGTCACCCAGGCGGGCAGGGAGCGGCCGGAGAGGAAGAAGTCGACGCTGGTCCGGATCGCCCTACGGGCGGCGAAGCCGACCCCGAGGACGGTGACGAAGTACAGCGCGAGAATCAGGTAGTCCAGCCCGTTCATGTTGAGCCGGAGGCCGCCACCGTCCATCTCGTCACCCCTCGTCCGACGTTGGCACCAGATTTGATGCGCGCGCCCTATTACCCCGTAGACAGACTTTCACGCCTGCCTGTCTGTTCCGTGTGGTTCCGGCCCGTCCGCGCGGTCTTTCGTGGCGTACCCCATTGGCGCCGCCGCCGCCGCCGCGGCGGCGGCAGCGGCGGTGCGAGGCCTCGGTGCGGGCCCTTTGCTCTGCTTCAGCCGAGGAAACAGCGCGCGTCCGTTATCCGGACACCGGGTGTTGCCTGTGGTGAAGCAGAGCAAAGGGGCTGCTCGGCATCCGGCGCGCTCGCCCAGCTCTCGGCGCGCTCGCCTGGCACCCGGCCGGCACCCACCCCGCTCGACCAGCGCCCAGCTTGTCGGCGCGGACGCGAAACGGGGCGCCCGGCCGTTGTCGGCCGGACGCCCCGTGGGTTTGGTCGGTCAACGACCCAGGACGCGGTCCAGGAAGTCCCGGTAGTTGCGGACTGCCATCCGCAGCTGCTCGGTGTCCGCCGAGCCGGTGTCCTGCCATCCACCCAGCGTGTTCTTCTGCGCGGCCAGCGCCGAGGCGAGAGCCTGGATGGCTTCCTCGACCAGCGCCTGCGCCTCGCCGGCGGCGGCCTGCGGATCGTCGACGAAACGTAGCTGCACGTCCCGCCAGCGGTCCCGGAAGCCCTGCGCGGTGTCCCCGTCGAGGAGTGTGGCCGCGTCGGTGGCGACGGTCGAACCAGCGGGCCGCGACGTGCCGGCCGACTCCAGCGAGGCGCCGGTGCCCTCGGTGGCGACCGGTTCGGCGTCCGCGTCCGGGTCGACCATCTCCGGCGAGGCGCTGCCGTACCCGGCCGCGCCCGCGGTCGCCGCGTCCGGATCGCCGGCCCAGTCGGTCAGGTCACTGCGGCGCTCCGGCGCGCCGTCCGTGCTTCCCGGGACGACGACGGTACGTCGGTCCTCGACGTCGAGGTCGGTCTCGGGCGTGGTGTCACCGTCGACCTCCGCGAAGTCGTCCCGGCGGTGCAGTTCGGCGGTGGGGTCGGCACGCAACCCCTCCCGCTCGCCGTCCTCGGCGCCGTCGCCGGGCGCGGCGGTCCGCTCGGCCCGCGGGTCGGGCTGGTCCTGCGGACGCGGGCTGGCCAGGGCGGACGCGGCCACCGCGTCGGCGACAGTTGTCGCACCGAATGCGGTCGGCAGCGGGCCCGGCTCGTGGAAGCCACCCTCGTCGTCAACCCTCGGATCGTCGAAGGTGCCGCGGTCGTCCAGGGTGTCCTCGGGTACGTCGGAGCGGGCGGCCCGGTCGTCGGACGGCGGGACCGGAACCGGCGCGGACCGGACGGCCTCTGGATGGTCGTTACTCACCTGCTGCTCTTCGTGGCGCATCGGTGGCCTCCTCAGCGGCTCGTGGCGTCGTGCGGAGTGTCCGGGTGGGAACGCTGTTCGGGCGTGCGCTGACCGACGGGCTCCTCGCCGAGCAGGTCGGCGAAGAGCGCCCGGTAGTGCACGACCGCCTGGCGCAGCTCCTCGGTGCTCGCCTCGCCCCGGGAGTTCCGCAGGTGGATCTCGTGCGCGTCCCGGTAGTTGGTCAGCGTGCGGGCGTGCTCCACGGAGAGGTGGGCGATCTGGTCGGAGAAGTCCCCCGTCGGGTAGCCCCGCTCCTCGATGAGCCGGGTGACCAGTTCGTCCGCGTCGCCCACGGTCTCGCCCGGCGAGTCGATGAAGCGGATCTGGAGCTCTTCCCAAGCGGCGGCGTAACGGGCCCGGGATTCCGGGCTGAGCGGGGTGAGCGTGAGCTCGGCGTGCCGGCGTTCCCGGTCGCGTAGCTCGCGCTCCGCGGCGGACCGGCTCTCCTGCTCCTGGACCACCCGGTCGTACTCCGGCCCGAACCGGCTGCGCAGCGCACGGCGGCGACCGATCGTCCGGACGGCAACGGCGATCGCCGCGATGATCACCAGCACGACGAGCACGATGACGATTATCTGCGTGGGCGACATAAGCTCCTCCTTCGTCATCTGGTATTCCCTCCGCGTACTGATCGCCAATCCCGATCCGAGGGACTTTCCTCGCCGATCGCGGTCCCGGGTCGCCGTAGCTGACAGAAACCTGACTCATTCCAGATAGACGGTGTTGGTGGGCTGTGCGCCGGCGTACGACATCGCCGGCAACGTCCGATCCCTTCCCGCCCAGCACCAGCGCCCCGGGAAGTGCGGCGGCGCGGCGTTCGACGGAACGGCGGGAGCGCGCTCCGCAGCACCGACGTCGCCGCCACGGCGGTAGTGCAACCGGGCGTGATTACGTATCCTGCCCAAGGCGCGCGCGCCGGTGCCCGGCCCGACGGCCGGGTACGCGATCGGCGAGCGCGCTGCCCGGCGGTGCCGGCGCCCCTCCTGCCACCCCTTTCCGGGCGAGGTCCGATGAGAACCCGCGACTGGCCGATCCGCTCGAAGCTGACCGCGTTGGTCGTCGCGCCCGTGACGGCGCTCCTCGCGCTGTGGATCTTCGCGACGACGTTGACCTTCGGTCCCGCTCTGAACCTGCTCTCCGCGCGCACGCTGCTGTACGACCTGGGTCGCCCCGGCGAGGCGGTGGTGACCGAGCTGCAACGCGAGCGTCGACTGTCGGTGGTGCAACTCGCGGGGGACACCGAACTGCCCGCGTTGGCCGAGCAGCGGCAGCGTACGGACCGGGCGGTCGCCGAGCTGCGTCGCCGCGTCGAGGGGGAGGCGTTGCGCGACGCCGCCGACGACCTGCTTCAGGACCGCGTCGACCGGCTGGTCACCGCTCTGGCGGCGCTGCCGACGGGGCGGGACTTCATCGACGACGGGATGATGGACCGGGCGGGCGCCATCGGCCTCTACAGCGGCATGGTCTCGGCGGCCTTCCAGGCATTCTCCGCGATGGCGAATCTGAGCGATCCCGCCATCAACCGACAGGCGCTGGCCCTCACCACGCTGGGCCGCTCCCGGGAGCTGCTCGGCCAGACCGACGCCATGCTGGCCGGGGTGCTGACCGCCGGGAAGTTCGCCAACTCCGAGCACGCGCTGCTCGTACAGACCATCGGCAACCAGCGGTGGCTCACCGAGAGCGCGGTGGCCGACCTGCCCGAGGCCGCCCGCACCGCGTTCCAGCGGCTCAGCGAGAGCCGCGACTTCACCAGCCTGCGGGCCATGCAGGACGCGCTGATCGGGGCCAACAGGTCCGGCCGGCCACCGGTCGACGCCGCGTCGTGGCAGGCCAGCCACGACGCCGTACAGCAGCAGTTGCGCGACTTCGAGCTGGCCGAGGCCGACAACCTCACCGACCGCTCGGTGCCGATGGCCGTCGGGATCCTGGTCCGGCTCGCCGCCGCCGGGATTCTCGGTCTCGTCGCCGTGGTGGTGTCGGTGCTGGTCGCGCTGCGGGTCGGCCGCACCCTGGTCCGGCGGCTCAGCGGCGTCCGTACCGCCGCCCTGGAACTGGCCGAGCACCGACTGCCCGACGTGGTGACCCGGCTGCGTCGCGGCGAGCAGGTCGACGTCGCCCGCGAGGCGCCACCCCTGGAGTACGGTCACGACGAGATCGGCGAGGTCGGGCGGGCCTTCACCGAGGTGCAGCGCACCGCCGTCCAGGCCGCCGTGGACGAGGTCACCCTGCGCCGAGGGCTCAACGAGGTGTTCCTCAACATCGCCCGCCGCAGTCAGGGCCTGGTGCATCGGCAGTTGCACCTGCTGGACCGGATGGAGCGACGCGCCGAGGACCCGGACGAGTTGGCCGAACTGTTCCAGGTGGACCACCTGGCCACCCGGCTCCGCCGGCACGCCGAGGACCTGGTCATCCTGGCCGGCTCCGCGCCGGGCCGGGGGTGGCGCAACCCGGTCGCGATGGTCGACCTGGTCCGCGGCGCGATCAGCGAGGTCGAGGCGTACGACCGGGTGGACTTCACCGCCGTGCAGTCGGCCGGCGTGCTGGGCCGAGCGGTCGGCGACATCATCCACCTGCTCGCCGAACTGGTCGAGAACGCCACCGCCTTCTCCCCGCCGGACACCCGGGTGACCATCAGCGGTGAGCAGACCCCCGAGGGGTACGTCCTGTCGGTCACCGATCAGGGGCTGGGCATGTCCGCCGCCGCGCTGGAGAACGCCAACACGCGGCTGACGAGCTCACCGGAGTTCGACCCGGCGCAGAGTGCCCGCCTCGGCCTGTTCGTGGTGGCCCGCTTGGCGGCGCGGCACTCCGTACGCGTACGACTGCGGTCCCCCGAGGACGGCGGCGTCACCGCGGTGGTGCTGATTCCCACGGACCTGGTCACCGCCGAGCCGCCGGCCGGCCCCGATCCGGCCTCGCTGCCGGCCGCGCCGGGTGATCGCCGGCTGATCCGACCCGTACGCCGAGGCACAGCTCCCCGGCCGCGCGCCGGCCGTACCGACTCGTCCTCGGTCGTCACCAGCGACCCGCCCACCGTGACCCTGCCCACCGGCTCGACGTCCGATGGTTCGGACGGGAACAGCGAGCCGTCCTCGGACGCGACGGCGGACGATCTCGATGGGCTGCCCCGCCGGGTACGCCGGCGCACGCCCAACGCCCTGACCCGGTCCACCGCCGCCGACATGCCGTCGCCCCGGTCGCCGGAGGAGGTACGCCGGGTGATGGCGGCCCTGCAGGCGGGTACCGCCCGAGGTCGGGCTACCGTCGTCGCCCCGGGTACGACGGCGCGGCGCGGTACGCCCGCGCCTCCGCCCTCCGCAGCGCCGGTGATCCCGGCCGCTGCGCCCACGGTGGCCCCCGATGCGGTGCCCGCCGCCGACGCGCCCCCGACGGCCTCCGAACCGACCGCGACTGAGAGGGACGCCTAGTGCGGGAAACGACGAAGCAGAGCCCCGGCCTCGACTGGTTGCTCGACGAGCTGGTGCAACGGGTACCGGCCGCCCGGGAGGCGGTGGTGCTCTCCGCCGACGGACTGCTGCTCGGCTCGTCGGCCGAGTTGGAGCGCTCCGACGCCGAGCACCTCTGCGCGCTCGCCGCCGGCTTCTCCAGCCTGGCGCGGGGCGCGAGTCACCACGTGGACGGCGGTCCCGTCCGGCAGACCGTGGTGGAGATGGAGTCGGCGTACCTCTTCGTCACCACCGCCGGGCAGGGCACCTGCCTGGCCGTGGTGAGCGACGCGGACGCGGACATCGGCCTGGTCGCGTACGAGATGGCGATGCTTGTCATCCGGGTGGGGGAGAACCTGACCGCGTCGGCCCGACAGTCCGCGGATGCCGGTGATGCGGACTGAGCCGCCCGGCCCCCAGCACGAGTGGCTGGACGGCGACGCGGGCCCGGTGGTCCGCCCGTACACGCTCACCGGCGGTCGGGTGCGTTCCGCCGCCGGGTTCGACCTGGTCGCGTTCGTGCTGGCCGGCGCGGGCCACGACGCTGCGGCCCACCCGCAGTTGCCGCCGGAGCACCGGCGGCTGGTCGCGTTGGCCGGTCACCCCGTGTCGGTGGCCGAGCTGGCGGCCGAGCTGGACCTCGCGGTCGGCGTGATCCGGGTGCTGCTCGGCGACCTCCTGGCGCAGGGACTGGTCGCGGTGCACGAACCGCCGACCGGTGGCGACATTCCGAACGACGACATCCTCAAGGCGGTGGTCAGTGGACTCCGTGCGCTATGACCATGCGGGCTCAGCTGTCACCGTCCCGCTGGCACTGAAGATCCTCATCGCCGGGGGCTTCGGTGCCGGCAAGACGACACTGGTGAGTGCGTTGAGCGAGGTCCGGCCGTTGCAGACCGAGGAGGTGCTGACCGACGCCGGAATCGGCACCGACGACCTCTCGGGGGTGGAGGGCAAGACGACCACCACCGTGGCGATGGACTTCGGCCGGATCACCATCAACGACGACCTGCAGGTGTACCTGTTCGGCACGCCCGGCCAGGACCGGTTCTGGTTCCTCTGGGACGAGCTGGCCTTCGGTGCGCTCGGCGCGGTGGTGCTCGCCGACACCCGACGGCTGGCCGACTGCTTCCCCTCCATCGACTACTTCGAGCAGCGTGGCATCCCGTTCGTGGTGGGGGTGAACTGTTTCGAGGACACCCGTCGCTTCGATCTGGAGACCGTACGCCGAGCGCTCGACCTGGACCCGGACGTGCCGATGGTGCTCTGCGACGCCCGGGACCGGCAGTCCGGCAAGCTGGTATTGATCTCGCTGGTCGAGCACGTGGCCCGGCAGCGCGGCGAGCCGGTGCCGGCGACCTGAGCCGTCGTCGGGCGTCCGGCGGAGCGACCGGGCGTCGGAAAGCCGGTTAGCCGGTCGGCGTCGTGGGCAGCTCTGGTTGGATCTACGGAGATGTCGGCGCGAAGGGGTGCAGCGTGACTGGTCAGCACGAGATCGTCCATATCGGGGGTTACACCGCGCGGAGCGGCGGGCGGGCCAGCGGCATCGTCGCCGCCCACCGGGACCCGGCCACCGGGGCTCTGACCCCTATCGGCACGGTGGCGGTCACGCCGTCGCCGTCGTTCCTCGTGCGGCACCCCACCCAGCCGGTGCTCTACGCGGTCAACGAGTTGACCGACGGCCAGGTCAGCGCCTGGCGGGTCGGGGCGGACGGCGCGCTGGACGCGCTCGGCAGCTTCTCGACCGGCGGTGCCGAGCCCTGCCACCTGGCGGTGCTGTCCGACGGGGGGCACCTGGTGGCCGCCAACTACGGCAGTGGGAGTGTCGCGGTCTTCCCGCTCGACGCCCAGGGTGCGCCCGGTGAGCGCACCGATCTCGTGGTGCACGAGGGCCACGGCGCCGACCCGGAACGCCAGGACCGGGCGCACGCCCACATGGTCAATCCGGACCGCGGCGGGGGGCCGCTGCTGGCGGTGGATCTCGGCACCGACTCGGTCTACCGGTACGACCTGGACACCGCGAGCGGGCGGCTGGTGCCGCGCGGTCCGCGGATGCGCACGGTGCCCGGCACCGGACCCCGGCACCTGGCCCGTCATCCCGACGGCCAGCGCTGCTACCTGGTCGGCGAGCTGGATGCTTCGGTCACCGCGTACGGGTTGTCCGACGATGGCGCGTTGCACCAACGGGGTCGGGTCGACGCGAGCGGCCGGACCGGTCACGTGCAGCCGTCGGAGGTCGCGGTGGACGAGGACGGGCGTTTCCTGTACGTCGCGAACCGGGGTGTCGGCACCATTGCCGTGTTCGACCTGGCCGGTGAGCTTCCCGCGCTGGTGTCCGAAGTGGACACCGGTGGAGAGTGGCCGCGACACTTCGCGCTGATCGGGGAGCACCTCTACGTCGCCGACGAGCGGGCGGACATGGTGCGGGTGTTCCGGCGGGACGCGAGCACCGGCACCCCGACCCCGGTCGGCGAGCCCGTTCCGGTGGCGAGCCCGACGTGCGTCCTTCCGTGAGGCGGACGTTCGACGGACGTGAATGCGAAAGCCGGACCGGTTTGGCAACGCCGTGGGGCGGATTCATCACTCTCTGTCGCTAAATGGTGATCAACTGTTTCTCCTGCGTAACTTTAGTCCGAACGGATGTGGCAGAGACGGCACCTAATACGCAAGATGGTCAGCGTGTCTGGCCGCCATCGAATGCGTTCGAAACTCCATCTAGCAGCCGCCGCCGCGACGGCGACGGTTCTCGTCGTCACCACCGGCGTCTGGTTCGGCTACAAGGAGCTGATCCAGCCCAGCTGTTCAGGGGAGATCCGGCTCGCCGTGGCGGTCGCCTCCGAGCTGGCCCCCGCGGTGGACGCCGCCGCCTCCCAGTGGGTCAAGGACGGTGCAGCGGTCGGCCCGACCTGCATCCGTGTCGATGTCTCGGCGTCCGATCCGGTCGACGTGGCTGCCGTGGTGGCCGCGAAGCACGGCGCGGTGCTCGCCGGCGTCGGGCAGGCCAGTGGCACGGCCGTCACCCCGGACGTCTGGGTGCCGGACTCCTCGACCTGGCTGCTGCGCCTCAAGAAGGACGCGACGGCGTTCGCGCCGACCAACGGCGCCTCCATCGCGCGCAGCCCGGTCGTCGTGGCGATGCCCGAGCCGGTTGCCACGAGGCTCGGCTGGCCCAACGCCAAGTTCACCTGGACTGATCTGCTCAAGCAGGTCAACAGCAGCAAACCACTGCGTACCGGAATCGTCGAGCCGACCCGGGACGCGGCGGGCCTGTCCGGCCTGCTCTCGCTGACCACGGCCGCCAGCGGCGCCGGCGGCGACGCCCAGCGCAACACCGTCGGGGCGCTGCGGGCGCTGGCCACCGGCCGCTCCTCGCTCCGCAACGACCTGCTGGCCCGCTTCCCGACCGCCACGGACCCGACCTCGATCGCCAGCGCTCTCGGTGCGGCTGCGCTGTCCGAGGAAGACGTGATCGCGTACAACAACAAGAAGCCCCCGGTGCCGCTCGCCGCGCTCTACATGGAGCCGGCCCCGATGCCGCTGGACTACCCGTACGCGGTGCTGCCCGGTATCGAGCCGACCAAGGCGGCGGCGGCGAAGGTGCTGTACGAGCTGCTCACCGCCCCGAAGTTCCGTGACCGCCTGGCGGCACAGTCGCTGCGCGGGCCGGACGGCAGTTGGGGTGCCGGCTTCAACGCGCCGCAGGGCGCCCCGAGCCCGGCCGGTGGCGCGTCGAGCGCCCCGGCGACCGGCGGCACGGCGGCGGGCGGGTTGGACCCAGCCGCGATACAGCGTGTCGTGTCCAGTTGGTCGATCGCCACCCAGTCCGGCCGGATGCTCGCCGTCATCGACGTCTCCGGCTCGATGAAGGACGAGGTGCCCAGCGCCAACAACCGCAGCCGCGAGGAGGTCACCGTGGACGCGGCCCGCCGCGGCCTCGGGCTCTTCGACGACTCCTGGTCCATCGGCCTGTGGACCTTCTCCACCAAGCTCGTCGGCAACCGGGACTACCGCGAGCTGGTGCCGATCGGGCCGCTCTCCGGCCAGCGGGCCCAGTTGGAGGGCGCGCTCGCCACCGTCAAGCCGTCCAGCGGTGACACCGGCCTCTACGACACGATGCTGGCCGCGTACCAGGCGGTGCAGGAGGACTGGCAGCCCGGCCGGGTCAACTCGATCGTGCTGTTCACCGACGGCAAGAACGAGGACGACAACGGCATCAACCAGCAGCAGCTGCTCGCCAAGCTCAAGCAGATCGCCGACCCGGAGCGGCCGGTCCAGGTCATCATGATCGGTATCGGCGAGGGTGTCAGCAAGGCCGAGCTGGAGTCGATCACCAAGGTGACCGGCGGCGACGTCTTCGTGACCAAGGACCCGAGCGAGATCGGCAGCATCTTCCTCACCGCCATCGCACGGCGCCCACCAGCACCGCGCTGACCCGCCGCACAGCACAGGAACCCGTCGTACCGCCGAGCCGGTACGGCGGGTTCCTTTTATGGCTGCGGGATTGAGGAAAAGTGACGGCAATACGTCGGAAGCAATCGGCAGTCATAGTTGTCAGGGCAGGATGTCGACGTGTTCCGGCAATGTCGGTCCGCCTCTGGCCCGACCTGTCGGCCGGGGCCGTCCTGAGCAGAGTGGGAGGGCCGGTGACCGCGGCGACACTGTTGACCCCCGCCGACAGCTCGGCGACGTCAAAGGACCGTCCGAGCGGCCTGGTGGCCCGGGCCGACGAACGTTCCTACATTCGCGTCCTGGTGGTGCTGGACACCACCATCCTCATCATCGCGTTGTTCGTCGGCTACGTCGGCCGGTTCGGTGACGAGGAGCCGGTCGGCTCCAAGATCCCGTACGTGCTGGTGGCGCCCGGTCTGGTCCTGGCCTGGCTGATCTCCCTCAAGGCGCTGGGGTGCTACGACGACCGGGTGGTCGGCTACGGGGCGGACGAGTACCGGCGGGTCAGCTCGGCGAGCCTACGACTGGCCGGAGCGATCGCCATCGCCGGTTACATCGCCGACGTCGGCGTCTCCCGTGGCTTCCTCGGCATCTCCTTCGCGGTGGGCACCGTCGGGCTGGAGATGACCCGGTTCGCGGCGCGCAAACGCCTGCACCGGGCCCGTTCGAAGGGTGCCGGCTGGTCCCGTCGGGTGCTCGTCGTCGGCGACACCGCGCACGTCCTGGAACTCGTGCACACCCTGCGGCGCGAGCCGTACGCCGGCTACCAGGTGGTCGGCGCGTGCATCCCCGACGCGTTGCTCGCGCCGGTGGCGCAGCGGCTCGGCGACGTGCCGGTGGTGGGGTCGTTCCGGGGCATCCCGGAGGCCGCGACCGCGATCGGCGCGGACACGGTGGCGGTGACCGCCTCCGGCGAGCTGACCGCGGCCCGACTGCGCCGGCTCGGTTGGCAGCTGGAGGGGACCGGCGTCGACCTCGTGGTGGCCCCCGCGCTCACCGACGTGGCGGGCCCGCGGATCCACACCCGCCCGGTCGCCGGACTGCCCCTGATCCACGTCGAGGCACCCGAGTTCCGCGGCGCGCGCAAGCTGGTCAAGGGCTTCGTCGACCGGTCGATGTCGTCGATCGCCCTGGCGCTGCTCCTGCCGCTGATCGCGGTCATCGCGTTGGCCATCAAACTGGACAGCCGGGGGCCGGTGTTGTTCCGGCAGGTCCGGGTGGGCCGGGGTGGGCAGGAGTTCGGGGTGTTCAAGTTCCGGACGATGGTGGTCAACGCCGACGCGCTGCTCGCCGAGTTGGCGATCCGCAACGAGACCGACGGCCTGATGTTCAAGATGCGTGACGACCCCCGGGTGACCCGGGTCGGTCGGCTGCTGCGCAAGTGGTCGCTGGACGAGCTGCCGCAGCTGGTCAACGTGCTGTTGGGCCAGATGAGCCTCGTCGGGCCGCGTCCGCCGCTGCCGTCCGAGGTGGCCCGCTACGACGGCGACGTGGCTCGGCGACTGCTGGTCAAGCCCGGCATGACCGGGTTGTGGCAGGTCAGTGGCCGGTCCGACCTGAGTTGGGAGGACGGCATCCGACTCGATCTCTACTACGTGGAGAACTGGTCGCTCGCCGCCGACCTCACCATTCTGTGGAAGACCGCCGGCGCGGTGCTGAACAGCCGCGGCGCCTACTGACCGGCGCCGCTCAGAACTGCGGCCCGGTCCAGTCCAGGCAGACCACCACGGCGTCGTCGACCAGGTCGCCGGCCACGAAGGCGCGCAGGTCACCGAGCAGCGACCGGACGGCGTCCAGCGGTTCCATCGGGCCGGTCCGTCGCAGGAACCGGTCCAGCGCCGTCTCGCCGTAGCGCACGTTCCGCCCAGTGGCCTCCACGACGCCGTCGCTGACGACGAACAACCGGTCGCCGCGTTCCAGCGTGAACGTCTGCTCGTGGTAGTCGGTCGCCTCGAACATGCCGAGCGGGAACTGCGCCTCCAACGGCTGCTCGGTGACCTCGCCGCGGCGCAGGAGGACGAGCCGTGGCGAGCCGGCGTCCACCACCGTCATCGTCCCCGAGCGCAGGTCCAACTCCATCAGTAGCGCCGAGAGGTGCCGCTTGCCCCGGTACTCGTCGTAGACGGCCTGGTCGGCGAGGGCAGCCTGGTCGCCCAGACCGAGGCCGGCCCGGCGGGCGTTGCGCAGCGCGTGGGTGGCCAGCGACGTGAGCAGTGCTGCCGCGACACCCTCACCGCTGCCGTTGACCGTCGAGAGCCAGAGCCGTTCCCCGTCGTCGGACCAGTCGAAGCTGTCACCGCGCACGGCGTACGCCGGTTCGAGCTGCCCGGCCAGGCTGAACGACGTCCGGACCCGGCTGCGGCCGGGCAGCAGGTCCCACTGCATCTCGGCGGCCAGCGTGAGCCGCTGACTGCGCCGCGCGACGCTGTAGACGTCGGTGCCGGGGGAGACTGCGGCCAGCTCGTGTGCGAGCGAGGTGGCGATGTCCGCCAGCTCGCCGAGCACCCCTGCGTCGTCGGCCACCGGCGCGAGCCGCAGGACGCCCCGGCGTTCGCCGCGCATGGTGACCGGCAACCAGGCGACACCGTCGACCACGATGGGTGACTGGTGGTCGAACGCGCGCCAGGCGGGGTGCCCCGCACCCCGGAGAGCGTCACCCTCGCTGAGCGGCAGCAGCTCCGCGAGGCGGTAGTCGACCTGGTACAGCTCGGTCTCGCTGATCCCGTACGCCTGGTCGAGGACCCGGCCGACACCACCCACGAGGCGGTCGGCGGGTGTCTCGTTCAGGGTGCGGCGTGCCCGATCGACCGGTTCGCTCATCAGGCCTCCTTGATCAGAGCTCGACCACCAGCGGGTTCGGAGTAGTCTCGGGCCACCATGGCCGAACACAACGGTCCACCGGACCCTGCGACGAGTATGGCCGCCGCCCTGGACGCGGCGGCGGGTGCCCTGTTGGGCGTCTGGGACTCCGCCCGCGAGGCGACCGCCAGCCGAGTCTCCGGTGCCCAACTTCGGGCGGTGATGGTCGTGGAGCAGTACGACGGGATCAACCTACGCCGGCTCGCGACCCGACTGGACATGTTGCTGAGTTCCGCCAGCCGGCTCTGCGACCGGTTGGTCGCGGCCGGCATGCTGGAGCGCGAGCCGGGCCGCTTCGACCGGCGGGAGATCTCCCTGCACCTCACTCCCGAGGCCCGCCGGCTCCTCGCGGAGTTGCGCACCGACCGCCAGGAGCGGCTCGCCGCCGTGCTGGCGGCGATGACCCCGGCCGGCCGTGCCGCGCTGGTGAGCGGGGTGCGGGAGTTCGACGAGGTCGCGCGTCGGCAGCAGGCGCGGAGCACGCCGGACGACGACCGGCCGGGTGGGCGAGGGGACTGGCCGCACGACCCGGACCGGCCCGACGGGCCGGTGCGGGAGTCGCCGGAGCAGCCGGACCGGCCGACCCGACAGGTGTGGCAGAGCGGGCCGGCGGGTCCAGAGCGGATGACGGGTACGCCGCGCGAATGGCCCACCGGAGAACCGCCCGTGGCGCGGACCGCCTGAAGGGTCCGGTACGCGGGTCAGCCTGGTGTCGACGCGCACATCGCCAGCATGGCGATGTCGTCGTGAGCCTGCCCGCCCACCCACTCGTCGACCACCTGGAGCAGCCTGTCGACCAGGGCGGCCGGCGGCAGATCGGCTGCCGCGGCGAGCGCGGCGCGCAGCCGGTGCTCACCGAACTTCTCCACGTGCGCCGGGCCGCCGTTCGCCTCGGTCACCCCGTCGGTGTACGCGAGGAGCAGGTCGCCCGGGTCGAGGTGTACCCGCACCTCGGTGAACCGGGCGTCGGCCAGCGCGCCGACCGGCATCCCGCCGACCGGGACTCCGGCGACGGAACCCGAGGCGGTGACCAGCAGCGGCGCGGGGTGGCCGCCGCCGGCGATCCGCAGGTCCACCCCCGTCGGCCCGTGCTCCAGCGACCCGAGCAGCAGGGTGGTGAGCTGGCTGCGCCGTGCCGCGTCGGGCGCGTCGAAAAGGGTGCGGTTGAGCAGCTCGATCAGCGCCAGCGGTCGCTGCTCGACGAGTCGTAACGTCTGTAGCGACTGACGGACCCGGCCGGTCAGCACCGCCGCTCCGACGCCCCTACCGGACACGTCACCCAGCGCGAACAGCGCTCCCCGCGGCTGCGGGAACACCTCGTAGAAGTCCCCGCCGATGCGCATCGTGTCGCCTGCGGACCGGTAGCCGCCGCCCATCCGCACGCCCGGCACCGTCGGCAGGTCCGGCGGGAGCAGGCTGGTCTGCAACACCCGGGCCAGGTGGGCCTGCTCGCCGTACAGCTCGGCGGCGGCCAGCGCCGCGCCGGCCCGAGCGGCGAACTCGCGGGCCAGCTCGCGGTCGCGGGTGTCGAAGTCGGCCCGCCCGGCTCGGCGGACGAGCAGCAGAGCGCCGGCCGGACCGCCGGGGCCGCGCATCGGGCTGACCAGCACCGCGCCCGGCCGGCCGAAACCGGGCGGGAGCAGGACGGCCAGGTCGGTGACGTCGTCGGCGTCCAGCCCGGGTGTCGGCTCGGTGGTTTCGCCGTCGAGCGCCGCGCCCAGGCCCGGGACGAGGTCGGTCAGCTCCGGTCCGGTCACCCCGGTCACCGGGCCCGGCTCGTCGTCGGCGTACCGCGTGAAGCGAGGGCGCGGCTCGGCCGGCGCGGCGGGACGGAGCAGGGCCACGGCGGCATCGGCCAGGTACGGCACGGCGAGGGTCACGGTGGTACGGAGTGTCTGGTCCCGGTGCAGTGCGAGCCCGAGCCGGCTGCCGGCCTGGGCGAGGAAGGCCGTCCGGGAGCGCTCGGCCAGCAGGGCGTCGGTGCGGGCGTGCTCCTCGGTGACGTCGCGGACGTACCAGGCGTACCGGTTGCCCGCGAGCTGCCGCCGGGCGCCGTGCAGGTGGCGGCCGTGGTGCTCGGCCTCGAAGGCGCCGGTGCCGTCGTGTACGGCCCGGGCCAGCGCCACCACCGGGCACCGGGACAGCTCGACGCCCGGGACGAGCTCCGGGAGCAGGGCCGCCGCCCGGGCGTTGACCAGGGTCACCCGGCCGGTCTCGTCGGTCGTCAGCACCGCCTCGGCGAGCCCGTCGAGCAGCTCGCGGGCCAATGGCGAGTCGGCCGACAGCGGGCTTCCGGCGTGGCAGGTCGGACGGCGCGACGCGGGCTCGTCACCGCCGACCGGACCGGCGATGCCGCCCCGTCGGATCGTGGTCACCGCCCGACGCCGGCCCGCGTCCGACGACCTGTGCGCATGCTGCTCCTCGGCTCCTCACCTGCCGGTCGTTGCTCGATGGCAAGCGTACCGAGGCGCACCGACACGACCGGAGGTCGTCGCCTCCGGTCAGCCGGCGCGACCCAGCCAACCGGCGGGGCGGGCGACGATCCGCCGTACCACCGAGCCGGCCGCGCCCACGGCGGCGGCCTCCGGCCCGAGGGTCGAGGGGCGGACCGAGACCGGCGACCAGGCGGCGGTGAGTACCCGGGCCCCGATCTCGGCGAGCACCGGCGGGCAGAGCCAGGGTGCCAGCGGGGCGTACCCGCCGCCGAGGACCACGGTGTCCAGGTCCAGCAGGTTCACGACACTGGCGACCGCCACCCCGAGGGCCGTGCCGGCGTCGTGCAGCGCGCGCAGCGCGTCCGGGTCACCGGCCTCGGCCAGCTCGGCCAGCCGGGCCGTGGCGGTGTCGGCGGGAAGCTCGGCCCGCACCAGCCCGGCGGCGGTGACGATCGCCTCCTGGCCGGCGTACTGCTCCAGGCAGCCGCGTCCTCCGCAGCGGCAGGGCCGCCCCTGCGGATGCACGGGGAAGTGCCCGATCTCGCCACTCCAGCCGCGTACGCCGCGGAACAGCGCGCCGTCCAGGACGATCCCCGCGCCGATGCCGACCTCGCCGGAGATGTGCAGGAAGCTGGCCGGGCCGGGTGGCCGGGAGTGCAGCTCGCCGAGCGCCGCGAGGTTGGCCTCGTTGTCCACCATCAGCGCCGGTACGCCCGGCACCTGGTCGGTCAGGGCCGGGTGCGCGCTGAGCAGCTCGGGCACCGGCACGTCCCGCCAGCCGAGGTTCGGCGCGAGCCGGACCTGCCCGGAGTCGTCGATCAGGCCGGGTACGGCGAGCGCGGCCCCGGCGAGGGTGAGGCCCTGTCGGGCCGCGTCGGCGCGGGCGTGCCCGGCGAGGTCGACGAGTCGGGCCAGGGCGTCCTCGGGCGCGACGGGGCGCAGGTCGGCCCGGTGCACGGTGCGGTGGCGGACCTGACCGGCGAGGTCGACGACGCACACCGTCAGATAGTCGACGTTGACCTCGAGACCGAGCCCGGCCGGACCCGTGTCGGCCAGGACGAGTCCACGCGCCGGACGGCCGGCCCCGGCCCGGGGCGCCGGGTCGGCCTCGCTGACCAGTTGGCCCGCGAGCAGGTCCTCGACGACCGCGGAGACGGTGGCCCGGGTCAGGCCGGTGGCCGTGGCCAGGTCGGCCCGGGACGGGGGGCGGTCGGCGGCGGCGATCCGGCCGAGGACCAGGGCGAGGTTGAGCTCGCGCAGGCTGCCCTGACGGGCCGCGCCGGCCGGGGCGTGGGTGGGGCTCACCCCTTGACACTGCCATAGGGCGGGCAAATAATTCAATCGCTGAACAAATACCTGACACCACCATCCCGGAGGTCACCCATGGCACCTCGTCCCACCCCCGCCGACAAGTTCTCCTTCGGGCTCTGGACCGTGGGCTGGCAGGCCCGCGACCCGTTCGGCGACGCGACCCGCCCCGAGCTGGACGCCGTCGAGGCCGTGCACCGTCTCGCCGAGCTGGGCGCGTACGGCATCACCTTCCACGACGACGACCTGATCCCGTTCGGCGCGGACGCCGCGACCCGCGACCAGCACATCGCGCGGTTCCGCAAGGCCCTCGACGAGACCGGCCTGGTGGTGCCCATGGTCACCACCAACCTCTTCACCCACCCGATCTTCAAGGACGGCGGCTTCACCAGCAACGACCGCGAGGTCCGCCGCTTCGCGCTGCGTAAGGTGCTGCGCCAGGTCGACCTGGCCGCCGAGCTGGGCGCGAGCACCTTCGTCATGTGGGGTGGCCGCGAGGGTTCCGAGTACGACCTCGCCAAGGACGTCCAGGCCGCCCTGGACCGGTACCGCGAGGCCGTCAACCTGCTCACCCAGTACTCCATCGACAAGGGCTACAACCTGCGCTTCGCGCTGGAGCCCAAGCCCAACGAGCCGCGCGGCGACATCCTGCTGCCCACCATCGGGCACGCCCTCGGCTTCATCTCCCAGTTGGAGCACCCGGAGCTGGTCGGCCTCAACCCGGAGGTCGGGCACGAGCAGATGGCCGGGCTCAACTACGCCCACGGCATCGCCCAGGCGCTCTGGCAGGGCAAGCTCTTCCACCTGGACCTCAACGGCCAACGTGGCATCAAGTACGACCAGGACCTGGTCTTCGGTCACGGTGACCTGATGAACGCGTTCGCCCTGGTGGACCTCCTGGAGAACGGCGGCCCGAACGGCGGGCCGACCTACGACGGTCCCCGGCACTTCGACTACAAGCCCTCGCGTACCGAGGACATGGACGGTGTCTGGGCGTCGGCCGCGGCGAACATGAGCACCTACCTGCTGCTCAAGGAGCGCGCGGCGGCGTTCCGCGCCGACCCGGAGGTCGTCGAGGCGCTGGCCGCCAGCAAGGTCGGCGAGCTGAGCACGCCGACGCTCGGCGACGGCGAGGGCTACGAGGAGTTCCTCGCCGACCGGTCCGCGTTCGAGGACGTCGACGTCGACGCGGTCGCCGCCCGGGGCTTCGGCTTCGTCCGGCTCAACCAGCTCGCCGTCGAGCACCTGCTCGGCGCTCGCTGAGGCCCCGCCATGCCGCTGGTCGCGGGCGTTGACTCGTCCACACAGTCCTGCAAGGTGGTCATCCGGGACGCGGAGACCGGCGCCCTGCTCCGGCAGGGCCGGGCGCCGCACCCGGACGGCACCGAGGTCGACCCGGAAGCCTGGTGGAAGGCGCTGCGCAGCGCCGTCGACGAGGCCGGTGGGTTGGCCGACGTCGCCGCGGTATCGGTCGCCGGCCAGCAGCACGGCATGGTCTGCCTCGACGAGGCGGGCGGGGTGGTCCGTCCGGCCCTGCTGTGGAACGACACCCGCTCCGCCGACGCCGCCGCCGACCTCGTCGAGGAGGCCGGCGGCGGCGAGGCGGGGCGTCGTTTCTGGGCCGACGCCACCGGCAGCGTGCCGGTGGCGAGCTTCACCATCACCAAGCTGCGCTGGCTGGCCCGTCACGAGCCGGAGCAGGCCGCCCGGGTGGCCGCCGTGTGCCTGCCGCACGACTGGCTGACCTGGCGGCTGGCCGGCGCGCCCGGTCTGTCGGCGCTGCGGACCGACCGGGGTGACGCCAGCGGCACCGGCTACTGGTCCCCGGCCACCGGCTCCTATCGCCCGGACCTGCTGGAACGGGCTTTCGGTCGGCAGCTCGTGGTGCCCGAGGTGCTGGGCCCGGCCGACTCGGCCGGCCGGCTGAGCGATGACCTGGGCAGCGCGGTGCTGGGCGCGGGCACGGGCGACAACGCCGCCGCCGCGTTCGGCGTCGGCGCCGGGCCCGGCGACGTGGTCGTCTCGATCGGCACGTCCGGCACGGTGTTCAGCGTGGCCGACGTGTCGGCGGCCGACGACAGCGGTGCGGTGGCCGGCTTCGCCGACGCGTCCGGCCGCTTCCTGCCGCTGGTCTGCACGCTCAACGCCGCGCGCGTGCTGGACGCCGCCGCCACGATGCTCGGCGTCGACCTGGACGCGCTCGCCGAGCTGGCCCTGTCCGCACCCGCTGGAGCGGACGGGCTGGTCATGGTGCCCTACCTGGAGGGTGAGCGCACGCCCAACCGTCCGCTGGCCACCGGCGCGGTGCACGGCCTGACCCTGCGCACCTCGACCCCCGCGCACCTGGCCCGGGCCGCCGTGGAGGGCATGCTCTGCGCCCTCGCCGACGGTCTGGACGCGCTGACCGCGCAGGGTGCCACCGTCCGCCGGGTCATCCTGGTCGGCGGTGGGGCACGGTCGGCAGCGGTCCGCCGCATCGCACCGCAGGTCTTCGGCTGCCCGGTCGTCGTCCCACCCGCCGGGGAGTACGTCGCCGACGGGGCCGCCCGCCAGGCCGCCTGGGTCGCCCTGGGCGGTGCGACACCACCGCAGTGGGAGGTCAAGGGCACCGAGGAGTACGCGGCGGAGCCCGTCCCCGCCGTCCGTGAGCAGTACGCAGCAGCCAGCGGACTGGTGCTCGACCGGCGCTGAGCGTCGGATCGACCGGGTGGGCGTCGGTCAACGGTGATCGACGTCCACCCGCGTGCCAACCGGCTCGGCCGAGTCTGATTGGCTGCTGGTCATGACGGTGACCAGTGGCGGGCGGGAGCAACGCTCGCACGGCCGGGGCGGCGGCCCGGTGCACCGGCTGTACAGCGTCGTGGTGTTCGTGGTGCTCGCCTCGCTGGACAACGTGGCGATCGGGCTCGTCCCCCCGCTGTACGGGCCGATCGCCCGGACGTTCGACGTCTCGGCCGGGCTGCTGGGCCTGGTCACCGCCGTCAGTTTCCTGGTCAGCGCGGTCGCCGCGGTCGGCTGGGCGTACGTCGGCGACCGCAGCAACCGCAAGCCCCTGCTCATGGTGGGCACGCTGCTCTGGGCGGCGGGCACCGGCGGCAGCGCGCTCGCCGGCGGGTACCTCACGTTCCTGGCCACTCAGCTCGTCGCGGCGATCGGCCTCGGCGCGGTGGGCTCGGTCGGCTTCTCGGTGGTCACCGACCTGATCTCACCGGCCCGGCGCGGGCTGGTGATGAGTTTCTGGGGGCTCTCCCAGGGTGTCGGCACGCTCGCCGGCACGCTTGTCGGCGGGCTGCTCGGGGCGAACGACTGGCGGCGGCCGTTCCTGTTGCTGACCGGGGTGGGCGTCGCCGCGACCCTGGCGTACCTGTTCACCTACGACATCCGACGCGGCCAGAGCCAGCCGGAGCTTGCTGGCGCGCTGGATGCCGGCGCCGAGTACGACTACCGGATCAGCCGGGCCGATCTGCCACGCATCCTGGACCGGCGGACCAACCGGTGGCTGATCCTGCAGGGTCTGACCGCGCAGGCCGCCTTCGGCTCGCTGGTGTGGCTGCCGAGGCTCTTCGCCGAGCGGGCCGAGGCCCAGGGCTACTCCGAGTCCACGGCGGTGGTGGTCGGCAGCGTGTTCGCCACCCTGTTCCAGCTCGGCGGTGTGCTGTCCATCGTGGGTGGTCTGATCGGCGACGCGGTGCAGCGACGTACCCCTCGGGGTCGGGCCCTGGTCGCGGCGGTCGGCATCCTCGCCGCGCTGCCGTTCTACCTGGTGTTGTTCTTCGTGCCGGTGACCATCGACGTGCCGGACGGCGCGGGCGGCGGCGCGGTCGTCGGCGCGGTGCTGGCAAGCGTGATCACCGAGCCGTCGGTCGGGCTGAGCCTGCTCACCGCCGTGGTGGCGCTCGCGTTGACCTCGGCCAACTCGCCGAACTGGTTCGCGCTGATCGCCGACGTGAACCCGCCGGAGCACCGGGGGACCGTCTACAGCCTTGGCAACCTGGTCAACGGGGTCGGTCGCGCGGCCGGCAACGGGCTGGTCGGGGTGGCCTTCCAAGCGCTGCGAACGGCATTCCCTCCACCACTGAACTTCGCCGTCGGGCTGGCCGCGTTCCAACTCTTCTTCATCCCGACGGGCGTCATGTACTGGCTCGCGTCCCGCAGCTCACCAACGGACATCAAGAACGTGCACGGCCTCCTGGAAACCCGCGCCACGCGTCTCTGACCCACCCCCTCCCTCCCCACCCTCCCCCCTCCCCACCCCGCGATCTTGCACTTTCTGTCGCGACAAAGCGCCCATACAGGCTTACCTCGGCGACAGAAAGTGCAAGATCGGCGCTGTTGCGGTGGGGTGTGGATCAGCCTCGGAGCCAGACCGTCACGTCGGTGGGGATCGTGCCTTCGGTCAGGGGTGCGCTGGTGGCTAGTACCTCGGCGTTGGGCGGGAGCGGCACGGGGGCGTCGCCAAAGTTGGTCAGCACGGTCAGCTCACCGTTGCGGAACACCAACGTCTCGTCATCGGAGGACAGCCACTCGAGCGTGCCCCGGCCCAGACCGTGGGCACGGCGCAGCCGCAGCGCCTCGCGGTACAGCTCGTACGTCGAGCCGGGCACGTCGCGCTGCCGGTCCAGCGCGTACTCCGCCCAGGACGGCGGCTGCGGCAGCCAGCTCGCGTCGGTGGGCCCGAAGCCGTACGACGGGGCGTCGGCCTCCCACGGGATCGGCACCCGGCAGCCGTCGCGGCCCCGCTGGGTGTGCCCGCTGCGTGCCCAGGTCGGGTCCTGTCGGGCCTCGTCCGGCATCGTGGTGTGCTCGGGCAGGCCCAGCTCCTCGCCTTGGTAGAGGTACGCGGAGCCGGGCAGGGCGAGCATCAGCAGGGTAGCCGCCCGCGCCCGGCGCAGACCGAGCGCGGCGTCCGGCTGCGGGTCACCGATACCGATGCCGTTGGGCCGGCCACCACCGATCGCCAGACCGAGCCGGGAGGCGTGCCGCACCACGTCGTGGTTCGACAGCACCCAGGTCGTCGGCGCGCCGACCGAGTCGGTCGCCTCCAGGGACCGGGTGATCACCGCGTACTGGGCCGGAGCGGTCCACGCGGCGAGCAGGTACTCGAAGTTGAACGCCTGGTGCATCTCGTCCGGGCGGACGTAGCGGGCCAGGCGCTCGGCCGGCTCCACCCACGCCTCGGCGACCAGTACCCGGTCGCCCGGGTAGCTGTCGAGGACCTGCCGCCACTGCCGGTAGATCTCGTGCACGCCCTCCTGGTCCCACATCGGCGGCCGCGGCTTGTCGATCTCGTTGCCGGAGAGGATCTCCTGGGGCTCCTGCCAGTCGGGCAGGTTGGCCTGCTTGATGAGGCCGTGCGCGACGTCGACCCGGAACCCGTCCACCCCGCGGTCCAGCCAGAACCGCAGGACATCCAGGAACTCCTCGTGTACCTCCGGGTTGTCCCAGTTGAGGTCCGGCTGGCCGGTGTCGAACAGGTGCAGGTACCACTGGCCGGGCTGCCCGTCCGGATCGACCGTCCGGGTCCAGGCCGGGCCCCCGAAGACGCTCTGCCAGTCGTTCGGCGGCTGGTCCCCGGCCGGGCCGAGGCCGTCCCGGAAGATGTACCGGGACCTCGGGAGGCTGCCCGGGCTGGCGGCCAGCGCCTCCTGGAACCAGCGGTGCGCCGACGAGGTGTGGTTGGGCACCAGGTCGACGATCACCCGCAGGCCGCGGGAGCGGGCCTCGGTGAGGAGCTTGTCCGCGTCGGCGAGGGTGCCGAACAGTTGGTCGACGTTCCGGTAGTCGGCCACGTCGTACCCCGCGTCAGCCTGTGGGGACGGATAGAAGGGGGACAGCCACACCGCGTCCACCCCCAGCTCGACCAGGTGGTCGAGACGGGCGGTGATGCCCGGCAGGTCGCCGACCCCGTCGCCGTCGGAGTCGGCGAACGAGCGTGGGTAGATCTGGTAGATGGCGGCCTCGGTCCACCAGCCGGTGGGGGTCTGCTGAGTCGGGTCGGTGTTCAGGGTCGTCTCCCGTGTCGTGCCGTGGTTGATGTGTCAGTGTGCCCGGGGTGGTGCGGTGGACTCCCGGACGACCAGCCGAGTGGGCAGGATCACCGGCGAGTCGCCGTCGGCGGTGCGTTGACCGACGACCGGGCCCAGGTTGCGGTCCGCGAGCGGATCGAGCAGCATCCGGGCGGCCAGCCGCCCCTGCTCCGCGGCGGGCTGCGCGATGGTGCTCAGACCCAGCACGCCGGCGAGGTCGTGGTCGTCGATGCCGACCACGCTGACGTCCTGCGGTACGCGCAGCCCGGCATCGCGCAGGGCCGTCATCGCGCCCATCGCCATCTCGTCGCACGCGGCGACGATCGCCGTCGGCGGTTCACCGCGCGCCAGTAGTTCGGCGGCGGCCCGGTTGCCGCCGTCGATCGTGAACGACGACTCGACGTCCAGGCCCGGGTCGGGTCGCAGGCCGGCGGCCCGCAGCTCGGCCTGGTAGCCCCTGCGTCGGTCGAGGTGGGTGGTGTACGCCAGCTCGTCGTCGGGGTCCCCGGAGATGTGCGCGATCCGGTGGTGGCCGAGGTCGATCAGGTGGCGGGTGGCCATCCGCGCGGCGGCCACGTCGTCGATCCGTACGCAGGGCCAGTTGGGTACCCTGCTTCCGGAGCTGATGGTCACCCCGGGCAGGTCCAGGGCGGCCAGCGCGGTCCGGTCGGACGGGCGCAACGGCGTGGCGACCAGCATGATGGCATCGACCCGCTTGTGCAGGTTGGCGGTGCGCAGCACCCGCTGGCGGATCTGCTCCCGACCGCCGAGGTTGTAGAGCAGCAGGTCGTAGCCGGAGTGGTGAAGGTACTCCTCGACGGCCTCGACGACGGTACTGAAGAACCAGCGGGTGATCCGGGGTACCACCACCGCGACGGTGCCGGTGCGACCACCGGCGAGCCGGGACGCGCTCGGCGAGACCGCGTAGTCCAACTGCTCGGCGGCAGCGAGTACGCGGCGTCGGGTGGCGGCCGAGACCGTCGGCAGCCCGCGCAGCGCCCGCGAGACGGTGGCCGTCGAGACCCCGGCCAGCCGGGCGACGTCATCTATCTTCGTCATGGTTCCCCCGCTCGGTACCCGTTGCCCGCCGCCGCCCTCAGGGGTCGGGCGGCGGCGGGCAGGCGGGTCAGCCCTTGACGCTGCCGGCGAGCAGACCTCGCACGAAGAAGCGTTGCAGGGACAGGAATACGACGAGCGGTACAACGATCGAGACGAACGCGCCAGCGGTGAGCCGTTGCCACTCGTTGCCCCGCGTGCCGGCCATCTCGGCGAGCCGGACCGTGAGCGGGGCGGTTTCGTTGCCGCCACCGGCGAAGATCAGCGCGACCAGCAGGTCGTTCCAGACCCAGAGGAACTGGAAGATGCCGAACGCGGCCAGCGCCGGGGTGATCAGCGGCAACACGATGGTGCGGAAGATCTTCGGGTGGGTGGCCCCGTCGACCCGGGCCGCCTCCATCAGGTCTCCGGGGAGCTGCGAGATGAAGTTGTGCAGCAGGAAGACCGCGAACGGGAGCGCGAAACAGGTGTGCGCGAACCACACCTGGGCGAACTTCTGTTCGTCGACCAGGCCCCAGGCCGGCATCAGGGTGACGCCGCCGAGGGTGACGCCGGTGGAGAAGAACTTCAGTAGCGGCACCAGGGCCATCTGCAGGGGAACGATCTGCAACGCGAAGATCGCGATGTAGAGCCAGTCCCGCCCGCGGAAGTTGATCCACGCCAGCGCGTACGCGGCGAGGGACGCGAAGGCCAGCGGAAAGAGCACCGACGGGATGGTGATCGCCAGCGAGTTGATGAAGTAGCTGGCGAGCTGGCCCGACGACGCCGACCGCCCGAAGAGGACCTGTTGGTAGTTCTCGAGGGTGAACTGCGGGTTGGTGAACGCCGTCCACCAGCCGGTCGTCTTGATCTCGTCCTCCGGCCGGAGTGAGGAGATCAGCAGGCCGAAGGTCGGAATCGTCCAGACGACCGCGATGACGATCGAGACGAGCGTCGCCGTACGGCTGTTCAACCGCTTGCGAACCCGCCTGGCGGTGGACGTGGCGTCGGCGGTCTTCTGGGTGCCGGCGGCGACGGTGGGCGTTGCGGTCGTCATCTCAGCCCTCCCGCTGCTGACGGAGGTTGCGGATCTGGTAGATCACGACCGGGATGACCAGGATGAAGAGGAAGACCGCGAGCGCGGAGCCCTGCCCGTTCTGGCCGTACCGGAAGGCCTGGTTGTACATCTCGCTGGCGATCACGCTCGTGTCGTAGTTGCCGTTGGTCGAGGTCCGGACGATGTCGAAGACCTTGAGCGTGGCGATCGTGAGCGTCACCACCACGACGATCAGTGCCGGCCGGATGCTCGGCATGGTGATCTGCCAGAACATCTGCCACGGGCTGACACCGTCGAGCCGGGCGGCTTCGACGATGTCACCGGGGATGGCCTTGATAGCGGCGGAGAGCACCACCATGGCGAAGCCGGCCTGGATCCAGACCATGATGACGATCAGCAGCAGCGTGTTCAGGGGTGATTCGAGCAGCCACTGCTTCGGCTCACCGCCGAGGCTGACGACGATCTGGTTGAGCAGGCCGATCTGGTCGCCCTCGCCGCGGTACGCGTAGACGAACTTCCAGATGATGCTGGCGCCGACGAACGAGATGGCCATCGGTAGGAAGATCAGTGACTTGGCGACCGCCTCGAAGCGGGCCTTGTCCACCAGCACGGCGTAGATGAGGCCGAAGGCGGTTGCCACCAGCGGGACCAGGAGCACCCAGACCAGGGTGTTGATCAGGACCCGGAGCATCGAGCTGTCGGAGAACATCCAGCCGTAGTTGCGCAGCCCGACCCATTCGGTGCTGCCCCCGTTCATCAGGGAGAGCAGCATGGTGCGGATGGCCGGCACGACAAGACCGATGGTGAGCAGCAGCAGCGTCGGCAGCAGGAAGAACAGCGCGAAGAGCCCTTCCCGCTGCTTGGGCCGCCGGGTCAGTGGCGTGCCACTGACGGAAGCGGCGACGAGCTGAGCTTCCCGCCGTCGGGCGAACCAGGCCGGTACGACATCGAGCAGCAGGAGCAGACCGCCCACCACCAGCACGAAAGCGACCAGCCCGTACATCAGCATGAGGAGCTTCGGCTGCTCATCGGCGAAGTCGAACTCCATCAACCCTCCCTCTCGGGTCCAAATTGGCCGGTGGCCCGGCTCGCGGACGCGAACCGGGCCACCGCCGTGATCACTTCGGCCAGCTGCTCTCGATGCCCTGGAGCACCGGGGCGGTCTGCTTGCCGTTCAGCCAGTCGACCATGCCCTTCCAGAACGTTCCCGCGCCGACGGCGGCCGGCATCAGGTCGGATCCGTCGAAGCGGAAGGTGCCCGTCTTGTCCTGGAGGATCTCAACGGAGAGCTTGTCGATCGGGCTGGCCACGTTGGCGATGTCCAGCTTGTTGTTCGCCGTGACCCAGTTACCGAGCTTCGCGCGGCTGTTCACGTACTCGGCGGAGGCGAGGTAGGTCTGCACCGCCTGCACCTCCGGACGGTCGGCGTACGCGACGACGAACTCGCCAGCGCCGAGGACCGGCTTGCCCTTGGCCGGGTCGATGGCCGGGAAGTAGAACGCGAACGCGTCACCGTCCTGGGCCACCTTGGTGCCCTCGGGGAACTGGTTGGCGTAGAACGACGCCTGCCGGTGCATGGCGCACTTGCCGGTGGTCACCGGCAGACCGGCCTCCTGGAAGGCGGTGGTGGTGATGCTCTTGACCCCGCCGAAGCCGCCGTTGACGTACTTCTCGTTCTTGAGGATGCTGCCGGCGCGGTCGACCGCGTCGACGATCTTCGGGTCGTTGAAGGGGATGGCGTGGGTGGTCCACTGGTCGTAGACCTCGGGGCCCTGCGTCCGCAGGATCACGTCCTCGATCCAGTCGGTGGCCGGCCAGCCGGTGGCGTCACCGGACTCGACGCCCACGCACCAGGGCTTCATGCCGCTGGCGGCGATCTTGTCGCTCAGCGCGATGAGCTGGTCCCAGGTGGTCGGAACCTCCCAGCCCTTCTCCTTGAAGGTCTTGGGCGAGTACCAGACGAAGGACTTGACGTTGGCGCCGAGCGGCACGCCGTAGAGCGTCCCGTTGACGGTGCCGTACTTCAGCCAGTCGGCCGGCATGTTCTGCTCGGCCAGGGCCTTGGTGTCGGCGCTGAGGGACTTCAGCTTGCCGGCGTCCGCGAACCGCTTCACGAGGCCCGGCTGGGGCACGAAGGCGATGTCGGGGGCGTTGCCGCCGTCGACGCGGACGGGGAGCTGCGCCTCGAACTCGCCGCTGCCCTCGTAGGCGATCTCGATGCCGGTGCAGTCGGTGAACTGCGACCAGGACCGCTCCAGCAGGTCGGCCTCGGCGTCACGGATGGACGCGTAGATGGAGACCTTCTTGCCGTCGTTGCCCTGGTACTTCTCGTACGGGGCACACTCGGCAGATCCTGCTTTGTCGCTCTTCTTGTCATCGCCGGTACCGCAAGCGGTGGCGCTGAGCGCCAGCCCGAGTACACCGGCGATCACGAAGGCCTGGCGTGGTCTGGTAAAGACCGCCATGCCGTCCTCCTTCCTAGCCGGCGTGGTCTCGCTGACGACCCGCGCCGGTCCGATTGGGCGTGCACACATGTAAGCGCTTGCATCGGGTCTGGTCCACCCCCTGCCAGACACGAGCGAGTAACAATCCGGAAACCTTCGAGTTGCCTGGTGGGCGCGCTGCGGGGACAGGCTGGGGACTCTTTCGAAGATTGACGATATCTGTCAGGCTAGGGCCACCTCATCGAAGGTTTTCGACATAGGAGGAGCTGTATGCGCAAGCGGTGGATGAGCCTGCTGGTGACGGGTCTGCTCGTCGGGGGAGCGCTGGTGCCGGCGACCCCGGCGCTGGCCGCGCCGACCTTCAAGGTGCCGTTCCCGTGCGGCCAGTCCTGGTCCGGGCAGACGCGGTCGGACCACAGCCCGGCGTACGCCGTCGACTTCAACCGCACCGACGACCTCGGCGACCCCGTGGTGGCCAGCGCCCCCGGCACTGTCGACCGGGTCACCGACCTCGGCGGCACCAGCTACGGCAAGTACGTCCGGATCGACCACGGTGGCGGCTACACGACCTACTACGCCCACCTCAACGGCTTCAACGTCTCGGTCGGGCAGACCGTCGGCTACGGCAAGGTGCTCGGCTGGGTCGGCAGCACCGGCGGATCCACCGGACCCCACCTGCACTACGAGCAGCGCCTCAACGGCAGTGACATCCAGGTCAGGTTCAACGGCACCCTCGCGCTGTACTGGGGCAGCAAGAGCTACACCAGCAACAACGGCTGCTCCTCGGGCACCGGCAACGCCACTGTCGACACCAGTGGCACGCCGCTGACCGTCCGCTCCGGCCCCGGCACGGGCTACGCGTCGGTGGGCACCGTCGCCGACGGCACCCGGGTGACCATCGCCTGCCAGACCAGCGGCACCACGGTCACCGGTACCTACGGCACCAGCTCGATCTGGGACCGTATCGGCAGCGGTCGCTACATCGCGGACGCGTACGTCTACACCGGCTACGACGGCTACATCCCGGGCATCCCCCGCTGCTGACCCCCTGTGGTCTCCGGCGGGGTGACCCGCCGGAGACCTGCCGGTCCGTCAGACGTTCAGCCGCCAGATCGACAGGTTCAGCGCGGCGGCGAAGGTGACCCACGCCCAGTACGGCAGCAGCAGCGCCGCCGCGACCCGGGACACCCGGGCGAAGAGCACCACGGTGAGGCCGATCGCCAGCCACATCACGACGATCTCGGCGAACGCCAACCCGTACCGCCCCGCGCCGAAGAACAGTGGCGTCCAGATGGCGTTGAGCACGAGTTGGGCGGTCCACGCCCACAGGGCGGGGGAGAAGCCGACCCTGCGCCAGACCAGCCAGCCGGCGACGGCGATCAGCGCGTAGAGAACCGTCCATACCGGGCCGAAGAGCCACGACGGCGGTGCCCAGTCCGGCTGGCGCAGGCTCGCGTACTCGTCGGTGGTGCCCCGCACTCCGAGCCCGCCGATCGCGGCCGCGACGAAGACCGCCGCCGCGAAGCCGGCGAGCGCCCAGCGCGACCGCCGGCCGGAGGCGGGCCGTGCCTCGCGAGATATCTCCATGGTCGAGATATTTCCACCGAGCGTCAGGTCAAACACCAAAAAAGCGCCGGGGCCGCTGCGGCCGGTGCTTCTGTCGGGAGGACGAAGCTCCGGTCGCGGCGACCCCGACGGGTCCCGGTTTTCGTGAAGAGTGTGGTTGGAAGGACGAGCGTCAATTGAAGATGCTGACACCACCCGGGCCGACCAACAGCCCGACAACGATGAGGACGATGCCCCACAGGATCTGCCGGCGGAACAGCGCGAGGATGCCGGCGACCACGAGTACGACTGCGAGAATCCAGAGAATCAGCTCCATGACCTCTGACTACCCGACCCGCCGAGCGGGGAAACCTGGTCCGTGTCGAGTTGATCCCCGACATGAAAGACGCTGTACGCCTGCTTGATCACCGGGTGCGCCACGTTGCGCACGCGTACCCCTCCCGGGGTGGTGCCGCGCTCGGTGCCGGCGTGCGCGTGCCCGTGCAGGGCGAGGGCGGTGGGGGCCGAGTCGATCGCCTGTCCCAACTGGTACGAGCCCAGGAACGGGTAGATCTCCAACGGCTCACCGAGCAGCGTGTCCGGGACCGGGGCGTAGTGCGTGAGCGCCACCAGCATGTCGCAGTCCAGCGAGCGCAGGGCCGTGCCGAGGCGGTCCGCGCTCTCGTTGGTGGTCCGGACGAACGCCTTCATCTCCGGCTCGCCGAAGTCGCTCGCGCATCGGCCGGCGAACCCCCCGCCGAAGCCCTTGACCCCGGCGATGCCGAGCCGGCCGCCCGCGCAGTCCAGCACGACGCCGTTGCCCTCCAACACGGTGATGCCCGCGTCCTCCAGCACCTTCACCACCTGTGGCACCTGGTCACACTGGTGGTCGTGGTTGCCCAGCACGGTGACCACCGGTACGGCCAACCCACCGAACTCCTCTGCCACGCAGCGCGCCTCGGCCTCGGTGCCGTGCCGGGTCAGGTCGCCGGCCAGCAGCAGCACGTCGGCGCACTCCGGCAGCTCCTCCAGCGCCGGGCGGAACCGGCCGACCACGTCCTCGTCCAGATGCACGTCGCCCACGGCGGCGATCCGGATCACCATGAAACCTCCCTCAGGGCAGTTGCTCGATCTCCGTGGGCGCCTGGACGCGGATCACACCGATGTCGCTGGTGATCGGCACGTCCGGGAAACGCTCGGACACGAGACGCAGGATCTCCTCCCGCCGGTGCGGGCTCTCCACCTCGCCGTAGAGCACGAGGGCGTCCTCCCGCCGGATCACTGTGATCCCCTGCTCGGCGACGGCCGGATCCTCGGTGAGCAGCCGTTGGATCTCCGCTTCGACGTACTCGTCGGGTGGCGCCGCGCCACCGGCCTGATCGTTCGTCACGGTGTCTCCTCTCCTGCCGGGGTGCCGGGCTCCGGCACCACCTCCAGCCGGTCCAGCAGCACCAGGAACGCCTCGGCGTACGGCGAGTGCTGCGTCTCCTTGCGTACCCGTTCCCAGTCGATCTGCTCCCGCAGCGACCGGGCCAGGGGGAGACCGCGGGCGAAGTCGCAGTAGTGCTGGGAGAAGCTGAGCAGCTTGTGCACCATGAGCTGGCTGGCGGACAGGACCGGCATCTGGATGGCGTCCACCGGGCGTACGACGGTGTCGGCGAACGTCTCCTCGGTCACCGGCGTCTCGATCGGCCGGTGGATCAGGTCCACCATCCGCTCTTCGTCGAAGACCTTGACCAGCCAGTCCTCCGGCGGTCGCTCGGCGCGGAAGCCGGCGGCCACCAGCGCCTCCAGTGACCGTTCGACGTCGGCCTCGCGAATCAGGAAGTCGACGTCGTGGTCGCTGGAGTGGCCGCCGTGCGCGTAGACGGCGAAGCTGCCGCCGAGGGCGAACGGGATCTCGGACTGCTTGAGCACGGCGGCGACCTTCTTCAGGGTGTGCACCAGACTCTCGTCTCCGCGCTCAGCCATCTGGATCTCCCGTCGGTCGTGTGGGTGGACAGGCGGTTGGATTCGAACCCCCGTACCCGGCATTCCGGTCGCCCACACCTGCTCTGGTCGCGGTCGGGTGCCAACCGGAACAAACGGTATTAACCACGCAGGCCGCAAGCGTAGGTCGGATAACCTGTCGAGGGTGGCCAGACCATCGGGGATGCGACGCGACACGACCCGGTTGCGCACCGTCGCACTCATCGGCATCGACGGCTCGGGCAAGACCACACAGGCACACCGACTGGCCGACGCGCTGACCGCCGCCGGCCGTCCCGCCACGTACCGCCGCAACGCCAGTGGGCGTCGCTGGCTCGGCCGGCTCGCCCACCGTCTCGGCCTCTCCGACGCGCAGCGTCTCGTCGGGCGTGACGGCGTCCTGGCGGTGGAGTCCGTGCTGCGCTGGTTGGCCATCGCCGTGGCCCTGCTGAGCTGCCTGCTCACCGGTCGGACGGCCGTCATGGACCGCTATTCGGCCTGCCAGTACGCCAGCATCCGCGCTCACGGCGGGCACCGCTGGGAGCGCCTGGCCCGGGCCGGCTACCGACTGTTCCCGACGCCGCAGGTCACCTTTCTGCTCGCCGTCGACCCGGCCGAGGCGTACCGGCGCATCGAGGAGCGCGGCACCGACCACGAGTCGATGGGCTGGCTGACCGCAGCGGACACCGCCTACCGGACCCTGCCCGAGTACCCGAGCTTCGTCCTGGTCGACGCGGGTCGTTCGGCCGAGGAGGTGACCGAGCAGATCCAGGCGCACCTGTCCTCCTGGCTGCCGTCGGACGCCGGCCCCGACCGGGCGCGGCCCTCGACCGTGGCGCCGCCGGCGCAGTCACCGCCGGCCACCGCGGCCCGGGACAGGGACGGGCGCGGCGGCGGACCGTCGCTGGTTCAGGCGCGTCCGTAGACCGGGACGGTGACCCCGGTGGTCGGCGCGAAGTCGCTCGAGGCGAGGAAGCGGATCACCGGCGCGATCTCGGCCGGGGTGACCCTGCCCCGCCCTCCACCTCGTCGATCATGAAGTTGTTGCCTGTCGGGTCGGCGTGTCGTGGCAACAACTTCATGATCGACCGGCCGTCGGGCGGGGTGGTGTCTGCTGAGAGCAGAGGGGTTCGTCTTCTTGGATGGCTCTGGCGCAGGATCTGGGGATGGCGCGGATTCTGGTTCTTGGCGGCACTCGTTTTCTCGGTCGGGCTGTCGCTCGGCTGGCCGTCGCGCGGGGGCACGACGTGACCTGCGCGGCCCGGGGCGTGTCCGGCGCGGTGCCGGAGGGGGTGCGGTTCGTGCCGGTCGACCGCGACGACCCTGCGGCGCTGACGCCGCTCGCCGGCCAGGGTTTCGACGCGGTGGTGGACGTGACCCGCGTGATCGGCCACGCCCGGCACGCGCTCGCCGCGCTGGCCGATCACGTCGGTCACTGGTCGTTCGTCTCGACGATCTCGGTGTACGCGGACTACGCGACCCCGGGTCTCTCCGCGGCGAACACTCCGCTGTTGCCGCCCCCGCCGTCGGACGTGGACGGGCCGGGCCCGGGTTTCCGCTGGTACGGCGAGTGCAAGGTCGTCATCGAGCGGCTGGTACGCGAGCGGGTGGGTGAGGACAGGTCGTTCATCTGCCGGGCCGGGCTGATCGTCGGCGCGGAGGATTCGAGCAACCGCTTCCCGTACTGGGTGCGACGGCTGGCTCGTGGAGGCGAGGTTCTCGCGCCGGGGCGGCCGACCGACCGGGTGCAGTTCGTGGACGTCGAGGATCTGGCCGGCTGGCTGCTGCACGCCGCAGGCACCCGGCTCGGCGGCACGTACGACGGCATCGGGCCGACGATGTCCCGGGCGGAGATGCTGGCCGGAGTGGCCGCCGGTCTGGGTGTCGCCGATCCCCGTCTCACCTGGATCGACCAGGACTTCCTGCGGGCACACGACGTACGCGAGTGGTGGGGGGAGCGGGCGCTGCCGCTCTGGGTGCGGCTGCCGGAGTCCGCCGGCCTGATGGACCGGGACGTCTCCGCGTCCCTGGCCGCCGGGTTGGTCGTTCGTCCGGTTGCCGACACTGTTCGGGCGACGGCCTCGTGGATGAGCGCTCACCCGGGCGACGTACCGCAGGGTGGACTCGACCCGGCGGATGAGGCGGCGATCCTGGGTACGTGGGAGGCTGAGCGGAACGCGTGAGCCGGACCGTCGACACGCGTCCCACCACAGACGGTGATGGTTGACGGTCACGCTTGGTGAAAGTAAGTTTCACCCGTGGCGAAGAGTCCGAAGATTTCTGCGAGTCACGAGCCTGGTGGGCTGATCGTCCACATCAGCGGGCTTCTGCCGTCGCTGTCGCCCGCCGAGCAGCGGGTCGCCCGGCTGGTCGTGTCCGACCCGGCCGCCGCCTCCCGCAGGACCATCACAGACCTCGCCACCGCAGCGGAGACATCCGAGGCGACGGTCATCCGGTTCTGCCGGTCGGTCGGGATGGACGGCTACCCGCAGCTGCGCATCCGGCTCGCCGCCGAGGCTGCCCGCCGCATCGAGCCCCCGGACGCCCGGGTCGTCGGCGGCGACATCCCGCCCGGCGCCGACCTCGCCCAGATCATCGCCACCATCGCGTTCAACGACGCGCGGGCCGTCGAGGAGACCGCCGAACAGCTCGACCCGGCCGTCTGCGAGCAGGTCGTCGAGGCGATCGCCGGTGCCGGCCGGATCGACATCTACGGTGCCGGGGCCAGTGGTTTCGTCGCCTCCGACTTCCAGCAGAAGCTGCACCGCATCGGCCGGATCGCCTTCTACTTCCCGGACGTGCACACCGCGCTGACCTCGGCGGCCCTGCTCGGTCGCGGCGACGTCGCGATCGGCATCTCACACACCGGCACCACCTCCGACGTGATCGAGGTGCTGGAGCAGGCTCGGACGCGCGGCGCGTCCACCGTGGCGTTGACCAACTTCCCACGCTCGCCGATCACCGAGGTCGCCGACTTCGTGCTGACGACCGCGGCCCGCGAGACGACCTACCGTTCGGGTGCCACGGCCAGCCGGCTGGCGCAGCTGACCGTCGTCGACTGCCTGTTCGTCGGGGTGGCCGCCCGTAACCGGTCCCGCGCCCGCAAGGCCCTCGAGGCGACCGCCGAGGCGGTCCAGTCGCACCGGGTGGGCGCGAGCCGGAGGCGGGCATGACGCCCGGTTCGGTGGAGCCGGACAAGGACATGCCAGCACCGCCCGCCCGACCGGCGGTCCGGGTGGGCGCGCCGACCGAACGGCGCAACCCGCTCAGCGTCGACCTCGACCTGATGTCGACCCGGGACGTCCTCACCGTGATCAACGAGGCCGACCGACGGGTGCCGGCGGCGGTCGCCACCGTGCTTGACGAGATCGCCGCCACGGTCGACCTGGCCGTCGCGGCCCTGCGTGGCGGCCACCGGGTGCACTACTTCGGTGCCGGCACCTCCGGCCGGCTGGGTGTGCTCGACGCGGCCGAGCTGGCCCCCACCTTCAACTCGCCCCGGGACTGGTTCTGCGCCCACCTCGCCGGCGGCCCGGACGCCATGGTGCGCGCCGTGGAGGACGCCGAGGACGACGACCAGGGCGGCGCCCTCGAAGCGGCCGGATGTGTGCGCGCTGGTGATCTCGTGGTCGGTCTGGCAGCCAGCGGGCGCACCCCGTACGTCCTCGGGGCGCTCGCCGCGTCCCGCGCCACGGGTGCCTCGACCGTGCTGCTCTGCGCCAATCCGGAGGCGGAGGCTGCCCGGTCGGTCGACGTGTTCATCGGGGTGGACACCGGACCCGAGGTGGTCACCGGGTCGACCCGGATGAAGGCGGGCACAGCGCAGAAGTTGGTGCTGAACGCGTTCTCGACCGCCGTCATGGTGCGCCTGGGTCGGGTCTACTCGAACCTCATGATCGATATGGTTGCCACCAACGCCAAGCTTCGAGGCCGAATGATCTCGATCCTGGTCGAGGCCACGGGCTGCTCCGAGGAGGTCTCCCGGCGGGCCCTCGGCGAGGCCGGGGGTGACCTGAAGACGGCACTCGTCACCCTGGTGTCCGGTGCCGAGGTGCCCGCCGCGCGAGCCGCCCTCGCCCGCTCAGCGGACCAGGTACGCGGAGCCCTCGCACTACTCGCCTCCTGAGCCCGCCCACCCGGGAAGCGAATGAGGCTCCGGATTGTTCATCGGAGCGGAGGGTAATAACACCCCGTGGATGAACCGACCGGTCCGCCGCTGCGTATCTGGCAGTGACCAGGATCGCAGCAGGGTGGTGACCCGGGTCGCTGTGTCAGCACGGCGGGCGGTGTTGCCTATGGTGCGGGCGATGGTGATCCGTCGATCCACCAGCCCGTTCGAGGTGCCCAGCGACGTGCCACCTGACGGGTGCTGACAGCAAACATGGACCGTGCTCTCAGCAATTACTCAGGCATTCGTGACACTTTCGACTCACGGAATGGAATCCCTGACACGTCTCATCTGTTGTGTAGGTGTCAGCACCGGTGGGCACAGCAGAAGTTACCAGGGGCTGACCGGACGTGGGGAATGGCAAGGAACCGGGCAACCGGCGCGAGCGAGGGGACCGTGGGCAACGTGGACAAGAACATCGGCATGCGGACCGACGAGGTTGCCGAGGAGCGCGACCTGGTCGGCGTCTACCTGCACGAGATCTCCCGGACGCCACTGCTGGACGCCGCCAAGGAGGTCGATCTCTCCAAGGCGATCGAGGCCGGCCTCTACGCCGAGCACCTGCTCGGTGAGGATGCCGTTCCCGAGGGTGTCGACCGAGATGACCTGGATCGGCTGGTCGTCGAGGGTGAGCGCGCGAAGGACCTCTTCATCCGCGCCAACCTGCGACTGGTCGTGTCGATCGCGCGTCGGTACGTGCGCTCGGGGATGCCCATGCTGGACCTGATCCAGGAGGGCAACACCGGCCTCGTCCGGGCGGTCGAGAAGTTCGACTACGAGCGTGGTTACAAGTTCTCCACCTACGCCACGTGGTGGATCCGCCAGGCCATCAGCCGGGCGATCGCCCAGCAGGAGCGCACCGTGCGTCTGCCGGTGCACCTGGTCGAGGACGTCAACCGGATGCGCAACGTGATCCGGCAGCTCACCCGTGAGCTGGGCAGCGACCCGGAGCCGGAGCAGATCGCGGCGTCGCTCGGCGTGACCGTCGAGCGGGTCAACGAGCTGCGTCGTTGGTCGCAGGACACCGTGTCGCTGGACACCCCGGTCGGCGACGACGGCGACACCAACCTCGGTGACCTGGTCGCCGACAGCGACGCGCCGTCGCCGGAGGACATCGTCCTCAGCGGCCTGGAGCGGCAGCGCATCGAGGGACTGCTCAACCACCTCGACGACCGTTCGGCGGGCATCATGCGGGCCCGCTACGGGCTGGAGGACGGCCGCGAGCACTCGTTGACCGAGGTCGCGTCGCGCTTCTCGCTGTCCCGCGAGCGGATCCGGCAGCTGGAGATCCAGGCCCTCGGCCGGCTCCGCGAGCTGGCTCGCGCGGAGGGGCTGCAGGCAGCCTGACCTGGTAGTAATGACGGCGAACGGCCGGCGTCCGATAGGGGGACGCCGGCCGTTCGCCGTCTCGGGGTCCGCTAGCGGACCCGGCCGTAACCGTGGATCGACATGAGGTTCATGCCACGCTTGAGCACGTTGCGACCCGCGCTCGGCGCGTCGATGACCTGTCCGTCGCCCACGTACAGGGCGACGTGCCCGAGACCGCTGTAGAAGACGAGGTCTCCGGGCCGCAGGTCGCCTCGGTCGATGTGCGCGACCGCGCCCCACTGCATCCGTGCGCTGTGCGGCAGCGACCTTCCGGCCGCCCGCCAGGCCGCCAGGGTGAGGCCGGAGCAGTCGTAGCCGTTGGGCCCTTCACCCGCCCAGACGTACGGCTTGCCGATCGCCCCGAAGGCGTAGCGCACGGCCGCGCCGGCATCACCGGCGACGGCCGGTACGTTCCGGGCCTCGGTCTTCGCCGTCGTGGGCGCCGGACGCTCGGTGGCCGCCCCGTACGCCTGCCGGCGCAGCTCGTACAGCTCGGCCAGGTCCTTCTCGATGCGCTTCTTGCCGGCCGCCAGCTCGCGGGCCTGTGCGGCCTGCCGGGCGAGCGTGGCGTCCAGCCGCGTCTTCTCGTCGAGGAGTCGCCGCTGGTTGTCGGTGAAGCCGGAGATGCGCTCCTGGCGCTGTCGGGTCAGCTGGTCGAGGGTGCCGAGCCGATCCATCAGGGCCGCGGCGCCGCCGGGCCGTAGCAGAGCGTCGGCGGTACGCAGACCCCCGCTCCTGTACGCGCTGTTGGCGAGTGCGGTGACGTCCGCCCGGCTCTGCTCGGCCTGCTCTTCGAGGGGGCCGATGCGGGCCTGTAATCGGGCCGCTGCGGTTTTGTTGACCTTGATGTCCTCCGTGAGCTTGTTGTACGACTCCACGACCCGCTCCAGCTCGGCCGAGGACGTCTCGATCCGGCGGGTCAGGTCGGCGGGGGACGGCTCGGCGTGCGCCGCCGCCGTCGGGGCGATCAGGGCGGCCGACAGGCCGACCAGCGCCACGGTACGCAGCAGGGTTCTCAGGGATGACAAGAGCGAGAGGCTCCTCTCCCACGGCCGCCGACGGGGCTGCTGACGCCCTCGGCGACACCGGCCGGGGTCGTCCGGGTGGACGGCACTGGACCGGACCGGCCTGCTCAACCTAACCCGGGACGGTTGTGCTGCGCAGTTGAAGCAGGGGCAAATGTTGACCAAGTGGCAGGTAGGGCCGCTGCGGGAAGACAGCGTCAACGGGGCTACCGACACGGGAGCGAAGGGCAAAGCGGTCCGTTTTGCAGCTAATGACTGATATGCGACTTTCGTCGTTCCCGGCGTATGCCGCCGGTTAGCCGTCCGCCATAACCGATAAAACCTGAAATGGATGCTGTTTCCTGGCGATGTCGCCCGGACGGGTGCGCGGGCCGCTCACGTAAATGCCCAGGTGGAGTGGCGGTGCCCCAACACAATGGAGCCCGGAGCCGGGAATCCCGTCGTCGGACACGTCACACCCGTAGCCACGGACCCAGCCCGGCAGACCGCCCAGCGGGAGGAACCGTGAATCGTGAAGGCGCAACGACGCGACCGCAGCGATCGGTGCCCGGCGCCAGGTCCACGCTGCTCTACGCGCGACCCGGCATCATCGTCACCGTCGACAGGTTCACCGTCGGCCGTACCAGCTACCGCATCCTCGACCTGACCCACCTGCGTACCACCCGGGGCCCGCACGACCGGATCGCCGTCCGGGCCGTCGTGGCCACCGGCTCCATGATCGGCATGGTCGGCCTGCTCCTCGGGTTCAGCGGTGGCCTGCAACGGCTGACCGCCGAGGCGTACCTCATCCTCGGAGCGGTCCTCCTGCTGCCGGCCGCGCTCGCCCTGGTCGGAGACCGCTGGCGGCCCCCCCCGTACGAGCTGTGGGGTTGGCACCGCGGCGCGGAGGTGCTGCTGTTCAGCGCCGACGACGAGCAGCAGTTCGGCCAGGTCACCCGGGCGCTGCTGCGCGCCCGGGAGGTCAACCGGTACGGCGACTGGGTCGACCCGATCGCGTCGGCCGACCCGTGGCGGCCCGACCGCTGACCGCCCGTCCCGGGCGTCGCCGTTCAGCCGGCGACCGGCTCCGGGGTACGGGCGGTGGGACGCTCGAGCCAGGCGGTGACGCGGCGCTCGGCGTAGAACGAGACGAACGGCACGGTGCCGGCGAGCATCACCAGGAGCATCCGCTTCAGCGGCCAGTCGGCCCGGCGGCTCAGGTCGAACGCGGCGACCAGGTAGATCATGTAGAGGAAGCCGTGCGCCGGGCCGACCGTCTCCACGACGACCGGGTTGTCGAACGCGTACTTCAGCGGCATGCCGATCACGACCAGCACGATCAGCACCACGCCCACGATCCAGGCGATCACGCGGTACCGGGTAAGGGCTGCGCCCACCTTCGTCCGTCCTTCCGAAGCCCGGCTCAGCCGGGGTAGTCACCGGGCCGGGCGCCCGGATTGGCGTTCAACCATGACAGGTAGTCGTTGTACGCGGCCAGGGTCGCGTCGTCACCGGGCGACGCGTTGACCGGAACCCTCGTCACCCGCACCGGTCGGCGTACCGCCGGTCGGGAACCGGCGGTCGCGGCCGGCGGCGGCTCGACGGCCGGCTCCGCGGGTGGCTCGGTGCCTCCCTGCGCGGCGCGGCGGGCCAGGCGCACCTCGCGCCACCAGACGTAGACCACGAAGCCGGCGAAGATCGGCCACTCGACGGCGTACCCCCAGCTGAGGTTGTTGCCGGCCGTGGCCCGGCTGATCTGCCACCAGCCCAGCCCGAGGAAGCTCCCGACCAGCACGACCATGGCCACGTGACGTGCGATCCACGCCGGGGTCCAGAGCCACCTCATGGTGTCGAGGGTACCGGGAACGGCGGCGCTCTCCGACGCGGCGTCGTAGCTGCCGCGCGGGCGGGATGGTTTGGCGTCACCCGGTGTGGGCATCCGTCTAGACGCCAGCCCAAACGAGACCAGGGGGGCGATGATGACCGGATCGGTACGCGAGGACGGCTTTGCGTCCAGCGGCGGCACGGAGATGAGTCCGGAGCAGCGGGTGCCCGAGTGGGGCGGCGACCACCTCGCCGACCCCGGGGGCGTCGACCTCGACGGCGACGCGGTCGGCGTGGACCCGACGGAACTGACCGACGACGACCTGATCCGCGAGATGCACAGCCTGCACCGGACCCGGCTGGACACCCTCAGGCACGCGGCGGACTCCGCGCTCGCCAACCACCTGCGGCGCACCGCGGAACTGGAGACCGAGTACCTGGCCCGCCATCCCGGCCGGGAGGTCGACCCGAGCCGCCTGCGGGACGCCTGATGGCGGCGCGAGCCGTACGCGGCATGTCCGCGCCGCCCGAGGTGGTCTTCAACACGGCCACCGACCCGGCCCGCGCCTCGGCCTGGTTGCCGGCGCCGCTGCGCAGCGACGGGAGCCCTCCCGCCGAGGTCAGCGGCGAGGAGTTGCGGGCCCGGTGGGGCGAGGCCGGCTGGGCCGCCGAGATCCGGGTGGATCCGGCCGACTCGGGCGGCGCGCGGATCCAGCTCGACCTGACCGACGGCTCGGGCGCCGACCCGGACCAGTTGGCCGACGAGGCGCTGACCAACCTCGCCCGTGAGGTCGCCGACAACCTCCAGGCCGGCTGAGACGCGGCCACTCGGAACGTTCACACCACGACGGCATGGAAGGAGACCGGTGACCGAGACTGGCCTGCGACAAAAGGTGGCGCGGCTACGCCGGGCGTACGCGCCGCACGAGCACCGACCGCTCGGTGGCTACCTGGCGGCGATGGGCACCTACGCGGGCGTGACCGCTGCGCTCGCCGGTCTGGTCAAGGTGACCGGCCGGCCGGTTCCCGAGCGCCCCGCCACGGCCGACGTCGTGCTGCTGTCCATCGCCACCCACAAGCTCAGCCGGCTTCTGACCAAGGACGCCGTGACCAGCCCGCTGCGAGCCCCGTTCACCCGCTACGACCGGCCGATCGGCAGCGGCGAGGTGATGGAGCAGGTCCGCGACTCGGGCAGCTCCACGCGGCACGCCATCGGCGAGCTGCTGAGCTGCCCGTTCTGCCTGGCGGTCTGGGTGGCCACGGGGCTCACCGGAGGTCTGGTGCTCGCCCCCCGGCTCACGCGCCTGGTGGCCACGGCGCTCACCGCCGTGGCCGCGTCCGACTTCCTCCAGATGGCGTACGCCTCGGCGCAGCAGGCCGCCGAGGGCGGTCACGACGACTGAGCCGACGACGAGGACGGAGAGCGGGGGCCGGCGAACCGCCGGCCCCCGCTGTCGTGCAGGTGTCAACGCTGCATACCGGACCAGCCGTGCGGCGACTCCGGCTCGCGTTCGTCCTCGTCCGCGCCGGTGATGATGTCGCGATCCACCGCCGTGCGGTCGTGCTCGTTGGCGAAGTCCGGCTCGGGCGTGGTGTCCCTGCCCTCCGGCGGCTGGCCCAGCGCCGGGACCTTCTCGTCGTGGTCCTCGTGGTGCGTCATGGTGTGTCGTCCCTTCGGGTCGCCGGGCTCGCTGACTGCGCTCCTACCGCTCACCCGATGTTGCCGCCCAGCAGGTCGCTGGCCTCGTCGACCGCGTACTCGCCCTCGGGCAGCGCGTCGATGCGCGCGAGCAGGTCCGGCGGGAGTTCGGCGGCGACGGCACGGCGATAGATCTCGCCCTGGGTGATGCGCTCCTGGCCCCGGTAGAGGTCGTCGAGCAGGTCGTCGAGGTCGCGGGTGTCCGGCTCGTCGGCCACGGATGCGTCGTCGGTCACGCTGATCAGCTACCCGGGCCGGAATCGGTCAAACGTCACGCCCGTCGCCCGACGGGCAAGCCGGCCGCAAGCCGATGACCTGGGCAAGCAGAGACAGCGCCGCCCCCGGCCTCGTGAGCCGGGGGCGGCGCTGGTGTCGGTGTGTAGGTCGCCTCTCGGCGAGTGGCGCGACGCGGCTCCAGCCGAACGGTATTCCGCGAGGGCTATTTAGGTGAGGCCCGGGGACACTGAACACACCGACACCTCAGTTAACCAGGCCCCACCCGTTCGTGTTCCGTGCACCGCAGTGCCGACCGTCACACCCCCGCGGCGGGGGTGGGCAGGGCGGCCCGGCGGGCGCGGACGGCGGCGGCCAGCCCGTCGAGCACCTCGGCGGTGTCATCCCAGCCGAGGCAGGCGTCCGTCACCGAACGGCCGTACACCAGCTCGCGGGTGGGATCGAGGTCCTGCCGGCCGGGCAGGAGGAACGACTCCAGCATCACACCGGTGATCCCGCGCTGGCCGGCGGCCAGTTGGGCGGCCACGTCGGCGGCGACCAGTGGCTGGTTGCGGTGGTCCTTGCCGCTGTTGGCGTGGCTGGCGTCGATCACCAGACGCTCGGGCAGCCCGGCAGCCCGAAGCAGGTCGAGCGCACCGGCCACCGACTCGGCGTCGTAGTTGGGCCGACCGCCACCGCCGCGCAGCACCAGGTGACCGTCGGTGTTGCCACGCGTGTGCATGATCGCCGGGGTACCCGAGAAGTCGATGCCCGGGAAGACGTGCGGCACCCCGGCGGCGCGGATCGCGTCCACGGCCGTGCCGATGCTGCCGTCGGGGCGGTTCTTCATGCCGATCGGCATGGACAGGCCGGAGGCGAGCTGCCGGTGCACCTGGCTCTCCACGGTGCGGGCACCGATCGCGCCCCAGCCGACTGTGTCGGCGATGTACTGCGGGGTGATCGGGTCGAGGAACTCGCAGCCCACCGGCAGGCCGAGGCGCAGGACGTCGAGCAGCAGCGCCCGGGCCCGGCGCAGACCGGTGTTGACGTCGCCGCTGCCGTCCAGCCCGGGGTCGTTGATCAGGCCCTTCCAGCCGACCGTCGAGCGGGGCTTCTCGAAGTAGACCCGCATGACGATGAGCAGGTCGTCGGCGAGCCGGTCGGCGGCGGCGCGCAGGCGCTCGGCGTACTCCAGCGCGGCGGCCGGGTCGTGCACCGAGCACGGGCCGACCACCACCAGCAGGCGGTCGTCCTCGCGGTCGAGAACGCGGCTCACCGCGCGGCGGTGCTTCAGCACGGCCGCGGCGAGTGGGGCTTGAAGGGGCAACTCGTGGTGCAGCAGGGCGGGTGTGGTCAGCGGCACGACGCGGTCGATCCGCTGGTCGCTGACCCGATCGGTCTCCGGGGTCGTCACGGTGGGCATCCTTTCGCCGACCGTGCCCGGGGCCGGTGCCCGGGACGAGCCGGCTGCTCGTACGCAGAGGGGCGGGAACGACAGCTCCTGCCCGGCCGGCTCGGTCCTTGGTGACGTCAGATCATGGTGAAGTCACCGGCGTGAGCCGGCTGTCTAAACCATCGATACGTCCTCATCACCGGGCCAGCGTACCCGACCGGGCGGACGTCCCCCGCCCCTCGTCCCAAGATGCGGGGGGAACGTCGCGTGCCGAGGCCGGGCCCGGGGTAACAGGGGTGCCATGACTGACGAGCAGAGCGATCAGGAGCGGGCGGAGTCCCGCGCGCACCACCTCCTTCCCGAGGAGGTGGCGGCAGGCAGCGACGATCCGCAGGCGCAGGCGGAGGCCATCCTCGCCGAGTCGGACCTCCGCGAGGCGGACCAGAACGCGGCCCCGGACACGGTGCTGGAACGGCGTACCTCCGATCAGACCGTGGTCGCGGTCGAACCGCCGGACTGAACCGTCGCACCACGGGCCCGGCGTGATCCCCGGTAGGTCTGCTCGCGCAGCCAGGTGAGGGGGCCTGCCGCCCGCAGCCCGGCCGGCAGGTTGCGCACGGGGTCGAACGCGAGCGCGGCGTCCTGACGGGCGTCGAGCGGGACGCCGATGCCGACCTGGCCGACCGGCCGCCACGGCCCGACGGCGGACGCGACCGCGAGCACCAGGCGCGGCGCGTCCGCCCGGGCCGCGGCCGTGACGGCGGCCAGGGTGCGGCCGAGGTCGACCGACTCCGGGTCGGCCAACGCGGCCAACCAGAGTCGGCGTCGGTCCGTGCGATAGCCCATGATCGTGCTGTACGTCCCGGAGAAGCCGCGGCGGGGCAGGGGCAGATTCCGCAGCACCGGAGGCGCCCCGCTGGAGCTGACCAGCAGGTCGAACGGATGCCCCGCCCCGGAGTGCACGCGCAGCGCCAGGCCCAGCACGTCCGGCCACCCGCCCGGTGTGGGCGTCCCACGGGACAGGCGGACCGTGCCCGCGTACTCACCGGGGTTGTCCAGGAGGTCGACCCCGACGGGCGGTCCGGGCGTACCCCAGATCGTCACGTGGGCGGCGAACGACGCGCCCGCCGGATGCAGCAACCGGCCGCGGCGCAGGCGGCCGAGGGCGGCGCTCGCGCGTTCGACGGCGCGGGCCGCCGGTCCGGCGGCGTGACGGGCGGACTCCTCGGGGGTCGGTCGGGTCATACCCCCTGCGGTACCCCGAGCGGACGACTCGATGCCGCCGCGCGGGTCGGCTCGCCGACCCACCGCACGTCACCTCTCCGCCCGCGAGATCGGATAGCGTCGTGCCATGCCCGACAGTGGTTACCCCTGGCCCATCGAGACGTCCCGACTGGACAACGGCCTGCGTGTGGTGGTGAGCGAGGATCGCACCGCGCCCGCGGTGGCCGTCAACCTCTGGTACGACGTCGGATCCCGGCACGAGCCGGCCGGGCAGACCGGCTTCGCCCACCTCTTCGAGCACCTCATGTTCGAGGGCTCGGTGAACGTGGCGAAGACCGAGCACATGAAGCTCATTCAGGGCTCCGGCGGATCGCTCAACGCCACCACCAACCCGGACCGGACGAACTACTTCGAGACGGTCCCGGCCGAGCACCTGGAGCTGGCGCTCTGGCTGGAGGCCGACCGGATGGGTGGGCTGGTCCCGGCGCTCACCCAGGAGACGCTGGACAACCAGCGCGAGGTGGTCAAGAACGAGCGCCGGCAGCGCTACGAGAACGTCCCGTACGGGGACGCGTGGCTGCGGCTGCTGCCGCTGCTCTACCCGCCGGGGCACCCGTACCACCACTCGACGATCGGCTCGATGGCCGACCTGAACGCCGCCGATCTCGCCACCTTCCAGGCGTTCCACGAGATGTACTACGCGCCCAACAACGCGGTGCTCACCGTCGTCGGCGACGCCCCGGCCGCCGAGGTGTTCGCGCTGGCCGAGAAGTACTTCGGGGCGCTGCACGCCCGCGACGACATCCCGGCCGCGCCCGACGGTCGCAGCGTCCCGCCGACCGGGCAGCCCGCCGTGGAGACGGTGACCGCCGACGTGCCGGCGCCGCGCGTCTACATCGCCCATCGGGGTCACCCGTTCGGCAGCCCCGGCTACGACGTGCTCACCGTGCTCGCCACCGTGCTCGGCAGCGGCCGTGGCAGCCGGCTCTACCAGCGGCTCGCCGACGGCGAGCGGATCGCCCAACCCGACCTGGTCGGCGCGTACGGGGTGGACCTCGCGCACGCCCCGGCGCCACTGATCGCCACCGCCACCGCCCGCCCCGGCGTGAGCGCCGAGCGGCTGGTCGACGGGCTCGCCGAGGTCGTCGACGAACTGGCCACCGTGCCGGTCACCGCCGCCGAACTGGACCGGGCCAAGGCGCTGCTGAGCACCGCGTGGTGGCGGCAGATGTCGACGGTGGACGGCCGCGCGGACACGCTCGGGCGGTACGCCACCCAGTTCGGTGACCCGGCCCGGGCCGCCGACCGGCTGCCCGCCTGGCTCGCGGTGACCGCCGAGCAGATCGCCGAGACGGCCGCCGAGGTGCTCGGCGCCGCAGACCGGGTGACCCTGACCTACCTGCCCGAGGAGACCGCATGACGCTGATCACCGACCGTCCCGGCCCGGGTGCCGCTCGCCCGTACCGGTTCCCGCCGGTGGTCCGCCGCGCGGTAGCCGGTGGCCAGGTGGTCGCGGCACACCTGCCCGGGCAGAACCTCGCCGTCGCGCTGCTGCTCCTCGACGCCGGCGCCGGCCGCGAGCTGACCGGCAAGGAGGGGTTGGGCGGCGTCCTCGCCAAGGCCCTCGAGGAGGGCACCGCCCAGCGGGACGGCACGGCGTACGCGCTGGCCATCGAGGCGCTGGGCACCGAGCTGGTGACCGGGCTGGACTGGGACTCGTTCCAGGTCAGCGTCCAGGTTCCGGTCGACCGGCTGACCGCTGCCGTGGAACTGCTCGCCGAGGCCGTCCGGACGCCCCGACTCGACCCTGCCGACGTGCGGCGGGTCCGCGACGACGAGGCGAACGCGCTGCGCATGGACTGGGCCAACCCCGGTCCGCGCGCCGACGCCGCGCTGCGCGCCGACCTGTTCGGCGCCGACACCCGCTGGGGACGACCGATGTACGGCGACCCGGACTCGGTGGCCGCCCTGGACACCGAGGACATCACGGTCTTCCACTCCGAGTGGTTCCTGCGGCCGGGCACCCTCGTCGTCGCCGGTGACCTCGACCGGATCGACCTGGACGCGCTGGCCCGAGCGGCGTTCGCCGGCACCGGGGGCGGCCCGGCCGAACAGAGCGGCCCGATCGAGGTGCCGGTGCACGCCGGCCGGCGGATCATCCTGGTGGACCGGCCGGGCTCGGTGCAGTCCACGCTGCGGCTGGGCCACCCGTCGCCGCACCGGGCGCACCCCGACCACGTACCGATGACCCTCGCCGGCACGGTCCTCGGCGGGGCGTTCACGTCCCGGCTCAACCACCTGATCCGCGAGGTGCGCGGCTACACGTACGGCATCCGGGGCGAGTTCGCCTCGTCCCGCCGGTTCGGCCGGTTCGCGGTCAGCTCCGGCGTGCAGACAGCGGTCACCACGCCGGCCCTGGTCGAGGCGGTGGGCGAGATCGCCCGTACGCAGGCCGAGGGCGTGACCGAGGACGAGCTGGCCGTGGCCCGTTCCTGGCGGGCCGGGCAGCTCTCGGTCGAGTTGCAGAGCCCCCGGGCGATCGCGTCCGCCCTGACCACGCTTGTGGTGCACGACCTGCCAGACGACTATCACGCCCGGCTGCGCGAGGAGCTGCTCAACGCCGACGTGGACCAGGTCTCCGCCGCGGCGGCCACGCACCTGCACGCGGACGCGCTGACCCTGGTCATCGAAGGCGACGCAGCGGTCATCCGCGAAGACCTGGAGTCCGCAGCCCTAGGAAACATGCTCCCCTAACCCTCCCCCCGCCCCCCGCGCTCGTCCCGGCCTCCCCCCGGCCCTGCCTCCGGCCCTGCCTCCCGTCGATCATGAAGTTGTTGCCACGACACGCCGCACCAGGTGACAACAACTTCATGATCGACGCGGGAGGGGCGGGGGGGAGGGGGGCGGGAGGGGGACGGGGGCGGGGGACGGGGGCGGGGTGTGAGGTGGGACCCGGGGGGTGGGAAAGGGTTCTCGGTTGTGGGGGTGGGGTGGGTAGCCTCCGGGCATGAGGATCGGCATTGTGGGAGCCACCGGCCAGGTCGGTGGCGTGATGCGGCAGGTGCTGGCGGAGCGGGAGTTCCCGGCGGAGCAGGTGCGGTTGTTCGCCTCGGCGCGGTCCGCCGGGCGTACGCTGCCGTGGCGCGACGAGGAGGTCACCGTCGAGGACGCTGCGACGGCGGACTACTCCGGGTTGGACATCGTGCTCTTCTCGGCCGGTAAGGGCACAGCCAAGGAGCTGGCTCCCCAGGTCGCCGAGGCCGGTGCCGTGGTGATCGACAACTCGTCCGCGTTCCGGATGGACCCGCTGGTGCCGCTGGTGGTGGCCGAGGTCAACCCGCACGCCGCGGCCGACCGCCCGAAGGGCATCATCGCCAACCCCAACTGCACCACGATGGCCGCGATGCCGGTGCTGCGCCCACTGCACGCCGAGGCGGGTCTCATCGGGCTGGTCGTCTCGACGTACCAGGCCGTCTCCGGCGCCGGGCTGGCCGGCGTCGCCGAGCTGGACGAGCAGGTCCGCAAGGTCGCCGAGCATGCCGCCGGGCTCGCCTTCGACGGGTCGGCCGTGGAGTTCCCCGCGCCGCGCTCGTTCGCCGAGCCGATCGCCTTCAACGTGCTGCCGCTGGCCGGCTCGATCGTCGACGACGGCTCGTTCGAGACCGACGAGGAGCAGAAGCTCCGCAACGAGAGCCGCAAGATCCTGGAAATCCCCGACCTCAAGGTTTCCGGCACCTGCGTCCGCGTACCGGTCTTCACCGGCCACTCGCTGCAGATCAACGCCCGGTTCGCGCGCCCGCTCACCCCGCAGCGGGCCCACGAACTGCTCGCCGACGCACCCGGGGTCGCGCTGACCCCCGTGCCGACGCCGTTGCAGGCCGCCGGGCAGGACCCGACCTACGTGGGTCGCATCCGCGCCGACGAGACCGTCGAGTACGGGCTGGCCCTGTTCTGCTCCAACGACAACCTCCGCAAGGGCGCGGCGCTCAACGCCGTACAGCTCGCCGAGTTGGTCGCCGCCGAGCGACGCTGACCGTCACCGTCGAACTGCGGGCCCCGACCGTCCACGGTGGGGGCCCGCAGTCCGTGACGGGACCGACAGGTCGGAAGCAGGAGCGCTCGGCTCGTGTTTGGATGGACGGAGCCGTCCCCGCCACCTGGAGGAAGCCGTGCCGGAAGACACCAACCAGCAGGCGTTGACCGACCTGATCGTCGGTCGTTCGATGGGTGTGCTGGCCACCATCAAGCGGGACGGACGACCACAGATGTCCACTGTGGTCTATTCGTTCGACAGTGCCGCCGGCCTGATCCGGGTGTCCGTCACCGACGGCCGGGCCAAGACCGCCAACCTGCGACGGGACCCGCGAGCCAGCTTCCACGTCGCCAGCGAGGACGGCTGGGCGTACGCGGTGGTGGAGGGGCGTGCCGAGCTGACCTCTCCGGCGGCCGACGTGGACGACGCTACGGTCGAGGAGTTGGTGGGGCTCTACCGGTCGTTGCGCGGCGAGCACCCGGACTGGGCCGAATACCGCAGTGCCATGGTCGCCGAGCGGCGGCTGGTGCTACGCCTGCACGTGGAGCGGATCTACGGGATGCCGCCCCGCGGCTGACGGCCTGGTGGAACATCGAGCCCTCCCGGGGATGGCGGCCATCGGGTCAGCCCGGCTCGATCACGGTCACCCGAGGCCAACGCTGCGCGGGCCGGTGACGGGCCAGCCGCTGTCGGGACAGCGCGACGTCCACCCGGGCCGGGTTGTGCCGCCACACCCCGCCCAGCAGGTCCGCGAGGCCGTGCGGGGCGCAGATTTCCAGCTCACCGGTGGCCGGTAGGCGTACGGCCACCGCAGTGGCGTACTCCGGCCAGGTGGCCACCGCCTCGGCGACGCTGCGGTACGGGGCGATCGGCTCTCCGCCGAACTTCGAGGCGTACCAGGTGTGTACCGCCGCCTGGTTGCGCGCCTGCCAGGGCGCTTCCGGCCAGGCAGCGGTCAGTCGGGCGGTGGCCCGCTGGTCGTCGTCGCGGGACAGCCTCGCCGGGTCGAAGAAGACCACGTCGACGTCGTGGACGGTCGTCGGGTCGAATCCGTCGCCGTAACGCTCGCCCCAGACCAGGTCGCGCAGGGCGCCCGCGCCGATCCAGGCGTCCGGCAGGCCGGAGTCGCGGACCACGGTCAACGCCCGCGTCAACCAGGCGTTGCCGCCGATCAGGTCCCGCAGCTCACGCTCGCCACTCAGCACCTCGTGGACGCTAGCGGGTGTCGTCCAGGTGTGGTCCGGTCACCCGTCGCTCGCGTTCGGCCATCGGCCGCAGCCGCCCCGGCCGATGGCGTTACCCCCTGCGGGGCGGCGGGTAGACGAGCCGTGCCGACACCGAGAGGGGAGCACCATGACAACGGTCGGAGAGTTCATGACGACCCGGTTGGTGACGATGGACGGCAACGACACGCTGATCGCCGCCGCGCAGGAGATGCGCGACAGCGCCATTGGCGACGTGGTGGTGACCGATGGCGACAGTGTCGTCGGTATCGTCACGGACCGGGACATCACGGTCCGGGGTGTCGCGGAGAACATGGACCCGGGCTCGACCCGGCTGAGCGAGATCACCAGCCGCGACGTGATCACCGTGAGCCAGTACGACGACGCGGTGTCCGCCGCGGACCTGATGCGTACCTACGCCGTACGCCGACTGCCGGTGGTCGACGAGGGCCGCCTGATCGGCCTGGTTTCGATGGGTGACCTCGCGGTCGAGCGGGAGCCGCAGTCGGTGCTGGCCGACATCAGCGCCGACGACCCGAACAACTGACCGAAGAGCGCCAGAGCGCCGGTCCTCCCGTCCCGGGAGGACCGGCGCTCCCACACCCACCCCACCCCCTCTCGAACCCCCGTGATCAAGAGGTTCGCGTCACCGCTTCCGGCGTGTCGTGACGCAAACTTCTTGATCACCGGGGCGGAGCGGGGGAGGGGGTGGGGGCAGGTCGGCAGGGCGGGGTGGGGTCACCCTTTTCGGGCGAGGTTGGGTTTGCGGGGTGCGGGGACCCGTGCGGGGACGTGCGGTGCCCGGCCGCGAGGGCGGCGGTGGAATCCGGGGCCTGGCCGACTGGGAGGAGTGGACCCGATGGTGGACGCGACCACGAGGTTCTTCGAGGACCTGGACCGGCGGGGGTACGAGCCTCTGCTGGCGAAGACCGCCGGGACACTGCGGATCGACCTGCACGAGGGGGCGCAGACCCGGCACTGGCTGCTGACGATCGACCACGGGCGGCTCAACGTGAGCCAGGAGGACCGGGAGGCCGACACGGTGATCGGCGCCAGTCCGGTGCTGTTCGACGAGATCGCGTCCGGTCGTGAGCACGGCCTGGCCGCCCTGCTGCGCGGGGACATGACGGTGTCGGGGGACGCCCGGTTGGTCGTACAGGTGGAGCGGATCTTTCCCGGGTCGCCGGACGCCCGTGGGCCGCGTCGCCGCTTCGCGGGGGAGATGCGCTGATGGGCCAGAGCAACACGATCCGGATCCTGGACGGCAACACGTTCGTCGTCTGCCAGGACACCGGCGACATCGAGGCGACGCCGAGCGAGCCGACCGGGCTCTTCTCCATCGACACCCGGTTCCTGTCCACGTGGGTGCTGAGCGTGAACGGAGAACGCCTCAACTCGCTCTCGTACGACGACCTGCAGTACTTCGAGTCACGGTTCTTCCTGGTGCCGGGGATGGCCACGCACTACGTGGACGCGAAGTTGTCGATCATCCGCGAGCGTGCGGTCGGCGGCAGCTTCCGCGAGGAACTCACCATCCTCAACCACGACGAGAAGGCGGTCGACCTGGAAGTTCGGATGGACGCGGCGTCCGACTTCGCCGACCTGTTCCAGGTCAAGGACGAGATCCTGAACAAGAAGGGCGAGATCTACACCGAGGTCGAGGCCGACAAGCTGCGTCTGGGCTACCGCCGGGGCAACTTCCGGCGCGAGACGGAGATCTCCTCGTCGGTGCCGGCACGCTACGACAACCGGGGTTTCGCGTACACCGTGCACCTGGAGCCGAACGAGCGGTGGCAGGCGACGATCCACGTGGAGACGCGCGCGGTCGGGCCCGGGGACCGGGACCTGCGGATGGGGCTGCGGGTGCACGGCGCCGAGCGGCTGGCCCTGCAACACGACCTGGAGCGGTGGATCGCCGACGCCCCGAAGGTCAACAGTGAACACGGTCGGGTCGCCAGCACGTACCGACGCAGTCTGATCGACCTGGCGGCGCTGCGTTTCTCGCCGCTGTCGCTCGGTGGCGCGACGCTACCCGCCGCCGGCCTGCCCTGGTTCATGACCATGTTCGGCCGGGACAGCATCCTCACCTGCCTACAGACGTTGCCGTTCACGCCGCAGCTGTCGAAGACGACGCTGCGCATCCTCGCGTCCCTACAGGGCAGTCGGTTCGACGACTTCCGGGACGAGGACCCGGGGCGGATCCTGCACGAGATGCGCTACGGCGAGACCGCCGCCTTCGAGGAACAACCGCACTCGCCGTACTACGGATCGGTGGACGCCACCCCACTGTTCGTGGTGCTGCTCGACGAGTACGAGCGGTGGAGCGGGGACGTCGCGCTGGTCAAGGAGCTGGAACAGGAGTGCCGGGCCGCGCTCAAGTGGATCGACAGCTACGCCGACCTGGTCGGCACCGGCTACATCTGGTACGAGCGCCGCAACACCGAGACCGGCCTGGAGAACCAGTGCTGGAAGGACTCCTGGGACTCGATCTCGTACTCCGACGGGACCCTGCCGCCGTTCCCGCGCGCGACCTGCGAGGTGCAGGGGTACGCGTACGACGCGAAGGTCCGCGCGGCGCGGATGGCCCGCAAGTTCTGGAACGACCCGGAGTTCGCCGACCAGTTGGAGCGGGAGGCGGCGGAGCTGAAGGAGCGGTTCAACCGGGACTGGTGGGTGGACGACGGCGAGTACTACGCGCTGGCCCTGGACCCGGACGGCCGCCAGTGCGACATCCTCAGCTCGAACATCGGCCACCTGCTCTGGAGCGGCATCGTCGATCCCGAGCGGGCCGAGAAGCTCGCGGCGCACCTGGTCGGGCCGCGCCTGTTCTCCGGTTGGGGGGTGCGGACCCTCGCCGAGGGGGAGACACGGTACAACCCGATCGGCTACCACAACGGCACGATCTGGCCGTTCGACAACTCCTTCATCGCGTGGGGGCTGCGTCGCTACGGCTTCGCCGAGGAGGCCGCCACCATCGCCAACGGCATCCTGGACGCGGCCACCTACTTCGACGGGCGGCTGCCGGAGGCGTTCGGCGGCTACCCCCGGGAGCTGACGAAGTTCCCGGTGGAGTACCCGACGGCGTGCAGCCCGCAGGCCTGGTCGACGGGTACGCCGCTGCTGTTGTTGCGCACGATGCTCGGCCTCGAACCGCACGACGGGCACCTGGCGGTCGAGCCGCGTCTGCCGGTCGGGATGGGCCGCATCGAGGTCCTGGACATCCCGGGCCGGTGGGGGCGGGTGGACGCGTTCGCCCGCGGCCGGCTCGATCTGCACAGCCTCGCCGACTGAGCTTGGAACGACACCCGGCGGCACCGCACACGCCGCGTCGCCGCCGGGTCGGCACCCAGGCGATCTCCAGCCGGGCAGGGTAGATTCTGCGGATGCCGGAGCTCGTGTACCCGCCCGTTATCGCCGCTGCCAAGACGCTGTTCCGGGTCCTCGACCTGAAGATCACCATCGAGGGCGCCCACCACGTACCCCGCACCGGCGGCGCGGTGTTGGCCAGTAACCACGTCAGTTACCTCGACTTCGTCTTCGCGGGGTTGGGTGCGAACGCCTCGGGCCGACTGGTGCGGTTCATGGCCAAGCAGTCGGTCTTCGCGCACCGGGTCTCCGGTCCGCTGATGCGCGGCATGCGCCACATCCCGGTGGACCGGCAGGCCGGCGCGGCGTCGTTCCGGTCGGCCGTCGACGCGCTCAAGCGCGGCGAGGTGGTGGGCGTCTTCCCGGAGGCCACGATCAGCCGGTCGTTCACGGTCAAGGAGCTCAAGAGCGGCACCGTGCGGATGGCCCGTTCGGCGAAGGTGCCGGTGCTGCCGGTCGCGCTGTGGGGCACCCAGCGACTCTGGACGAAGGGCCGTCCCCGTACTCTCACCCGGCGTCACACGCCGATCACGATACTCATCGGCGAGCCGATCCTGCCGGCCGACTTCCCGGACCCGAACGTGCTGGCCGCCGAATTGACCACCCGGCTTAGCGCGCTCGTCGAGCGGGCCCAGCGCGAGTATCCGGACGCGCCGACCGGCCCGGAGGACACCTGGTGGCTGCCGGCCCACCTCGGCGGGAGCGCGCCGACACCGGAGGAGGCCGCCGTGTTGGACGCCGCCGGTGAGGAACGCGCGCCCAGCGTCTGAGACACCCGGCGCGAGCCGCCGGCGGCACCCGCGCAAGCTGTCAGCGAAGCCCGGATGTGCCGTCGGCGAAGCCGTCCCAGGAGCTGGGCTCCGGCCCGGAGCGGTAGTAGTCGTCGCGGGAGCGGAACTCGACCGGCAGCGAGCCGGGCAGCGTGATCCGGGTTTCCCCGGCGAGCAGCGCAGGGCCGGCCCGCAGCAGCAGCACGTCGCGCTCCTGCGCGGAAAGGTCCACGAGTTCCGGACGGGTGAGCCGGAACGTGGCCACCGCCCGGCGTACCTGCCGAGCCAGGGCTACGACCTCGCCCGGTGAGCCGCCCAGTGCCAGCGCCGGCTGCTGGATGGTGCGCAACGCGTCGCAGACGATCATCAGTCGTGCCGGGTCGGTGGGCGGCAGCTCCAGCCGGGACGGCCACTGCCACCGGATCTGGCCGGTCATCAGGCCGGTCAGTCGCCCGGAGCGCCGGGAGCGGGGCGTGTCGTTGGCGACCAGGGAGAGCTGCGAGCCGGTGCCCACCCAGCAGATCCGCTGGTCGGTGACGGTCACCGAGACGGGACCGGGGAGCTGCCAGGCGCGCCGTGTCTCCGTCGGCCCGAGCAGATAGCCAGCGACGAGCAGCCGATGTCGACCGAGCACCTTCTCGCCGGGCAGCGGACGCATGTCGTACCGCCGGTCGAGGGTGGGGCCGGCGTCGTCGTCCGCCGCATCGAATCGGTGTGGGCCTATGAAGAAGGGGGACGCGTCGCCATGCATCGTCACGACCTCCCGGTGAGTGGCTATGCGTCGAGCTTTGCCGATCGGCCGGCTACTTGTCATGACGCCCGTTAGGGGGTCGGCCGGTCGTGCGTCGCCTGTGACCGGTAGATGCCGATCTCCTCCGGGCGGACGAGGCCGTCCTCGATCGCACGGGCCAACAGTGCCGCCTTTGTGGCTGCCGGGCGGCCCGCCCGGGTGTACTTGATCCGCGCCCGGTCGACGTACTGTTTCACTGTGTGCTCGCTGATCCGCATGCGACGGGCGACTGACGCCTTGGACATCGACTGGAACCAGAGCAGCAGCGCCTCGCGCTCCTTGTCGGAGAGCATCGGCCGGTCCGGTCTCGGATCGCCGACCATTGCGCCGGCCAGCGCCGGCGGCACGTACGGGCGGTCACTCGCCGCGGCCAGCACGGTCGCCACGCAGTGCTCGCGGCCCTCGTGCTTGGCCAGGAACGCCACCGCTCCGGCGTCCAGCGCGGCGAGCATCGTCTCCGGGTCGGTGTGCTCCGAGTAGACCACCACCCGCCGTCCCGTGGCGCTCAGCTCGGCCAGCTTGTCCAGGGCCATCCGGCCGTGCAGGCGCAGGTCGAGCAGGACGACGTCGGCGTCCGGCGCCGCGCGCAGCACCTCGTCCGGGTCGTCCCCGGTGGCCAGCACGGCCAGTCGCGGTTCGCTGGCGAGCCAGGCGCGTACCCCCTCGACGACCACCGGATGGTCGTCGACGATCGCCACCCCGACCGGCCGGTCACCGGTCACCCCGACCACCGGGTCTGCGCCCATCTGATGTCCCCGTCCCGTTCGTATAGCTGTTGCACCGGCCCGTCCTCGTGTTCGGTTGGAGGGCCGGTCGCGTCCGGTCCCTCCCGGTCCGGCGTGACGAGGCTGACCACCACCTCGTCGGGGCCGGCCACCACGGTCAGGCGGGCCCAACCCCGGGCGTCGGCCAGCAAACTGGTGAGCGGGTCGGCCAGCCGGCGACGGATCTCCACCGGCAGCGGGGGCGGGTTGCCGATCGCGACCAGGTCGATCGGCAGCCCGTTGCGTTCGGCCAGGTCGGCGGCGGCCCGCAACTCGTGCAGCAGCGGGTCGGGCACGTCGTCGGATTCGGCGATCAGGCGGCGCAGCCGGGCCGCGGCCAGTACGCACCGGCGCTGTACCTCCGGGTCGTCCGGGTCCGCCTCCCCGGCAGCCAACTCGCCGAGCACCCGCCCGGCCGCCGTGCCCACCAGGGCGAGCCGGTCACGGCGTTCCTGCCGGCCCCGCTCGGCGGCGGCCCGTTCGGCGGCGAGCGTGTGCATCGCCGTGGCTGCCGCGGCCCGGTCCCGGGCCAGGCCGACGATCACCGCGCTGCCGGCGAAGACCGCCACCGGCAGGGAGAAGGTGCCGTACACGTACATGGTGTAGCGGGCCAGGTCGGCCGTGCCCGGCGCGTACGCGAGGACGGCGGCGAGTGCGATCATCGCGTGGGTGGCCAGCAGGGCGACGAGGCCGCTGACCCGTCGTCCCCACAGGGCCAGCACGAAGAACCAGCCGAGGGTGCCCCACACCCAGTTGGCGGCGGTGAACAGCTGCCGTTCGCCGACGGTGGCGAAGACCGCCGCGTCGACGGCGAGCAGCACCCCGGCCAGCGGCCACGGCGGCAACGGCGCGCCGCGCAGCAGCCGGACGCCGGCCACCGCCCCCGTCACGGCGACCAGGACCCAGCCGCCCAGCACCACAGTGGGCGCGGTGAACTGCGTGCGGGTCGCCAGCACCGCCGGCAGTCCGATCGCGACATGCCAGGCAAGCGCGATGGCAACGGCGACGATCCGGGCCCCCCGGTCGGAGGCCTGGGCGACGGCGGCCGGCGCGGCGAGCGCGGTCGGCTCGGGTGTGGACCCGTCGGCCGGGCGGGGCCGCGGCACCGGCGCCACGCGGAGGTCGGCGCGGTCCGCCGACGCGCCGAGGTCAGCCGACACCGGGCCACTCCAGCCGGATTCGGGTGCCCGCACCCGGCGCGGACCGCACCTCGGCCCGCCCGCCGACAGCGGCCATCCGCCCGCGGATCGACTCGCGCAACCCGTACCGGTGGGCGGGGACCGTCTCCGGGTCGAAGCCGGGACCGTCGTCGACCACCTCGACCACGACGGCGACCGCGTCGCGGTTCAGCCGCAACGTGGTCCGCGCGCCCGGGGCGTGCCGGACCACGTTGGACAGTGCCGCGTAGGCGCTCTCGGTGATCGCGTCGGCCACCCCGGCGGGCACCGCGCAGGCGGTCAGCTCCAGGTGGACCGGCAGCTCGGGCAGCCGGTCGGGCACCGTGCGCAACCGCTCGTCGAGCAGCACCGGGCCGTCACCGGGCGCTGGGCCGAGGTCGGTGACCGCGACGAGGGTACGGAGGTCGGTGGCGCACCGCCCACGGAACGAGGCCGACGGGCCGGACACCGCGCCCAGCCCCACCATGGTCAGGGTGCCGAGCACGGTGTCGTGCAGGTCCCGATTCTGCTGACGCTCGGCCTCCCGAGCGGTCCGGGCGACCAACGCCTCCCGGGTGACCCGCTGGTGCTCGGCGAAGGCGTGGTCGGCCCGCCCGATCCGGCGGCGCATCACCCCCGTCATCATCGCGGTACAGCCGGTCTGCACGAGCAGGGTGGCGGCGTGTGCCTGGGCCTCGGTGACGTTACCGGCCGCCTGCGCGCCCGCCACGTACGCGGCGGTGACCAGCAGCCCGACGGGGACCGACCAGCGGGCCTTGGCGGTGGCCTGGGCGTTGATCACCGTGGTGCTGGCGAGCACCGCGATCCAGCTGCCCTCGCCGGGCAGCACCTCGGGCGCCACCAGGCGGGGGATGAGCAGGCAGGCCACCACTGTCACCGCGACGTCACCGGCGACCAGCGCGGGCCCGATCCCGTGGCGCAGCGCGCGGACGGCGTACCAGACCGACCACCCGGTCAGCGCGGCCACGCCAGGTAGCAGCAGGGCCTCGTCGACCGGTGGGGTACGCACCGACAGCGCCACGGCGGCACCGACCAGCCCGCACGTCAGCCGCAGCAGGGCCGGCAGCGTGGTGAAGATGAAGCTGAACGCGCCGCCGGCCGGACTGTCCAGGGCGGGCGGTGGCATGGTCGGGGCGGCAGTCGCCGGCATCGGGAGGTGTCCTTCCGACAACGACCCGGTCCGGGTCCGCACGGCGGAGATCGACATCGGAGAATAGCATGGCGTACGGTGAGCCTTCACCCACTGTACGCGCTGTGTCGCCGTGTCGTTACTCTGCGCTGCGGGGCTGGATCAGGTCCCACCGGTTGCCGTACAGGTCGGCGAAGACCGCCACCGAGCCGTACGACTCGTGTCGAGGCGCCTCCAGGAACCGTACGCCGGCCGTGACCATGCGGGCGTGAGCTGCGGCGAAGTCCTCGGTGTACAGGAACAGGCCGACGCGTCCGCCGGTCTGGTCGCCCACCCGCGCCTGCTGCTCGGCGGTGCTCGGGCGGGCCAGCAGCAGCGCCGTCTCGCGGGCACCGGGAGGGCGCACCACCACCCAGCGTGAGCCGTCCGGGCGGGGAGTGTCCTCCACCAACTCGAAGCCGAGCCCGCCGACGTAGAAGTCGATCGCCTCGTCGTACTCGTCAACCAGCAGGGCGACCAGTCCCAGATGTGCCATCCGGCCATTCTGCCGACGGACGCTCCCGCCCCGGCGGGCGGCGTCACCCATGGTCGGCGACATCACGCGGGAACCCCGTCGGGCCCGCACCCGTCTGATCCCACGGCAGAGAGGTGGTGAGCGGGATGCGCTCAGGCGGAACGACTCTGGTGGCGGCGCTTCTCGGCGTGGGGCTGTGCGGCCTGGCACTGGCCGGCTGCGCGGGCCCGGCCAGCACGCCGGGAGGCCCCGGCCCGGCGGCGATCGTCGAGAAGTGGACCTCGTGCGCCGAGATCGCACCGCAGGCGGGCGCCATGCTGCCCGTACCCCCGGAGGCGGGTGGGTCGGCCACGCCGGCCGGGGTCGAGCCGCGGGTCGGGCGGATCGATCCGGATTTCGCCCCGCTCGCCGCCGTGCTGTGCGGGCGTAACGTCGTGCCGGGAGCAGGTGGCGGCCGGGAGCAGGTGGCCACCGAGCGCCGCGCCGACGACATCGGGCCGCTGGTGGCCGCGCTGGGCCTGGCCGACCAGGAGAGGGGCCCAGGGCAGGTCGCCTGCACCGCCGACCTGCTCGTCCCACCCTGGCTGGCGCTGCTCGACGACAAGGGTCGGTGGCTGCGGCCGTACCTGCCGATGGATGCCTGCGGCAAGCCGCGCCCGGAGGTACGCGCGGCGCTGGACGGGCTGCGGTTGACCACCGTCGACAGTCGTACCGTCGGGGTTGTCGAATCCTCGGAGGCCGAGGCCGCCGGGTGCGCGCAGCGCTGGTCGGACATGGTGTGGGTCGAGGGCACCGTCGGACGTCCCGGCCGCGTCGCGCCGGCCGCCGCACCGAAGGCCGGACCGCTGCGCCTCTGCGTCTACCAGGTGCCGCCGTCCGAGCGGGGCGGCGGCAAACCCGCAGGTGACTTCGTGTACGGCCGACCGCTGCCACCCGAGCGGCAGGCGGACGTGCTCCGGGCGCTGGCCGGCACCCGACCGGCGGCCGACTGCGCGACCCCGGCGTCCCGCTTCGCGGTGCTCCGGCCCGCCGACGGGAGCGGACCCGAGTGGTACGTCGAACTCGACGCCTGCCGGCGCTTCCTGGTGGTGGCACCGCCCGGCGGGTCACAGCTCGGGCAGGGTGACGCCGCGCTGGCGGCGCTGCTGGGGCCGAGCTGACCCGGCTCAGCGGATCGGCAGCGCCTTCGTGCCGCCGCCGGCGATCGAACGCTTGACGTTGGTGCCGCCGGACCAGTAGTAGCAGCGCACGCCACGGTCGCCGCGCTCCCACAGCAGGCGGTTCGGGAAGCGGTACGAGGTGCCGGTGCGGTAGATCAGATCGCCGTCCACCGGCACCTTCGCGTAACCGGCGACGACCTTCCGGCAGGCCGCGTGGATGGAGTCCTCGTCCCGGGTCGCGTCAGCCCAGGAGCGATCCGGTGCAATCCAGGTGCCGGCGTACTCGAACTGGTGTCCGGCGGTGCAGGCGACCGGCCGCAGCATCTGCCACTTGTCCTCGTTCATGCACCCGTAGTGCAGCGGGGAGCGGCTGGCCAGGGCGTTACGCAGCGATCCACCCCGTTGGATCGCCGCATCGCTCTCGCCGTTCGGGCCGTTGACCTCGTCCAGCTCGAAGATGTCGCACCGGTACCAGCGCGCGCCACCCGACCAGGCGGCCGGCGACGCCGGCGCGACCTGCACCGACAGACGGGCATCGCGCCAGTCGCCGCCCACGAACTGCTTCGCGCGCTTGTCACAGTCGGCAAAGGTCGACCGCATCGTCGCCGACTCCGTCTTGGGCGGCGCGGTGCGGGTAGCCAGAGCGCCGGTGAAGGTGCCGACGTGGAAGGTCTCCACCTTGTGCGTCTTCGCGCAGTCGACGGGGGAGTAGCTGCTGAGGTACGACGTGGCCTCGTCGATGAGGTGACACTCGTCGGCCTTCGGGACGAACTGCTGCGCCGCCGCCATCGGCCGCCAGTCGTCGGCCAGGTCACCATCCGTGCCGGCCGGCGTGCCGCAGCCCGCCAGCGCCGCCGTGAGGAACGCAGCCGTGAGCGCCGCCCAGCCGTACCGTCGCATGTGTTTCTCCCCGTGCCCCCGTGTCGAACGCGCGCAGCATATGGCACGGCCGCGACGAACCGGCACCGGCTTCCGGTGCCTTCTGGTTGGCCTTACCGTCAGGTGTCGTCACCACGTGTCGGGGCGGTCGATGTCGCCGGCCGGCCGGTACCCGCCGAAGATCGCCAGGCCCTCCGAGCCGCGCCAGCGCCGGTGTACGAGCGAACGCGTACTCCTCGAACGTCACGCCTTATTAACGCCGTAGGTGGGATCGCCCGTAGACACCCACCGGGCACCTCCTGTCGCTGCGTCAGCGACCTTCGTCGTGTCCACGGTCGTGCGCCCTGCCGTCGCCAGGGCCAGCAGGCGGGCCAGGCGGTAACGCAAGATCCGCGTCTGCCGCATCGAGAGGTGAAGTCGTTTCACCGCGCTGTCTTCTAGGCGCACCACCGGGGCGGCCCTACTCGCAGGTCATCGGCACGAATATCGACCTGGCGGCTGCTCACCTCTACCTGCGAGACCTGGACGGGGCGGCCGAGACGCTGCATGGGGTGCTGGCCCTGCCACCGTACAAGCGCAACGTCTCGCTAACCGGTCGGTTGGCACGGATGGAACGTCTGTTGGACGAGGCACCGTGGAACGGCGATGCCGATGCTCGGTTGCTTGCCAACCAGATAGCGGTGTGGCTGTCGGAGACCTCAGCTCGACCGCTTGTGTGAGCGGTGCCAGGCGGCCAACACCTGCGCTTCCTTCTCCAAGCTGATCCCGATTCCGGCGGCGCGGTCGTGGTTGCTGACGCTCCCGCTCTCGACCAACCACCGCCAGGTGTCCCGGATGGTCAATTCGAGTGGGCGGGTGCGGAGGCCACCGGCCTGCGCGGCAGTGGTGTCGACGTTCCACACGCCGTCGAAGGTGCGCCAGAGCGGCAGTTCGGACCACTGCCGGACGCCCTGAGCGAGCAGAAAGTCGTCAAGAATCCAGGTGAAGGAGGCGTCGGCCCTCGTCGAGTGGGCGCAGTCCGCCAGTAGTCCGCCAAAAGTCGCGCCACCCACCGGTGCGCAGACGTTGAACGCGCCAACCAAGTCGTCGGTGATGCTGCGCAGCGCGAACGCGGCCAGGTCGCGTACGTCGATCGGTTGAACTGTCCGGTTCGGCGAGCCTGGCGCTAGCACCTCGCCGCCAGCGGCCACACGGCCTAGCCACCAGGGCAGGCGGCCGACGTACTCACGCGGGCCGAGCACGACGCCAGCCCGCAGGATCGTGGCTCGGTCCGCCCCGAACGCAGCGAGCGCGGCTGTCTCGCAGCCGGCCTTCTGATAGCCGTAGCGGGTCGGTCCGTCCTCGGTGTCCGTGCCGTAATCGGGGCCGGCGTCCGGTGGGCAGTAAAGCACCTCAGATTGCTCGCTCAGCGGCTTGACCGGCCAGTCTCGATAGACGCTGAGCGTCGACACGAATACGTAGCGATGGGTAACGGGGGCGAGCGCGCGAGCGACGTCGAGGACGTTCCTCGGCACGTAGCCCGAGGTGTCGACAACGGCATCCCAAGGCCCGGCGGTCGCCAGAGCAACGACGTCCGCATGACGGGTCCGGTCGCCTCTGACATGCCGCACGGCTTCCAGGAAGGGATCTGAGGTACCGCGGTTGAAAGTCGTCACCTCCCAGCCTGCACTGATAGCAGTCGTAACGACGGCATGCCCTACGAACCAGGTTCCGCCAAGCACCAGCAACCGCATGGGTTCATCTTGCGCCTTGGTCGGCTGCGGGCTGTATCTCGGACGGCTGGCGACTAGCTAGAGGCAGATCCAGCAGTAGATGTGCTCCCCGTTCGTGCGCGCTCGGCGGGCCAGTCCAACGAACTCCCGCAAGCGCGACAGCATGAGCTCCGGTCCCGTGTCGCTGTAGTGGGACAGCTCCTCGACGTGTGACCACCGCTCAGCCAGGCCCGGCAACTGGTCATCCGGGATGTCCGCAAGTACGTCGCGGGCGTGATCGCCCAACACGACGACCCACGGTCCTTCGTACTCACGGTCCTCAGCAGCACCGTCCGGCCAGATGAGCCGTTCCCCGACAAGGTCGGGCTCCCACGGCACGTCGAGGGCGAACGAGACGACCCGGCCGAGGACGACGGGCGGATCGATCCCCTTGGCGTCCACAGCATCCTCGACGGGCGAATCTCCCGCGCACACCACCGGGCCGCCGTCGGTGACGGCCATCAGCTTCGCGACGGCCTCGTCGTCGGAAGCGCGGAAGTAGTCGTACAGAACACCCACAGAAGTCTCCCGATCGGCTGCCACGTCACCACCCGTGGGGCGGCCGGGAGAACGTACACGTCCGCTACGTCATTTTGCCGACGGACCGGGGGCAATCCCTCCCGAGCGCAGCCTGCGTACGTACAGTGCCGTGCCGGTCGCACCCACCCGGTCGGACCAGAATTGGAACAGCTCGTCGCTCGGCACACCCCAGCCGAGGTCGCCGCCGGGCGCGGCGACATAGCCGTCCAGACTCACGTTCATGCCGAAGGTCAGTCTCCGCATCGTGTCAGCCTGCCGTGAATCGGCAGCCGGCGTACAGACCAACACGGCGCATCGACGCGAATGGGTGATCAGGTGGCGAAATCGTCGCCGCGTGGAGCGCGATGAGACGTCGACGGCCTGACCTGCTCAGCAAGCAGATCGAGGAGGCCAAGCTCCGACCTGGACGGCACTGCACGAGCCTCAGACAGACGGTGTGGCGCCCGGAGGTGTCCGGATGGCGTCAGCGGCAAGGCGGCAGTAATTTGACAGCGGGATCCTGCTCGTCCGTCCCAGGGCCGGTTCTCCACGCTGGTTCGACGTTCGTCCGGAGGTTTCTCCTGTGCGGGCAGACAAGAACGACACGGGGGTTGACACCATGCGTACGTACATTGCGGCACCACCGGAGGCGATGCTGCACCGACTGCTCCTGCGGGCGGCGACGCGCATGTCCGACGAGGCGCTGGTGAAAGCCCGCCTCGCCCTGGCCGAGGGCGACGCAGCAACAGCGGCGGAAGTAGTCGCTGACGCCAACCCCGAGTTGCATCAGAATGATCGCCAGCTACTCGGCCTGTACCTTCCCGAGGGTGTGGAGCCACCCGTGCCGGTGTCGGCCGCGGTGACCGGGATCGCGTTCACGCCCGTTGAACCGGGTTCCGTGCCAGCCGAACAGATGCCGCCCGTACTAGACCTCACCAGCGGGCCTGAGCCGGCCAGCGACGCGGCTATGGACGCGGCCGACCGCGCCGCAGTAGCTGAGGCAGCTCGACTCTCGGGCGCGGTCGCGCTCTGGCGTTCCTGGCGTGGGCCCGGCGAACGGGTGTATGTGCTCGAGCTCGATGCCCCGGTGACCGAGCTGGCCGAGGCGACCGGTGCGGTGATGCAGGCGTTGATCGCTACCGGTGTGGAACTGCCGCTGGTGGAGTCCTATGCGACAGGTACGGAACAACCCGCACATCTGCAGCGTGCCCGAGCGTCATCGGCGTTGCTGTGGGCCGCCGAGGTGGTCGCGCCGATCGAGTTGGCCCGTGTCTTCGACTCCGTGGACGCCGTCGGGGGACCACGTTTCGCCGATGACCATGGGCGGATGTCCGATCCGGAGCGGCGACAGCTGCTGCGCTACCTGGACCAGGGTGTCGGTGTGCTCGAAACCACCGACCTCATGGCGGACGTCGTCGATCCGCATCGGGGTGACGTGGTGCCGATGTCGTACCGAACCGACGGGACGTTCGTGTGGACCGACACCGTGACGTACTACCTGCGCGAGTACGGGCTCGCTCCGGATCCCAGCCTGGTTCAGCAGGCACGGCGCAACACCTACCGAGTGCCGCAGGTTGGGGGCGTGGCGCTGCACCGTGCGCTCGCCGAGCTGTTCCGTCCGGTCGACGACGATCCCGTGTGGATTACGTGATCGCCGACGGGCGATGCCGCCTCCGCTGACCGCGTGCCCAGGCCCCGCCTGAGGTCAGGGGTACGTCAGCAGTTGAGGATGCCGTTAGCCAGGATGTGGAGTTGGGCGTCGTTGTCCCGCATGATCTGGCGCAGGTCGGCGATGGCGTCCACCCATTGTTGTTTCTGAGCGACGGTGAGCTTGCCGCGGTTGGCTTCGATGAAGGCATTGGCGTTCTCGAAATTGCCGGCCTTGACCTCGCCGATGACGGTGAGTACCGAGGCGGAGATGTCGGTGGTGCCCACCTTGGTGACCATGTCCGCCAGTTGGCCGGTGGTGAGGCCACCGTCGACGTCGAATGGCGTGTTGAGCTGTCCGGCTGTGTCCAGTCGGCCCACCGAGTCGAGGAGGACCTTGGGTCGTTGGGCCTCGTCGGCAGTCGCGTAGTCGAAGACGACATCTTCGTGGCCGATCGCGCCCAACTTCAGGACCGGCGCGAAGACACTCAACTCCGGCTGGTTGGGTACCCGGCCGATCATCTGCTCGACCTCGGTCAGGTTAGCCTTCATCTGCTCAGCCGACCAGCGCGCCCGTAGCCGTTGGAAGACGGCCTTGCTCGCCTCAAGGTCCACCGCCCAGATCAACTCGCCGAGCGCGTCGTCGACGCGCGCCACGGGGTTGTTCTTCTGGGCCTTCTTCGCCGCCGTGCGCACCACGGCGGGCGTGATCGCATCCAGAATTTCGGCGGGGGTGTTGGGCTGCCCGTGCTGGCGAGGAGAGGTGACGGTCCATCGGTAGGTGGTATCAAGAGCCATTCTGGAACTGTCGGACTTCTTCGTGGTCGTGTGCAGGATCGTCACACCGTACCTGTCTGTCACGGCAAGGAGATCCAGAGTGACCGCCCCGCGGGTGATCACGACGGGGGGATTGCCGCGTTGGGCGAGCTGTTCGAGCAGATAGTTCACCGTGGCGATATCGGCGGGCAGCAGGTCGTGGCCGACGCGCGGAGTGTCCAAAAGGATCACCGGGTGTTCGGCGTCAGCCATCGCGGCCAACTCACCGATCATGCGGTCCGGCACTCTCGCACTGTTCGCGGAGACGACGTACACGTCGCCGTGTGCCGTGACGTGCCAGCGGCTGGATGACGATCCCGTCGCCAGCGGACCACCGGTCAGTCGCAGCGGCCAACTCGGCTGCGCGATCGCCTCCACCGGTTCGACCACCTCAGCCGGAGATCTCGGCTCTTCGGCGGCGGTCACGGCCCGTGCCCTGCCCCGATCGCCGAATTGGTGGTACACGTCGTTGGGGGCGTCCGGAGTGCTGTCATGGATATCCAGCCCGAGGGCCTCCGCGCCGTGCCACGCCGGTGATTGATGGAGGCGCGGGTACGGCGTGCCGGGTAGTAGCGGCGTGTCGAGATCCTTGATCTCGGTGAGGAGCGGTCCATCCTGTGCTGTCGGCGTCGTGCGGAAGCGGTGGAACGTCCCGTTGCCAGGCGTACCGGGTCGCATTCGGCCGTCTCTGCCAACAGCGACCTTGGGCGCGACGAAGGCGTGGCCGATGGCGGAGGTCCATACCGTTCCGTTGGCGGCGACGACATCGGTGCCATGCATCAGGGGGTGCTTGGACAACTCGGCGGCCGGTGATCGCGCCTCGGGCGCGGTCACGAAGTCGCAGGAAATGACGTCGACCGGTTTGCCGTAATCCGGATGCAGGCGGATGGACGAGGCGATGTCCGGCACCGAGAAGGCCCTCGACGCGCTGTCGACGAAGACACGCAGCCGTGACGGGTCTGCCGGGAAGGCTTGGGCAAACCGCAGCTTCTCGGCGTAATCCCTGTCGGCTGGGTCGGCCAGCACGAGCCCTGCGGGAACCCGTCGTAGCGCCGGCCGACGCTCGTGGCCGAAGCGCATCAGAGCCTCATCTGGCACACCGAGACGGCCGAGGATCGCGTACATGTCGGTCTCGTTCTTGGCCTGCGACACCGGCAGATCCATGCCGACCGACTCGGCGCCCCGTAGCACCTCGTACAGCGAGTGTTCGTCGGTGACCAGCATCCAGGCCGTGATCCCGAGGAGAAAGTCGTTGCGTGACTGCGCGGGCAGGCCGAGCATGTCGTACGCCCACAGCAGCCGCACAGTGGTGCCCGAAATCGCGCTGACGGTCGGGATGCCGGCCTGACGCACGGAATTCGTCCACGGCGCGGCCGACGAGGATTGCATCATGTACTTCGCACTGCCGGTCAACCAGGCCAACGGGAACTCTGGTCCTGACTCACCCTCACCCAGCCGGGACTCGAGCGCGTCGATCGCCTCGTCGTCAGGGGTGTCCAGAGTCGGCTTGAACGGAAGGTTGCCGGCTTCCCGTTGGTACTGTTCCTCCAACGGGTGCAGGCCCACGTTGAGGTCGTCGAGTTCTCGCCTGGTTGCCTGACCATAGAGGCCGAGATTGAACTTGTACGTGTTCTGCGGTACGCGCGGAATTTTCTCGAAGTGGCTCAGCGCGGTGACGAGGGTCTCGTACTCCGGGGCGGTGCTCACGACGGCGTGAATGTTGCCGACCGCGAACAGGTCGTCGGCGTAGGGCTGCGCATTGTGCATTGGCGTGGTGATGAGGTTCATGGCGGCACGCCGCCGACTCTTGAGCTGTGCGCTGGCCCGCTGAAGCAACTCGACATTGAGCTTGAGTCGGTCGGCCTCGCCCCAGGCCTCATTCCTGACGATGTCACCGAGGACGGTCTTCAAGGTGACCGCCTCCGCGCTCTCCTTGTAATATGCCGCGTTGTAGAACGCCGTCATCATCATCCGCAGGTTTCCCTGCGTCAGTACGTGGCGGACCTCCTCGTCGCTCAGTGTGTCGCCGACCTGTCCAGCGCTGGTGGGGTCGTCGTGAACGAATGCCCGCAGCGGCTCGATGTCGAGGTGCCCGTTGAGCCGGGAATTTACCAGCACCGCGCGCAGGCGCCGTACAGCCATTCGAACGGCGGAGCGTACCCGTGGAAGTTGGTACAGGTGTGCCCCGACGTATCGCTCGAAATTGCGGTCGGCGATCTCGTCGCCGCCCCATCCGGTCAGTGCCGGCAATGCCAACTCGTCAGTGAGGTTACTTGACACCTCGTGTTGGCTAGCTGCCGTCTCAATCAGACGGTCCAGCTCTTGTTGCCGCGCATCCATTCGGTTCAATTCGGCGACCGCTTCCCGCAACCCCTGTTGCGTGACATCGAACATGTCGACGATCCGCTGGGCCTCTTCTGCTGCCGACGTCAATTGACCTTCGAGATCTTTTACGTCGCCGGCGGTCCGCAGCACGTGGCCGGTCCATTGGACTTCGGCCCTGTTGGCGGCTTTAGCAGCGACTCTATGATGTTCTACGCGGTCCTTGTTGGCTTTGGCGAGGGTCTTCGCCAACCGCTCGTCGGCCCTGCTCCCCTCCTCCAGGCTAACTGCGACATTCCGCAGTGCCTCGTACGCTGCCAGATCGGCCCCAGCGACATCCATTGTGGCAGCGACTACCCGCGTCTCGAGGTCCGAGATGTGGAACCCCGTCCTGCTCACTCGGCTGGCAACCTGCTCGACAGACTTTCTGTGCTGTTCGGCCGCGGACCTGGCTTCGGCGGTCTCGTCCACCAGTTGTCCGAGTCGGGTTAGCGCAGACGAAGGTGCGTCGCTGCCCGAGGCCTGCTCGAATGCCTTTCGAGCGGCATCATGGGCGTCGACAGCCGCCCACTCGGCCTTGTTGGCCCTGGATTGCGCGAGAACCGAAATGTGCCTGGCAGACTCGAGTTCCGAAATCAGCTCCTTGGACTGGCCGTCCATGGGCTTTACTACTTGTCCGACGCTTCTCGTCTCGCGCTGAAGATCGGTTAACCTCGCCTTCAAGTCGTGCAGCCCCTGGCGCAGCGCCGCTACCTCGCGCAGTGCTTTGTCGCGCGCGGCGGAGAAAGCGTCACCGCTGACACCGCGTGGAGCCGCCTCGTGTGCTTCGATCTTCTCGATGCCGTCTTCTATTTTTCGTGAGCTGACCTCGAAGACAGAAGTGGGAAGGAGTAGCCGCTCTTTTTCCTTCCTGGTCATAGAGAACGGCGTGATGTCGCGGCCGCTGAACTCCGCCAGGTGCAGGGTGAGTTTCACCGGCCTGGTGAGGAGCTTGTCTCGATGTAGTGACAAGAATTCCCTGTCAGCGATTTTTTCGCTGGCCGACGTGCTGCGCAAGCGAGAGAATGTTAGGGTTGCGCCATCGTACTCGGAGAATCCGGTTTTGAACTTGTAGTCGCCCCGGAACACCTCACCATGAGCTGCCGGCAGAATCATCAGTGCGTCAACCACCATGTCGAAGTGTGCACGCGCCTCGGCTTCGAATTCTGCGGCGATCTGCTTCCCCCGGGCATGCATCAGCTTCTCGATCGCACCTCTGTTGCCCTGCTTGTATTCGAGATTCTGCCTTAATTTAACTAACTCCACATCCCTCCAGATGAGGTCAGGGAAGTCGCTTGGTTCAACTCCATCCACCGAGTCGATCACTTCGGCGACGCGCATCTGCACGACTACTTCGAGTTCTGACTTGACCGTCCGAGCGGCTCGGTGGAGCAGGCCACCCGGCGGGGCGACCGCGTTGATCAGCGCGTGGTTCGATCCCGTGTAGGCCGCGAGCGCCAACAGGTGCGCGATGGTGAGCTTAATCTTGATCTGCAGAGGGTCGGCGTCTGAGTCATCGAACCAATCAGTCAGCCATATCTCACTCTCGGGCTTGGGCCTTGCACTATTTTCGTCATAATCTTCGAGCAGTGCTTTGGTGGCTTGCGCGCGTTGGAAATCATTGGAGCCGAGGCCTTTGAAGACATTAGCTTTGCTCAGCTCGTAATACGCTGCCTCGTGGGGCAGCATCTCCATGCCCGCCAGTGTGAGAGAGAGCCGTGACACGCCGAGCTGTCCGAGTTCTTCGTACACCAGTTCAGGGGAGGGGGCGGCGGATACGCTCACCGGCGTCCGGCTCTCCTCGGCGACCCGAAGGACTTCGTAGAGGCGGTCCGGGCCGGCCGGGGCCGTGGCGACGAGTGCGAGGACGAAGTCATTGCGAAGTGCCGGGTCGAGGTTCAGCCAGTCGAAGGTGCGCAGAAGTCGGTCGGCGTAGTCGAGTGCGCCGCCCGCGCTCCCATCCCCGGTGTACCAATCGGCGTGGTCCAGGTCGCGAGCTGTTGTTGCGAAAGGATCGCGAGTAAGGTCGGCTGTATTCTTCAACGGACCATGCAGGGGCAGCCACGAATCTGCGAACTGTCGCATCGCCTCGTGGTCGACGCCGATCCGTTCGGCGTACTCGGGTTCGGCGAACAGTCCGGCCGCCAGCCGGGTGAACGTGGGCGCCTCTCCGACCACCCCGTCGCCGACCGCCAGTGCGAGCGCCGCCATCAGCGCCTCGGCATCGTCCAGCTCGCGGGCCGTCGCCAGATCGCGGGCCGTGGCGCCATACCCGGCATCTGTTGCCGCTGCCTGGCCCATGATCATCTCTAGCCGTTCGATCGCCTGCCGGGCGGCGTTGATCACCCGAGGCAACTGGGCCAGATGGCCGGCTAGGGCGGCATCGAATTTCTCGGCCTCGACCCGGTACTGCGGCCACTCTGTGACGGGCCGGACCTGGTACGGGCGCGCTCCATGCCAGGAACTCCAATCGTTCCGCCGCAGGTGCCCCGGGGACGGCTCCATCGTGCCCGGCAGAACCGCTACCCGGAGATCGATCACCTCGGTATCGGTGGGCCCCACCTGCTCTTCGCTGACCGGTGGGGGAGTGCGGAACGCGTAGAACGATTCGCCGGCCGCGCCAGGGGATTGTGGGCGCATCTTGCCGTCATCGTGGACGCGGGAACCGGATGCGATGACGTGGCCCTGGGGCGAGGTCCACACGATCCCGCTGGCAGCACGCACCTCGATACCCAGCATCTGGTCCTGCCGGGAGAGTGTCGCCGCGAGCGAGCGTAGGCGGTCCACGGCGGCGCCGACCACCCCGGCGGCATTGCAGACGACGACATCCACCGGCGCGCTGTACCGGGGGTCAAGCGCGATCATGGGGGCGATGTCCTCGGCCGCGAATCCGGCATCCTCGTGCATGAATACCCGCAGGTGAGTCTGGCTCACGGGCATTCGCGCCGCCGCCTCCATCACCGCGGCGTAACGAGGCGCCGACGGGTCGGCGAACACCAGGCCGGCCGGCACACGACGCACGGCAACCGCGCCACCGTTCGCAGACGCGGTGTACCCGACGTGTTCGGCGGGCCACGCGAGCACCGCACCGGTTTCCGGGTAGGCCTCGAACGGCACGACCTGCGGACCACTGAGGTCGAGTGCTCGAGCAGCGCGGAGGAGGACCGGCAGGCCGAGTTGCTCGGCGCGGACGGCCGCCGCCTCCAAGCCGGGCTCCAGTCCCAACGGCACATGCACCATCTGCGCGGCCACGGTCTGCGGCTGGCGGCGGAGGGTGTTGTTGACGCGCACGTCGCCTATCGCGGCAGGCTCGACGTACACCTGGTGGAAGTTGGCAAGGGGCAACGCGTCCCACACCTCGGCCGGAACGGGACCGCCACTGATGCTGAGCGATTGGCCGGCGGGCACCCAGGTGCTGACGGCTTCGATGCAGTCGGTGCCGACAGCACCTGTCATCTCGCTGGTCCTCCGTTGAGTCGCGCTGCGGTGCCGGCAGCCAGTCGAGGGAGGTCGGTCTCAGGGGTCGTCAACGGCGAGCCGGGCGTGGGTTTGAACGGCCGGGCGAGGTGATGGGTTCACCACCTGAGCGTCCGTTGTGGTCGCTCGGCAAGTGACGGCACGAAGGCCCTGGTGATCATCGACCAGGAGCGGCAAGTGATCGGCCTGCGACGATGAGGGTGCGCCCGGCAGGATTCGAACCTGCGGCCTTGGGATTAGAAGTTGAATCCCGTACGGGTTAGCGCGTCATCGTGAGTTGCTAGGGGTGTCTATCTGTCCAGGTAGACACCCCTACCCATGGTGGTCGCTGTTCGCTCGTGCTGCCGGGTCCGTAGACGTCCGGGCTCACACCGGGCTCACCTGCGGAGGGTGTACCGACATGGCGAAGGCCCCCAGCCGACTCGGCGAGGGCCTCCGGCGGGGGTCTAAGTTAGTGCTGCTTGGCGAAGTTGACGAACGACTGCCAGACGGTCGAGTCGAACTGGAGCGTGCCGCCGTCCCGGTCCTTGGTGTCGCGCACGAGCACGACGCCGGGCAGGTTGTCGGCCACCTCTACGCACGACCCGCCGTTGGTCCCGGAGCGAGTCGACTTGTGCCACCTGGCACCGGTCATGTCCATGTCTGCGCCGCTTCCTTGATCAGTTTGAGTGACTGCCTGCGCGAGAGGGCTTCACCTCTGATGGTCTCCCACACGCGCTGGAGGCTAGCAAGGTCATCGGTGACGTTCACGACCTGTGCGCGGACCTGGTGATCGAGATGTGCGATCACCGAGCCGTCACCCAGCGTGGCCAGGATGAAGCCTCCTTGCAATCCAGGGTAGACCCCGGCGTCTTCAGTCACCACGTGTATATGCACGTGCGGCAGCTCGGCCATCTTGGCGAGGTGTTGTAGCTGCTCTGCCATCACGCCCGGGTGGTCGTTGAGTGATCTCCGGAGCACCATCACGTCGAGTACGGCAACCAGGGGCACAGGTTCTTCACGGGTGAGGATCGACTGTCGATCGAGCCGTGACGCTACGCGCTGGTCGATCTCGTCGGGCAACAGCAGACCGCCACTAGCGAGAGTGGCACGTGCGTACGCCTCCGTCTGGAGAATGCCCGGCACGAACGCAGGTTCGTACCAGCGGAGCAAGGTTGCCTCACGCTCGAACTCGATCCATTCGCGCAGCCAGGCTGGGGTGTGATCGAGCTTCGACAGCTCACGCAACATGCGGGCGAACCGTCCGCCGGTCTTGTGCGCCTCGTCGACTGCGTTCATGTATTCGCGTGTTGGTGGACGACCGCCGGTTTCCACCGAGCTGACGTGCGAGCCGGAGTATCCGATGACCCTGCCGAAGTCATCCTGGCTGAGTTCTTGGGCCGCCCGAAACAGGCGCAGTTCTTCGCGTACGTAATCGGTGGCGGTCCCCATTGAGTCCCCAATCTCTGCCCAGTTTCGTCGGCGAGCCGTTCGTTCTTGCCCGCCCCTGCTCACTTCGCCTTCTGAGCTGGCACAACAGTGGTGAGCACGTATCGAAGACCGCTGTGTCCCCAGCAGACTGTCACACATCGGAGCCGCTCCTATCCAGAGAGGGACGGGGTGGTTTTTGACCGGGGCCGTCTCGTCCCCCCATGCGGGGCGGCCCCCTCCGAAGGACCGAGGAGGGCGACGTGCGGCTGCTGCGACGGATCAAGAGGAAAGCCAAGGTGCCCGTGACTCCCGCGCCTGAGACGGCTGTTGTGCTGGGGCGAGCCTGCTGCCCTCCGTCGTGGTACTCGCAGCGCACCGAGCCGTTCTTGGTGTGGGGGCGTGCGGGCAGGTTGACGCTCGGCCAAGCGTCTCGGTCTCCGGTACCCGGATGGCTGGCGCGTGCCAGTGCGGAGGATGCGCTCGACGGGCTTGGTCGTGGGTGACGACGACGCGGATTTGATCCGTCCTCGGCATCGGTCGCATCGGTCGCGGCGCTTTCCCGGCGGGAAGCCGTGTGCCTGTCCGGCGTGCCGGACGGCCCGCAAGCGGCAGCGCAAGCCTCCGGGCACAGCACTGCCTCAAGCTGCGGTTGGTCGGGCGGCAGAGCAGCCGACGCAGATCGACTGGACCCGCGCGGCGGAGCTGGTCACCCGGGGGCAGTTCGCCCGCGCGCAAGGTGTCGCACCGATTGAAAGGAGCGGACTCTCGGCACGTCAGTTCATGGCACCAACCCCGTCAGCTCTACCGAAGGAGACACGGCACCATGACCGACACGATCACTGGTAACCCGACGATCGAGGCTCACACCGGCCCCATTGACCTGTCCCGCCCGCACTTCGTGGGCGTCGGTGGGTCTGCCATGTCCGGCCTGGCCCGGTTGCTGGCCGAACTGGGCCACCAGGTCAGCGGCAGCGACCTGAACGACCCCGCCACACTCGCGGCCCTGGGCGTCGCGGGCGTGCGGGTGCACCTGGGGCATGACGCCTCCCACGTGCGGGGCGCAAGCTGCGTCGTCTACACCACGGTTGCGCAGAATGCGCCGGAGATCGACGCGGCTCGTGCCGCCGGTATCCCGGTGGTCCACCGGGCGCAGGTCCTCGATGCGCTCAGCGCCAATCGGCGGTTCGTCGCGGTCTCCGGCTCACACGGCAAGTCCACCACGACCGCCATCCTGGCCCACATCCTGCGGACGCTCGGCGAGGATCCGACCTACCTCGTCGGGGCTGACCTGACCGATCCGGGCTCTGGCGCCCGTCTCGGCGGGTCCCGGCTGCTGGTTGCGGAGGCAGACGAGTCGGACCGGTCGTTCCACTTCCTCACCCCGTCGATTGCCATCATCACCAACGTCACGGACGACCACCCGGAAAACTTCGTCAACCACGCCGCCCTGATGCGTGCCTACGTCGAGTTCGGCTCTCGGATCGCTCCTCGGGGGTACCTGATCGCGAATGCCGACTGCGTGGGGGCGAACGTCGCCGCCGAGGTCATCGCTGAGGAACGACCTGACCTGACGGTGCTGCGCTACGGCCGGAGCCGCACGGCCGATATCTGCCTGCTCGACGTGTACGCGGAGGGATGGAACGTTTCGGCGACCGTCCGGATGCCGAACGGGACGAGGGTGCGGCTGACTCTGCCGACCCCGGCAGCGCACCACCTGGAGAACGCGCTCGCGGCCACGGCGTGTGCGGTGCTCCTGGGCCTGGACCCCGCCCACGTGGCGGGAGCGGCATGCACCTTCACCGGGGTACGCCGTCGCTTCGAGCACATCGACACCCGGGCCGGAGTAACGGTGGTCGACTCCTACGCCGATCACCCGAAGGAGATCGCAGCCGACCTGGAAGCCGCGCGCACGTTGGCTCGCGGCCGGGTCATCGTGGTGTTCCAGCCGTCCGGGCATGCCCGGGTGCTGGCTTTCGGTAGGCGGATCGGCCGGCTCCTGGCGGACAAGGCCGATCACGTCCTGGTGCTCGATGTGCACGGCACTGTGCCTGAGGGGCGGCCGGCGGCCGACGCAACAATGATCGTGACGCAGTTGCGCGACGGTCAATACTGCCTGCCGCTTGGCGCGGATCACGTGGCCCGGCTTGTCGGCCGGATGGCCGGTCGCGGTGACGTGGTCCTGACGATGGGCACCGGTGACGTGACCGGCTACGGTGCGGCGATCCTGGACGCCCTGAGCCAGCGTTCCGAGGTCGCGGTGTCCGCGTGATCTCTACGCCTGGGCGGTGACAGTGCCGGGTTCCTCGATCAGCTTGTCTGCGAGCGCGAGGAGCCCGGCGCTGTTCGATGCCTTCACCAACACAACGTCGCCTGGCCGTAGGCCGTCGCTGAGCATGTTCCATGCCTCGGCCACGTCCGCCGTCCGATCAACCGCCGTGGCGCTGCCGGCGGCCCCGGCGGCGTACTGGTCGGCGTTCGTCCCGCCGATCGCCACCAGCCATCCGGCCCCGATCTCGGCTACCTGCTGGCCGATCTCGCGGTGCACCTCTGTGGCGTGTTCGCCCAACTCGGCCATCTCGCCCAACACCGCGACCGCGCGTTTGTTGTCTCCGCTCATTGTGTGAAGGGCACGTATTGCGGCGCGCATGGCATCGGGCGCGGCGTTGTAGGCGTCGTTGATGATCGTCACCCCGTCCGCGCGGGTGGTGACCTGCATCCTGCCCGGTGACACGGCCTCGGCTTGCGACACGGCTTCGGCTACGGCCTCGATCGGGTGGCCCAGCCCGAGAGCGACGGTCGCGGCGGCGAGCGCGTTGGACGCCTGGTGTAACCCGTACAGGCGCAACCGCACTTCGGCAGCCTGGCCGTCGTGCACGAGCCGGAAGCCGGCGCGGCCCAGCTCGTCCAATGTCACGTTCTCGGCCCGCACGTCCGCCGGGTTCTCGACTCCGTAGGTCAGCACGCGGGCGTTTGTGCGGCTCGCCATCGCGGCCACCAACTCATCGTCGGCGTTGAGCACCGCTAGACCGCCGTCCTGTGCGGCGGGCAGCGCTTCCACGATCTCGCCCTTGGCCTGAGCGATGTTTGCCACCGATCCGAACTCGCCCAGGTGCGCGTGCCCGACGCGGGTAACGATGCTGACGGCGGGCGGGGCGATCCCAGTCAGGTAAGCCACGTGCCCGATCCCACGTGCGCCCATCTCCAAGACGAGATAGCGGGTGTCGACGGTGGCGCGGGTGACCGTGTACGGCAACCCAAGCTCGTTGTTATTCGACGCGCGGTTGGCCACCGTCTCACCCCACCTGGGGAGCACCTGGGCAAGGATGTCCTTGGTCGAGGTCTTGCCGACTGAGCCGGTCACCCCGATCACGGTCGTCTGCGGTAGCCGGTCCACGACCGCGCGAGCGAGGCGGCCGTAAGCGGCGGGTACGTCCTCGACGACCACCGCCGGTACGCCAACCGGCCGTGACGCCAGCACCGCTGCCGCGCCGGCCTCGATCGCCTGGGCGGCGTAGTCGTGCCCGTCGACGCGCTCACCGGCAAGCGCCACATACATCCCGCCGGGCTCGACGCGCCGGCTGTCGAACATCACCGGGGCGGTTACGGTGACGTCCTGAGCAGCGTCGTGGACGGCTCCGCCGACAACGGCCGTGATCTCCTGCAAAGTCATCGCAAGCACGGGATGAACCTACCGTGTGAGGTCAGCGGATCGAGGGTTGTAGCCGGATCATGGACGCTTGTCCGCCGTCAGCTACTGGCAAAAGCTCAACTGGCGGAAGGCCAACTGTCGCTAGCGCTACTGGCACTATGCCAAGCTGTGTTTTATGTACCGCAATTCGCCTGCCGGTCGTCGGAGCTTGTGTGCTCGGCGGTCGACGCGTCGGCGCTTGCGTTCACTGCCGGGGATGTTGCCGAAGCCGCGTACGCGGGCGGCTTGGGCGGCCTGGGTTGATGATCTGTACAACTTGCGGTCCGAGGTCGCGCACGATCAGGTGTGGCGCGATCAGGCCGCCGGTGGGAACACCTCGATGAGGGTGCTGCCGGTGGGTGATCCGGCGGTGCCGTGGGGCAAGCGTGCTGCGGAGCCTCGGGGGTTATCGGAGCCAGCGCGTCGTCGCCGGGCGCTGGCTGATCAGGTTGCGAACGCTCTTGCGGATCAGCCGACGATCGACCCGTGGCGCAGTGGGGGGAACGTGCTCGTAGAACAGGTGTTGCCGGCTCGGTTGGGCGATGACCCGGCAATGCGGCAACCGTTCGTTGACGCTGCGGCCGTGGTGGAGCGGGGCGGGCCGGGTGTGCTGCGCGTCGTTCCTGGGCAGGGCGGGGTGACGCTGCGCGTGCACGGCCCGTCGTGGTCGCTGGTGTTCCGGGTCAGTCCGATCGTCAACGCCATCGTGGTGTTTCTTGACTCGACGTCTCGTTATGGCTGGCGAGTGGAGGATGACACGGAGTCCCGGGGGCTGATTCAAGAAGCGGTGACGCGGGTGGTTGCGGAGGCGGTCCGTTACGGTTGGGGCGGGGACAAGTACGCGCGGCCCGTGACGCCGGTCGCCTGATAAAATCATTGACGGATGTGCACTCGCAAAGAAATGGTTTGGTAGCTATGGTGGCGAAGACCGGTCGACGAAATACGATCATCGCGTCCGTCGTCGCGGCACCGTTCGCGCTTCTTGCTGGCATCACCACGTTCAGCACCTTGAGTCCTGATGTCGCAAATCCTGTTTCTTCTCCTCGACCCAGCCGGACTGATGTTCGACTTGGGGCGACGACTCCGGTTCCTATGGCCATGCCTCAGCTTTCCGCCGACCAAGCACGCGCTTGCCTGGCTTTAATTTCCCAGTTGCCCCCTCAGTTGCGCGAGCTACCGGCCAGGCGGGTGAGCGACGGCCCTGAGCAAAATGCGGCCTACGGAGATCCTGCCTTGATGATCCAGTGCGGTGCTCAAGAGGCGAAGCCGGAGCCAACAGCGAAGATCTGGATCATCTCCGGTGTTTGTTGGTATGCGGAGGCGGGCGAGGCATCGACAACGTGGGCGACGTTGGACCGCAAGGTTCCAGTTGCTGTGACGATCCCGCCTATCTACGCCCCGGCGGGTGAAGGCTCCGGTCAATGGATTGCTGCCCTGTCCGGACCACTAGTCAGTGCGATGCCTTCCAAGCCGACGCGCTACGACTGCGGTCCAGAGTAGGCTTCCTGCCGGTCGACGCGATGGTCGACCGGCAGGAGCTCAGGGCACGCCCGACTTGTTGCTGGCCGCGCTAGAAATTCTTGTTGCCGCCCGCTGGGCCGGCGCAAGTTGAAGTGCCGGAGTAGCAGACTTGGATGCTTGCGTTCGAGTTCCCGTCCGGGTCGGTGAACGTGAACGACGTTCCGGACGAGTTGCACGAAGTCGCCATTGTGATCCCTTGCAGCTTCGCGACGACGCAGTAACCGTCACTGGTGGCGATGTCGTCGTAAACCGTGGCCCGGTAGACGTTGTCGCCGTCGCAGGTGCCGGACGCGGCCCGAATTGTGCCGATGGCCTGCGGACTGGTGATGCCCATGCTCAAAACGCAGCCATTGGAGGTGTAGTTGACGTAGGCGTACGCTGGCGCAGCTCCAATGAACAGTCCGAGGACTGCGACCACGGCCACTACTGCGCCTCGCTTAAGTGCGATCACTAGCGCTTCCTTCCGGTGGATGGAATGCGAAACCCCGAGGCCCCTCCTACCCTGCCGACCACCGGAAAAGATGTCAATGACTTGCGCTCCTAAATGTAGATGCGAATAGATGCGCCTGCGGAAATTGCGTGCGTGGGATTTCCTGAATGAGCACATCTGTTCGGAGCGTTTTATCGACCTGCAAATAGCGGAGAACGCTTGGATCGCGGCTTTGGAAAGCCAGTAGATTGAACTGAACGCCATCCATCGTCCGGTGCGTTGGCCCGGTATAGCGTCTTATGTCTGCTCGAAGATTTTGATCTAGCTGGGCGGTCGCTCGTTTGGGATCTGTCGGGCGATGAGCCGGCGGAGTTGCCGTACGGCGGTGGCGCGGCGCTTGGATGCGTTGCTGGGCGACATGTTCAGATCGGCGGCGACCTGGCCGAGGGGTTCACCATTGAGGTAGGTGCGTCGCAGGAGTTCGGCGCTGGTGGGGTCGATGCGGTCGGCGGGCGGCATCCGGGCGGACTGGGCGACGAACTCTTGTAGGCGGGCGATGGCGGCATCCATGCCGCCGGGGTTGGGTTCGTTGTGGTGCTTGCCGTGGTAGGCGTTGAGTTCGGCGACGCCGCCCATGGGTATCTCTCGGGGTTCCTCCTCGCGGAGTCTGGCGATGCGGGCTTGGTGTTCGGTAGCGGTCTCGTCGGGCCGGCGGGTGAGCTGTTTGCGGCGGTGTTCAGTGCGTCCGCTGGCGTGGTCATACGCGCCGCCGAGTAGCCGTGAGTAGACGTTGGGCCGGTCGATATCCAGTCGCCAGCGGGTGCCGGCCGCGGTGGTTACGGTGGCCTGCATCCGTTCGAGGAAGGCGTGTATCAGCGTGTACTGAGCGGCGATCGCACGCTTGGCGGGATCGTCGGGCATGGCGAGTCGGGCGGCGCGGGAGAGAAGTCCTTGGGCGGCGACGCCGAGGGCGTAGAGGTTCCAGTCTTCGCGGTTTTCGGTGTCGTCGCGGACTTGTCCGACGATGTGCCGCCATACCTGGTCTTTGATCTCGCGGGTGGCGTCGTCGGCCAGCAGGTGGCGCACGACCTCATCGGCGCGGGCGGGGCGGGGGTCGTCGGCGCCGGTGATCCACCCTTTCGGCACGCCGACGCGGCACAGGGTGATGGCGGCGGACAGGACTTGGCCGGCGGGCATCGCCTTCTGCTCAACGAGGGCGGCTACCGGGTCGGACGAGGCGTCTGTGTCGGCGGTGGGTGGTGCGGAGAAGGTGAGTTGGCCAGGCAGGGCTATGCCGTGGGGGTGCCTTGTGGGCACTCGGTGTTCGGGCACGGGTTCGTGTCCTCCCAACGTCGCCTCGGGCTGGGTGGGGACACACCGGGCCGCCTGTCGGCGGTGATGAGCCGGGTCGACGCTGACCCCTGGTGCGGTCCGGCGTGCGGCGGACACCGCCGGGAATCGCACAAGCGTCTGAGAGATCGCGTCAGGGTGCCATGGTGTTGCGCGGCCCCCGCTGCGAGCGCTCGTTGTTGCTCGGCTCCACTACCGACAGTCGGACCGGTCCCCGTTCCGGCCTGACCTTGATCTCTTCGAGCGTACGCGCGGGCCAGAAAGATTCTTCGAGTTGCGCCGACGAAGTTGTCGATCTTGGAACATTCGGGCCATTGGCGGTCCCCTTTTATAGGTAGAAGGAAACGTGCACGTGGCGCACCGGCATCAAGGGGCGTGGCGATCGGAGGTGTCGAGCGGTGAGTGACCGGCGGTGCCGTCGTGCTTACTGAAGTCACGTTCGTGCTGCTCAGCCTCGGTGTTCGAGGGCAAGCCGGCTTGCCGGCGCGGCAGCACCTCAAAGCCTGACCATGAATCGACCGGGCCGGCGTAGGCGGCGCTGTCGGTGTTGTGGCCTGCGGTTTCGGCCGACGTTGGTCACATCCGTGAGAATTGGTCACGGTTCGGGCGTGTCGGCTGGCGTCCTGGCGGCGATTCGTGGTCCGGCCCGTGGCCAGTTCGCGGACGGATGGGTCGCTATCCGCTCGTGCTGTCGTCCGGTGTGCGGTGTGGCCTGTGCCCGTGGTCGGGGTTCGACGTGAGGGCCTGACGCCTGGTTGTTGACTGCTGGTCGCCCTTCGGGTTCGTGTGCGCTCTGTTTCTCTCTGGGGCGGGGCGGGGGACCGGCCGCCAGGCCGCAGCCCCCGACCCCGCCCACCGCTCCTCTCCCCTTTCCCTTCTCTCGCGGGATCGGCCATGCCGATTCCGCTTCTTGACCAAGTAGGGAAACTCGTACGCACTCCCGGTTCTCCGGGGTGTTGACCGCGCTCGTCCCACCTTCTGGCGTCCTGGCCGTGCTCGCCGGTTTGCCCGGTGCGCGGGTGCCTGCGGCGCTCTCCGTGCCGCCGTCCTGTCGTGGGCGTCCGGCTGCGAATCGTCTGTGTGTCCGCTCGCGTCGCGTCGAGCTGGGTCCGTCCGTCCGGTTCCCGGCTCGTCGGCCCTGGGTCGTCTCGGCCCGGATCGGTCCCGTCCTGCTCGTCGTCCTGGTCCTGGGCGGCGCTGCCACCGTCGTCCGTCTTTATGGAGGCCCGCTATGTCCTGCTACGTCTTTCGCCCAACCGCCGGGTCGCTTTGGCCATGTCGCGTCCCGCTGGCTCGGAGTCGAGGCCCGCCCCGGCTGCCTGACTCCCGTCCTGCCCCTGTTCCGACTACCGCACTGTATGCAGCACCACCTGTACGGCACCACCTCAGAGCACCACTCATCCAACTTTTGGAGTTCGTTGTGAACAGCATTCCTGTTGATCTTTCTCGTCTGACCGGCCTGCTGTGCGTGGCTGCGCCGGAGCCCAAGACCGATCTCGACGGCGAGCAGCGCAAGGACCGTGACGGTAACCGCGTCTGGGTGACTGGTATCGCGGTGCGACGCGCAGGCACGCGCAAAGCGTCGGTGATCGACGTCAGCACCTCCGCCCAGCCGGAAGGCGTCATGGAGGGCAACCCGGTCGGTGTGACCGAGCTTGACGTGTCGCTGTGGGAGATCGAGGGCCGGCATGGCCTGTCCTACAAGGCGGCGTCGATCTACCCGAAGCAGCCTGGTAACGGCGGCGGGCCTGCGTCGGCTCCGGTGCCGGGTCCCGCCGGTCGGGAGCGCGGCGGTAAGGCCAACCCGTCATGACCGCCGTTGCAGTGATGCCGCCGGCATCGGCCCCGCCGCCGCCGCCTGCGCCGTCACCGTCGATGACCCCCGGGTTCCCTGGCTTCGCGCCGAGGTTCCCGGGGGTCACCCTCGACCGGCTTCAGGCGTGGCTACCGGCGATCATTACCGCCGTCGTGGTCCTGGTGGCCGTTGTCGTGGCGCTGGGCGTGGTGTCGCGGCTGCTGCGCTGGAAGGCACCTCGGGCGCACTGGTACCTGTTCGGTTTCCCGCTGCTGCGCCTGCGAATGCGTCATTCCTGGCGGCACCTGTGCCTGAACGCCAGTTTGACCGGCACTGACCGGCCGACCACGGGGCAACTCGGGCCGCTGCTGGTGAAGGGACAGCCGATCATGCCGGTCCTGCCGCTGCTGCGTCGTATCCGTCCCCGCTCGTTCGGGGCAACGGCGGTGATCCTGCTGCACCCCGGGCAGGTTCCGGAGCCGTTCGTGAACGCGGCGGAAGCGATGGCGCATGCCTGGGGTGTGCACGCGGTGCGGGTCGACGCGCGGCTACGCGGCCGGGTCCGGTTGACCATCCTCACCTCCGACCCCCTCACCTCGCAGCGGACGGGGGAAGCGACCTGGACGACCGATCCGCCACCGAAGCCGGGCGTCGCTGTCGCCCAACCGGGGATCAGTGTGGCGAGTTCAACCCAACGGCGGCGGCCTGTTGGGTCGCTGTTGGGTTCGGGCGCGGCGGGGGACGTCGTGTTGGCCAACCAACAGCGGGCTTTCGTGGGTAAGACATCGGTCCCAGAGGCGGCGGTAGCGGTGCCGGCGGACCTGGTGGCCGATGTCGGTGATCGGGAAGACGGGCACCGTTGGTTGATCGACCTGGTGACCTTTCCGCACTGGCTGATCACCGGGGCCACGCAGTCCGGGAAGTCCACGCTCATCAACGCGGCTGTAGCGCGGTGGGCAGGGCGGCCGGTCGCTTTGGTGGGGATCGACTGCAAGGGCGGCATGGAGCTGGCCCCGCACGCGCCCCGGCTGTCCGCCCTGGCCACCGACCGGGCGCAAGCGGCGGACATCCTGGCCGCGCTCGTCGTGGAGACACAGCGGCGCATGGCGTTGTGCCGCCACCACGGGGCACGCAACATCTGGCAGCTCCCACCCCTGGTGCGGCCGGTGCCGGTGGTCGTGATCGTCGACGAGCTGGCAGAGCTGTACCTGGTCGCCTCCCGCGCGGACAAGGACGAAGCCCTTCGGGCGACCACGCACCTGTTGCGGCTGGCGCAGCTCGGCGCGGCTCTCGGCGTGCATGTGATCGTGGCTGGGCAACGGGTCGGCTCGGACTTCGGCCCTGGCGTGACCGCGCTGCGTGCCCAGCTCGCCGGGCGGATCTGCTTGCGGGTCAACGACGAGGAAACCGTGAAGATGACCCTCGGTGACCTCTACCCCGATGCGGTGGAAGCCGCCCAGCAGATCGACCCGGCGGTGAAGGGCATCGCGGTCACCACCGCCGACGAAGCGGGCTGGATACGCGCCCGCTCGGTGCACCTGTCGCCGGAGCAGTTGACGGCCGTCATCGCCGCTACGGCACACCTGGCGCCGGTCCTGCCCGACCTCACTCCGCCGGCCGCCTAACCACCTGCGGACACGCGACACGAATGGAGGCAACGGATGCGACCACGACCAACCAGCCCCGCCGCACCACCGGCCGGTGACGGCGGACCACCACCGGACCGGCAACGCAGCGCCGGGCATCCCTACGCGAGGAGCAGAGGACCACCATGCCTACCCCCGCCCCTGGCGGGCCTGACGAGGGCCTGTCATTCACCGATCGTGAGATCGTGTCCACCGCGACGCACCCTGACTTCCGGGCGTGGCTGGCCCGCGTGCGTCACATCGGCGGCTGCCAACATCCGGTGCACCTGGTCGGCCACACGATGACGGTGGACGCCGCCACCGGCCGCCTGGTGCAGGCGTTCACCTCGGCGGAGCAGCCGCACGGGCGGCTCACCATCGCCTGCGGCAATCGTCGCCAGTCCCGCTGCGAACCGTGCGCCCGGCTGCACCAGGGCGACACCTATCAACTCGTCGTGTCCGGGCTCGCCGGCGGCAAGGGCATCCCCGACACCGTGCGAGCGCATCCACGCGTGTTCGTGACCTTCACCGCGCCGAGCTTCGGCCCGGTCCACCGGCACACCACCGACGAACCTTGCCGGCCGTCACGCGGTCGTCGGGGCCTCGTCTGCCGCCACGGCCGGCCGTTGTGGTGCCTCGACCGGCACGCCTCCGGCGACCCGCTCACCGGCTCCCCGCTCTGCCCGGAGTGCTACGACTACCCGGCCGCGGTGCTGTGGAACGCCCACACCCGCGACCTGTGGCAACGGCTGCACCGCAACCTCTACGAAGCCCTTGCCACCGCACGCGGGATCTCCCGCACCGCCGCCCGCAAGACGGTCCGCGTCGCGTACGCCAAGGTTGCCGAGTACCAGCGGCGCGGCTCGGTGCACTTCCACGCCGTCATGCGCTTTGACGGTCCCACCCCCGATGCCCCGCCTCCGGCCTGGGCCACTTTGGCGCTCCTGGTGCAGACGGTCCGTACGGCGACGCGGCGGGTGCACCTGGCCGTGCCCGGCCTCGATTCGATCTTGCGGTTTGGGGCTCAGCTCGATATCCGGCCCATCCTGCCCGGCCGCAGCGACGACGACTTGACCGAGCGAGCGGTGGCCTCGTACATCGCTAAGTACGTCACCAAGCCTGATGTCGCCGGCATCACCGTGGATCGGCCTATCCGTGACGCCATCACGATCTCCGTGCTCCCCATCACCGAGCACGCTCGCACCCTCATCCGCACCTGCTGGACCCTCGGCAGCCGCGCAGAGTACAAGGCGCTGAACCTGCGGCGGTGGGCGCACCAACTCGGCTACCGAGGCCACATCGTCAGCAAGAGCCGCGCCTACTCCACCACCTACACCGCGCTACGCGCCGCCCGCGAACAACACCGCCGCGACCACAACCAGGAGGACATTCACGACGACACCACCGACGCCATCACCGACAAGCACTGGACCTACGCCGGAACCGGCCACACCGCCGGACAAGCCATGTTCGCCGACGCCATCGCCGACGACCTCCAAGCCGCCCGCGATGCCGCCCACGACGCTCGGTTGAGCGTCCACACCCCTCAAGGAGACACGCAATGAGCACCACGACTGACAACCCCTGGACCATCGACGCCGTTCGCGCTCTCGGCGTGACAACGGATGTAGAGACTGCCGGAGCCATTCTCGGCATCGGCCGGAGCAAGGCGTACGCCCTTGCCAAGCGTGGGCAATTCCCGGTGCGGGTGCTCCGTGTCGGGCGAAGCTACGTCGTTCCCGTCCCGGAAATCCTGGAACTACTCGGCGTTCGAGCCGTCACTTGACCTCACGGACCATTGAGGAACGACGCGACCGGTCAGCACGTCATCGACAAGGAGCGCGACGATGCCGGCGGCGGTGAGGTCTGGCCGGAAACTCATCAGCTTTTCCACTTCGCTCACCGTGAGCCGAATCTTGACCTGCTGGTCGCGCTTCTCCTCGCCGGGGAGCGCCGGCAATCCCTGAGCGGCCTCGACCACCCGGCGTCGTCGCATGACTCACCTTCAATCAATCGTCGGGGAAGTGGTACCATAATAGGTACCACTTCCCCTCTCCCAAGGAGGAGCCTTGAGAGGATCAGTATTCCGTCGCTGCGCTTGCCGCGATCCGGAGACTGGCAAGCAGTACGGGCAATCCTGCCCGAAGCTCAATCAGCGCCGTCACCGCACCTGGGGCGTTCGTCAGGAGCTTCCGCCGAATGCTGGGGGCGAGCGTCGCACCTTCCGTCGGTCTGGCTACACAGCGGCCACGGAAGCTCAGGGGGACCTGGATGCGGTCCGCGCGCTGCTGGCGTTGCCCGAGATCGATGACGAAGACGGCCGGCAACGCATGGGCGACTTGTTGGAGCGCGTTGCGGCCAACCGGGAACCGCTGCCAGACTTAGAAGAGACTCGGCGGAAGTTCCGTAGCGGCCAGTCTTTGACCGCGCGCATCACAGTCGGGGAATTCCTCGACACCTGGCTTGCTGGCCGCAAGATCCGCGCCAGCACGATCAACCGCTATGGGCGGGACATCCGCCTTCATCTCAAGCCGCGTATCGGCGAAGTTCGCCTAGATCGGCTTCGCGTTTCGCACCTGTCGGAGATGTTCAATGCAATTGTTGAACGCAACATTGAGATTGAGGAAGCTAACGCGCTTCGGCGTGCCGCCATCGAAGAACTCAAGACGCTTCGGGGTCGTGAGCGCCGCCAGGTCGCGCGTACCGCCATCGCCGCAATGCCGCCCTTCCGCCGCTCGGTTGGCCCGACGACCCGGCGGCACATCAGAGCGACGCTCCGCGCTGCCTTGAACGATGCGATTACGCAAGAGCTGATCACCTTCAACCCGGCCGCCCACGTCGAACTCGACCCGGTGAACCGACCCAAGGGGCTCGTGTGGACTGACGAACGAGTCGCGCGATGGCGGGCTACCGGCGAAAGGCCGTCGCCAGTCATGGTGTGGACGACTGAGCAGACGATCGCCTTCCTTGACGGCATCGCGGAGGACGAGCTGTACGCACTGTTCCACCTCGTCGCACTTCGTGGCCTGCGGCGTGGTGAGGCGTGCGGGCTGCGGCCCGAAGACCTGGACCTCAAGGGTCAGACGTTGACCGTCGCGACGCAGCTTGTAGACATCAACGGCGAGATCGAAGAGAACGCGCCCAAGAGTGACGCTGGTAACCGCATGGTGGCGCTCGACGTTGGCACCGTGAAGGTGGTGAAGCGCCACAACAAGCGGCAGCGACAGGCGCGTGAAGACGCCGGTACGGCTTGGGTGGAAAGTGGCCGTCTCTTCACGCGGGCCAATGGCGAGTGGGTAGAGCCGACGTGGCTGTCTGACTACTTCGACCGGCTCGTTAAGCGCTTGGGCCTTCCGCCGATCCGCCTGCACGACCTTCGCCACGGCGCGGCCACGATGGCGCTCAAGGCCGGAACCAAGCTGAAGGTGGTACAGGAGATGCTTGGGCACTCCTCGTACGCACTCACTGCGGACACGTATACGGCTGTCCTGCCCGAACTGGCCTTGGAAGCCGCCGAAGCGACGGCCCGCCTGATCTCTGGTCGGGGCACCAAGCGCACTCCCGGGCTCACCTCGGGCTCACATGGGGACAAGGCATCGAAGGCTGCCAGTAAGAAAGATCGCAAGAAGAGCAAGAAGCGGCAGGTCAAGCCTACTGCGTGAGAGTGCGCCCGGCAGGATTCGAACCTGCGGCCTTGGGATTAGAAGTCCCCTGCTCTATCCGCTGAGCTACGGGCGCGCGGCGTGGAAGTCGCGCCAGAAGGGTACCGCCGACCCACGGCGCGTCGGGTCGATGGGTGCCGCGTCCACGTTGGCGAGCAGAGTCTCACGAGGCGGCTCCGGTCGGCATTCGGGTTCCCGCGAGGAGGCCGGCCGTCGGCCCGTACCCTCGGCTGGTGTTGCTGGACCCCGACGCCGAGAGCAGCGTCGCCTACGAGCTGTGCCAGGTCGTCGGTCGGGCGATCCTGCCCTACCGGACGGCCGACGCCCACGGCACCGCCTTCTTCTTCCAGGGTGGCGACGACCCGGTGGGGGAGGCGTTGCTGACGGCGGCCGACCTCGTCGGCGCGGCGGGCGGTGAGCTGGGCCTGCGGGCGAGCGTCACCGAGCCGGCCGGTGTCGCGCCGGACGCCGTCGCGGCGGCCGAGATCGTGCCCGGTTGGGCCCGCTTTCCGGGCGACGGGGTCGCGGTGCTGCCGACCGCCGGCCTGCACCGCTACGCCGGCGACGGTGGCTGGCGGTGGCGCGTGCAGCCGGTACCGGCGGGGATCGCCGCCGGGCCCGAGGCCGTCGCCGACCTCGGCGCCGACGGCAGTTCCGCTTTCGTGCTGGCCCACGGAGTACGCGACGACGGCTCCCGCCCCCTGGAGGTGGCGATCGAGCGCGTCGTCCGCGACGGGGACGACGTGCGGATCACCACGGAACTACCCCCGGGGTACGTCGGCGCGCCCGTCTTCGTCGTCCAGGCTGACGCGGCCGGCGACGTGTCGCTGTACTGCCTCGGCCTGGTGCTGCCCGGCGTCGACGGGCACCCGGTGGCGACCTTCGACCGGATCGGCGCCGTCCTGTCGGCCGCGCACGGCGACGCCTGAACCCGGCTCGACCGCTCAGCCGCTGACCGCCGCCGCTACTACGCTGCCGGTCGACCGATGGTGACGGATCAGTCGCATCAGCGCGCCGTCGCTTTCGGGGCTGATCAGTCCCGACGCCGTCGCCCCGGAGCGTCCCGCTCGTCTGGCGCGGCTGATCAGTCGCCGACCGCTGTTGCCTCGGCGGCGTCGGTCGACGGGCGGCGGCTCTGCGGCAGCGTGGGCGCGTCGGTGTCGGCATCGTCGTCGGCCGGAGCGGTGGGGCCGGCGGCCAGGAACGCCTCGGCCCAGCGGCCGACCTCGTCCAGGACCTTCGCGCGTACGGTCGGTCCGGAGAGCGTGAGGTCGTGCAACCCGCCGTCGAAGCGGGCCAGCGTGACGTGCTGGCCGAGGCGGGGCGCGTACCGGACCATGTGCTCGACGTCCAGCACCGCGTCGGCAAGGGTGGCGTTGTCGTGCCACTTCGTGCCCCGAAAGGAACGGGTCGAGCAGGCCAGCAGCACCGGCACCGGGATGTCCAGGCCGGCGCGCAGCCGACGCTGACCGGTGCGGATCGCATTCAGCCAGCCGGCCCGCACCGGGAACCCGGCCAACGGCTTCCACGCCAGGTCATAGGCCCACTCGCCGCGGTGGTCGGCGTGCAGGCTCTCGCCGTACACCGTGCCGAGGCTGAAGGGCAGGACGCGGTGCGGCGCCCTGCGGCCCAGCCGCGCGACGGCGGCCGCGAGGGGTCGACGGACCGCCCAGGGGGCGTTCAGGTCGAAGAAGGGGCTGTTGAGGACCAGTCCGTCGACGATGCCGGCGTCGCGGCGGGCGTCCGCCCAGAGCGAGATGATGAGGCCGCCGGTGGAGTGGCCCATCACCAGCAGGGTGTCGTGCCCGTCCTCGGTGCGGATGATCTCGGCGGCGGCGTCCAGCTCGGGGAAGTAGTCGCTGAGGTCGCGGCAGAAGTTCGGCGTCTGGTGCCCGAGCAGGCTGCGACCGTACTTGCGCAGGTCGAGCGCGTAGAAGTCCCAACCGCGCTCGGCGAAGAAGTCGGCCAGGTGGGTCTGGAAGAAGTAGTCGACGAAGCCGTGCACGTAGAGCACCGCCCGCCCGGTGGGGCGCTCGGCCCGCCGCCGGACCAGTGTCGCGACAACGGGGCCTTCGTCGTCGGTGCCCAGGTCGATCGTCTGCCGCTCGTACGGCAACCCCAACACGTCCGGTTCCACAACGACGACGCTACGCCCGCACCACTACCGAGCGGTAGCCCCGCCCCCCGCCCCCGCGCTCCCGCGCCCCCGCGCGCCCGCTCCCGCCCCCGCGATCTTGCACTTTCTGTTGCGACATAAGCCTTGGGAATACTCATATCGGCATCCGAAAGTGCAAGATCGCGGGTCGGTCGTGGGTGGGTCAGGCCGTTTCCGCGTCGACGCGGGCCGGGTCCTGGTCGATCGGGTCGGGCTCGCCCTGCGGCTGCGGGATGTCCCGCAGGTGCTTGTTGTTGCGCGGCTCCTGCTTGGTCTTGGCGTCGTTGAGCTTCCGACGCAGGTCGTCGCGAACGTCGTTGAGGGCGGCGTGCAGGTCCTCCTCGGTGGAGGTGGTGACGATCTTCTGCCGGCCGGCGATCCAGCACTCCAGGGTGACCTTCTGACCCCGGGCCTCCCGGTCCTTCACCGACACCTCCAGCTCGGTGGCGTCGGCGTGGAAACCGGCCAGCCGGGCGTCGAGGGTGGCGAACTGCTCGGCGATCCAGTTGCGGTCGCCCTGGGAGAAGCCCGCGCCCACCCGCAGGCACTCGCCCACGGTTGCCGGGTTCGCCACGGCGCTCATCGCCGCACCTCGGAAGTGGTCGCGGAGCCGAAAGTAGTGATCATCATGGTGCTGACCTCTCGTCGACGTGGAGCTTGTCGGTGGTGCGTTGATCAAATCCATACCCAGTTCGGGCGGTTCCGGAACCGCCATCGGCCGCTCGGGTGGGTCGGCCGTACCACAACAGGGGCTTGATCAGGGCGTTGTCCACAGGTGGCCCGTTGTCCACAGGTTCGGGTGGCGGCGCTGGCGGTGGCCGTCGACATCGCACAGGCTCGATGCCGAGTCGACTCGCGCTGGCAGACCCCGATCCCCTGGAGGGACGATGTTCGACACGTACGTCACGATCGTCGGCAACATTCTGACGGCGCCCGAGTGGCGGCGGACGAAGGAGAGCAACACCCTGGTGGCCAACTTCAAGGTCGCCTCCACCGCCCGCCGACTCGACCGCGACAGCGGCCGCTGGGTCGACGGCAACTCGCTGCGCGTCCGCGTCAACTGCTGGCGCAAGCTCGCCGAGGGCGTCGCCGCGTCGGTGATGGTCGGCGACCCGGTGGTGGTCTGCGGGCGTCTCTACACCCGCGACTGGACCGACGAGGCCGGCAACCACCGCACCCTCTACGAGCTGGAGGCGGTCGCCGTCGGCCACGACCTGTCCCGAGGGCGGGCCCGTTTCCTTCGCAACCGACCCACCATGAGCACCAGCGCCGTCGAGGACGCGGCCACCGAGGGTCGCGTGCACGGCGAGCCCACCGAGCCGGTACCCGCCGAGGAGGCGCCGGCGCTGCCCGACGACGGGCCGCTCGACGACGACTTCGAACTGCCCGAGTACGCCTCGCCGCGCACCAGTCCCCTCGGCCACGGCCCGCTCGACGAGGTCTCCCTCGGTGACATCGGTGGCGTTCCCGCGGCCCTGGACGACGACGAGCTGACCCGTGCGGCGGCGGACGACGTCGACCCGGAGGACGACCCCGACGACGAGTTGGGACCGGTTCCCGACGAGGGTCGGCCGGATGGTCCGCCGTCCGGTCGGGGCCGGCGGGGCCGAGGTCGGGTTCCGCAGCCGGCGTGACCGTCCGGTCCCGGGGCGACAGCAGCACCGCTGCCTGAGGTCGGTGCCGGCGACGTTCGCACCGACGGCACGACGGGGGCGGGGTGGCGGCGTGGTCGGCGTCGTCACCCCGCGTGAGCGGAACGGCCAGAGGAGGTTCCGATGGAGTACGGCAGGCGCGGCTGGCTCATGCGGCGCTCGTCTAGGCTGGCCGGCCGGGGGGTGGTACGCGTGCGGCAGACAGCGCCGGTGGCGAACGCGGTGGGCCTGGTGGCCGGTTACGCGCTGGACAGGCTGCTCGGCGACCCCCGTCGGTGGCACCCGGTAGCCGGTTTCGGCCAGGTGGCCGGCGCTCTGGAGCGTCGCCTGCACCGGCCGGACCGGACAGCCGGCGCGGTGTTCACGGCGCTGGCGGTCGGCGGGCCCGTGGCGCTCGGGGCGGTCGCCGCGGTGGCCACCCGGCACCGGCCGGTGAGCCGCGCGGTCCTCGTCGCCGTCGGCACCTGGACCGTGTTGGGCGGTCGTACGCTGCGGCGCGAGGCCGCGATCATGGGTCGTACGCTCCGCGACGGCGACCTGCCCGCCGCCCGGAAGCGCCTCGGCAACCTCTGCGGGCGGGACCCGTCGACCCTGGACGAGTCGGAGTTGGCCCGCGCCACCGTCGAATCGGTCGCGGAGAACACCTCCGACGCGGTGGTCGCCCCGCTGCTCTGGGGTGCGGTCGCCGGCCTGCCCGGGCTGCTGGGCTACCGCGCCGCCAACACCCTCGACGCGATGGTCGGGCACCGATCGGAGCGCTACGCGCGGTTCGGCACCCCGGCCGCTCGGCTGGACGACCTGCTCAACCTCGTGCCGTCCCGGCTGACCGGGCTCCTCACCATCGCCGTCGCACCGGTTGCCAACGGCGACCGGGACCGGGCCTGGCGGGTGTGGCGGCGGGACCGCAACGACCACCCCAGCCCCAACGCCGGCCAGTGCGAAGCGGCGATGGCCGGGGCGCTCGGCGTCCGCCTCGGTGGCCGCAACATGTACTTCGGGCGCTCCGAGGTCCGCCCGTTCCTGGGCGACGGCCCCCGTCCCGAGGCGCGACACCTCAAGCGGGCCGCGCGCATCTCCGGCGCTGTCGGCCTGGCCGCCCTCGGAGTGGCCGCTGCCTACCCGGTGACCGTCGGCCGCCTGACCGACGCAGTGGCGCGCCGCAGCTTGCGAGCCGTGACGGAACGGCGCACCGGTCGTCCAGCGACCCGGGAGGCGTTTCGACGTGGCTGGTCGGCGGGCGGCCTGCTGCCCGTCGGGCCGGAGCATGGCCGGGTCGGGGGCGTCGTGGGGCGGGGGAGCGGGCGATGAGCGGTGGGCTGTTGGTCGCCGGCACCACCTCGGACGCCGGCAAGAGCGTGCTCACCGCCGGCATCTGCCGCTGGCTGCACCGGCGTGGCGTGAAGGTGGCGCCGTTCAAGGCGCAGAACATGTCGAACAACTCGGCCGTCGTCGTCGGGCCGGAGGGGCGTGGTGGGGAGATCGGCCGCGCCCAGGCCATGCAGGCCGCCGCGTGCGGGCTCGCACCGGACCTGCGCTTCAATCCGGTGCTGCTCAAACCGGGCAGTGACCTCGCCAGCCAGGTCGTCCTCCTCGGCGAGGCGGTCGACACGATCACCGCCGGCACCTTCCGGCAGTTGCGGCCCCGGCTCGCCGAGACCGCGTACGCGGCGTTGGCCGAGCTGCGCGCCGCGTACGACGTGGTGATCTGTGAGGGCGCGGGCAGCCCGGCGGAGATCAACCTGCGGGCCGGGGACTACGTCAACATGGGGCTCGCCCGGCACGCCAACCTGCCCGCCATCGTGGTCGGCGACATCGATCGGGGCGGCGTCTTCGCGTCGATGTTCGGCACGGTGGCCCTGCTCGATCCGGCCGACCAGGCGCTCGTCGCGGGCTTCGTGATCAACAAGTTCCGGGGGGACCTCGGTCTGCTCCAGCCCGGGCTGGAGATGCTGCGGCACGTGACCGGCCGGCCCACGTACGGGGTGCTGCCCTGGTCGCTCGACCTGTGGCTGGACGCGGAGGACTCGCTCGCCTACGGGCGGGTGCTCGGTCGGCCCGCCGCCCCGCACGGCACCGAGTGGCTGGACGTGGCCGTCGTCCGACTGCCCCGCATCAGCAACGCCACCGACGTGGAGGCGCTCGCCACCGAGCCGGGTGTCCGCGTACGCCTCACCGTCGAGCCTGCCGAACTGGCCTCTGCCGATTTGATCGTCCTGCCCGGCTCGAAGTCGACGGTCGCGGACCTCGCCTGGCTCCGCGAGACGGGCCTCGCCGACGCGGTCGCCGCCCACGCGGCAGCCGGTAAGCCGTTGCTCGGCCTCTGCGGTGGCTTCCAGATGCTCGGCCGGGCCATCCACGACCCGGTCGAGAGCCGGCGGGGCAGTGTGCCCGGGCTCGGGCTGCTGCCCATCGAGATCACCTTCGATCCCCGCAAGACCGTCCGGCAGTCGGTGGGCGCCGGCCCCGGCGACGTGACGGTCCGCGGCTACGAGATCCACCACGGGTACGTCTCGCAGGCCGACCCGGCACTGACCCCGCTGCTGACCGGGGCCGACGGCGCGGGCGAGGGGGCGGTGCTCGGCGCTGTGCACGGCACGCACTGGCACGGGGCGTTCGAGTCCGACGGATTCCGCCGCTGGTTCCTCACCGAGGCGGCCCGGCTGGCCGGACGCAGGGGATTCCGGGTCGCGCCGACCACCAGCTTCGCCGCCGCCCGGGAACGCTCGCTCGACCTGCTCGGCGACCTCGTCGAGGAGCACCTCGACACCGACGCCCTCTGGCGTCTCATCGAGACCGGCGCGCCCACGGACCTCCCCTTCATCCCGCCCGGCGCCCCGCCCACCTGAGCGCGCCACCCCTGCAAGGGACCGCCCGAGCGTCCACCCCCGCGACGGGCCGCCCGCCGACAGCGCATGATCGGCCAGGTAGGCGGGCTCTCCGGTGGCTCGTAGAGCGGTCTGGGGTAGCGGGCGGGTCAGAGGCGGATGTCGGCGGGGCGGTCCGTGGTGGGCAGTCCGGCGGCCAGCCACGCGTCGACGCCACCGATCATGTCGGTGGCCCGGCGCAGGCCGAGGGTCTGGAGGCTGGCGGCGGCCAGGCTGGAGCTGTAACCCTGGCGGCACACCACGATGATCTCCCGGTCGTACGCGGTGGCCTCCGGAATGCGCCAGGCGCTGGCCGGGTCGAGCCGCCACTCCAGCACCGTGCGGTCGATGACGACCGCCCCGGGAAGATCACCCTGTTCGCGGCGCTGTGTGTCGGTACGGGTGTCGACAAGCAGAGCGCCACCGCGGACCGCCTCGACGGTCTGCTGTGGAGTAAGTCGGTGCAGCCCGGCGCGGGCCTGTTCGAGCAGGGCGTCGATGCCGGGGCTCATCACGTCTCGGAGCACCACCCGATCATGCCGACTCGGGTACCGGCCCGCGCGCCGAACGGTCCGCCCGTCACCCGTCGCCACGCCAATTCCCCCGGACGTGAGAGTGGCCGCCCGAGCCGGCTCAGCCGGACGTGTCACAGCCGTCGGGACCAGCATGATCGACTCGGTTTCCGTGATGTCGGGCCGTCCTGGCCGGCGGGACACCCCGACATCCGTGAACCCGAGTCGATCACCCCGTCCGGCGGGCTCGGACCGGGGGGGCATACTGCGGTCGTGCGTGGAGTCGTCGGCAGGGAACCGCTCGACCGCGGCGGTCCGCGGCGGCGCGACCCGGGTCCGCACCAGGGCGAGGGCGGCCACGCCGGCGGGCCGACGGGGCGTGCCGTCGGGCAGGTGGCACGGGTGGTGGTCGTCGAGGCGTACGCCGAGGTGGCGCGGCGGGTGCTCGCGGGCCCGGCGCGGTTGGGGCGGACCCGGCTGGTCGCCGTCGACGGGCCGAGCGGCGCGGGCAAGAGCCGGTTCGCCGCGCACCTCGCGGATGCCCTGGCGGCGCTGCCCGGCGGGCGACCACCGGTGGTGCACACCGACGACCTGCTCGACGGCTGGGACGACCAGTTGACCTTCTGGCCCCGGTTCGACGACGAGGTGCTGGTCCCGCTGCGGCGGGGGGAGCCGGGCGCGTACCGGCGGTACAGCTGGGTGCGGCGGTCCTTCCTGCCGCGCCCGATGGCGGTGCCGGCGACGCCGGTGCTGATCGTGGAGGGGGTCAGCGCCGCCCGTGCGGTGATCCGGCCGGAGCTGACGCTCGCCGTCTTCGTGACCGCGCCGGCGCCGCTGCGGCTCGCCCGTGCCATCGAGCGGGACGGGCCGGAAGTCCTGCCCGAGCTGCGCCGCTGGCATGCGGGGGAGCGCGCGCACTTCGCCGCCGACGACACCGCAGCCCACGCCGACCTGGTGGTCGACGGCGCGCCGGCGCTGCCGCTCGACACCTCCCGCTACCTGGTGCGGGTCGGCGGGGTGGGCACGGGCTCCGCCGGCACGCCGGGGTAAGGCCGGCATACGATGCCGGTCATGACCTCACCGATCATGTCCGAGTCCGAGGTACGGGCCGCCGTCGAGCGGGAGATGCCCGGGGTACGGGCCGACCTGGAACGCCTCGTCCGCATCCCCGGCATCGCCTTCGACGGCTTCGACCACTCGCACGTCGAGCGTTCCGCCGAGGCGGTCGCCGAGCTGCTGCGCGGCTGCGGCCTGGACGTCGACATCGTGCGTTCCGGCGGCCAGCCCGCCGTGATCGGCCGTCGCGCGGCCCCGCCCGGCGCGCCAACCGTGCTGCTCTACGCCCACCACGACGTGCAGCCGATCGGTGACCGGTCGCTGTGGGAGTCCGACCCGTTCGAGCCGGTGGAGCGCGACGGCCGCCTGTACGGCCGGGGTGCGGCCGACGACAAGGCCGGCATCATGGCGCACGTGGCGGCCCTGCGGGCGTACGGGGACGCGCTGCCGGTCGGTGTGGTGCTGTTCATCGAGGGCGAGGAGGAGTTCGGCTCCGACTCGTTGGAGCGGCTGCTCGACGAGCACCGCGACGAGATCGCCTCGGACGTCATCGTGATCGCCGACTCGGGCAACTGGGACATCGGCGTACCGGCGCTGACCACCTCGCTGCGCGGCATCGTCAACTGCTTCGTCGAGGTGCGCACGCTGGACCACGCCGTGCACAGCGGCATGTTCGGCGGTGCCGTGCCGGACGCGCTGACCGCGCTGGTCCGGCTGCTGGCGAGCCTGCACGACGACGCCGGCGACGTGGCGGTGGACGGGCTGGTCGGCCGGGTGGGCGCCGCCGTCGACTACCCGGAGGACCGGGTACGCGTCGAGGCCGGGCTGGCCGAGGGTGTGCAGTTCATCGGCACTGGCCGGCTCACCGACCGGCTCTGGACCAAGCCGGCGCTGGCCGTGCTCGGCATCGACGCGCCGGCCACCGGTGAGGCCCCGAACGCCCTGGTGCCGGCCGCGAAGGCGAAGCTCAGCGTCCGTCTCGCACCGGGCGACGACCCCAAGCGGGCGTACGCGGCGGTGCGCGCCCACCTGGAGAAGCACGCGCCGTGGGGCGCTCAGGTGACGGTCACCTTCGAGCACGACGGCGACCCGTGCGTGATCGACGCGTCCGGGCCGATGTTCGACGCCGCCCGCTCGGCGTTCCGCACCGCCTGGGACGGCACCGACCCGGTGGACATCGGCGTCGGCGGCTCGATCCCGTTCATCGCCACGTTCCAGGAGATGTTCCCGCAGGCGGCGATCCTGGTGACCGGCGTGGAGGACCCGCACGCCCGCGCGCACGGTCCGAACGAGAGCCTGCACCTCGGCGAGTTCGCCAAGGTCTGCCTCGCCGAGGCGCTGCTGCTGGGCAAGGTGGCCGCAGCGGCTGAGTGATAACGGCAAGTTTGCGTCTGATCTGCGCGTTTACGGCGTGTCGCGGATGGGATTGCTATAGGCTTTCGAACATGAGTACGAACGAGGTGATGGCCCGCCTGGGGGCCGCCGTCAGCGCACTGGGGGACGTCGACGTCTCCGCGTGGTCCGAGGACACGCTCAATGAGCAGCTCGGTGAGCTTTCCGCCGCCCTGGTCGCCCTCGACTCGGTGCTCTCCCGGGTGGCCGGCGAGGTCCGCGCCCGAGGGTTGCGCATCGAGGAGCCCGTCTCCGCCTGATTCCTGCCGTCCGTCAGTGCCTGTTCCACAGGGGCAGCCCGCCTCCGTGGACCAGGGTCCGGCGGGCTGCGGCACCGCGCCGACACCGCCCGGGCACGGCAATGCCCGGGCGGTGTCGGAGGTGACTGGCAGGATGGGCATCGTGCGGTTCATCGACCTGGCGGCCACCTCCGCCGCCGTGGGCGCCACCAGTGGCCGGCGGGCCAAGGTGCAGCTGCTCGCCGACGCGCTGCGCCGGCTCGACCCGCCCGAGGTGGAGCCCGGCGCCGGCTATCTCGCCGGTGAGCTGCGGCAACGCCAGACCGGCGTGGGCTACGCGAGCCTGCGTGACCTGCCACCGCCGGCCGCCGAGCCGACGCTGACCGTGGCCGCCGTCGACGCGGCCATCGAGCAGATCGCCGCCGTGCAGGGCACCGGTTCGCAGGCTCGCCGCCGGGCTCTGCTCGGCGCCCTCTACGCGGCGGCCACCACCGACGAGCAACGGCTGCTCACCGGCCTGTTCGGCGGCGAGCTGCGCCAGGGTGCCCAGGCCGGGCTGCTCGCCGACGCCGTGGCGCGGGCCGCCGAGGTGCCGGTCGCCACCGTCCGTCGGGCTCTGCTGCTCGCCGGTGACCTGCGCGCCGTGGCGGTGGCCGCGCTGGCCGGGGGCGAGGCCGAGCTGGCCGGGTTCGGCCTGCGGGTCGGCCGGCCGTTGGCGCCGATGCTCGCGCAGAGCGCCCCCTCGGTCGACGAGGCGCTGGCCGCGACCGGCACGCCCGCCGTGGTCGACGTCAAGCTCGACGGCATCCGCATCCAGGTGCACCGCTCCGGCGCCGACATCGCCGTGTTCACCCGCAGCCTCGACGAGATCACCAGCCGGGTGCCCGAGGTCGTCGCGGCGGTTCGCGCCCTGCCTGGCCGGGAGTTGGTGCTCGACGGCGAGGCGATCGGCCTGGACGAGACGGGCCGCCCGCTGCCGTTCCAGCAGACCTCCAGTCGGGCCGCCCGGCGCACCACGCCGAGCACCACCGGCCGTACGCCGGTCGCCCCGGCGGTGCTCGCGGCTGCCGCCACCACCGGCACGACAGTGCTCACGCCGTACTTCTTCGACCTGCTGCACCTCGACGGTGAGGATCTGATCGACCTGCCCGGCCGCGAGCGGTGGGCAGCTCTGGCCGGCGCGGTGGACGCCTCGCTGCTGGTCGGGCGCATGGAGGTCGACGGTCCGGAGCAGGCCGCTGCGGCATTCGCCGCCGCCCTCGACGCGGGGCAGGAGGGTGTGGTGGTCAAGGCGCCGGACGCACCCTACGACGCCGGCCGTCGAGGCGCGGCCTGGGTCAAGGTCAAACCGCGCCACACCCTCGACCTGGTGGTGCTCGCCGTCGAGTGGGGCAGCGGCCGGCGCAAGGGCTGGCTCTCCAACCTGCACCTCGGTGCCCGTGATCCGCGCACCGGCGACTTCGTCATGCTCGGCAAGACGTTCAAGGGGCTCACCGACGAGCTGCTGCGCTGGCAGACCGACCGCTTCCTCGGCCTCGCCGTCGAGCGTGGTGACTGGGTGGTCCGGGTCCGCCCCGAGCAGGTCGTGGAGATCGCGTTCGACGGCGTGCAGACGAGCACCCGCTACCCGGGTGGGATGGCGCTGCGGTTCGCCCGGGTGGTGCGCTACCGGGAGGACAAGTCCGCCGCCGAAGCGGACACCATCGACGCTGTCCGCGCGATCCACGCCGGACGGCCCACCGGCTGACGCCGGGGCGCAGGCCGGACGGTTCAGGCGGACGTGCTCGGCGTGGGGTCGGCCGCCCGGTCCAGCGGGGCGGTCGTGCCATCCAGGCCTGCGGCCCGGCGTGCCTCACGGCGGGCCACCCAGCCGTAGCCGAAGATCGCCATCGCGGCGAAGAGCCACCACTGCACCACGTAGCCGAAGTTCTGCCAGTTGTTGGTGTGCCCCACCGGAACGGCCTTGAAGACCGGGTCGGCGGCCGGGGTCTGCTCGTCCAGCAGCAGATAGCCGCCGTAGACCGGGTAGGGCAGCTCGCGGGCCAGACGCGGTACGGCGATCCGCCGCGTCTCCAGCCGCCCGTCGCGGCGGTCCACCGCGCCGGCGCCGCTCTCGGTCTCGTGCACCCGGCCGTTGACCGTGACGTCGCCACCCGGCGGGGTGGGCACCGACGGCTGGGCGGTCGCGCCCCCCGGGGCGGGCGGAATCCAGCCGCGGTCCACCAGCAGCGCGGTGCCGTCGGCGAGCACGAGGGGGGTGAGCACCTCGAAGCCGACCCGGCTGTCGACCGTCCGGCCACGGACGAGGACGGTGTTCGACGTGTCGTACCGGCCGGTGGCGGTGATCCGGGTCCAGACCCGGTCCTTCGCGGGGGCCGGACCGGCGGTGCCGGGGCCGCCGGTCGGCGGGCGGAACGCCTCGGCCAGGGGCGCCGCAGACATCCGCTCGCCCGCGTCGATCCGCTCGTTGATCTCGGTACGACCTCGGTAGCGGTCCAGCTGCCAGTTGCCGAGCCACACCATCACGGCGGCGGCGACCAGGGTCAGCGCGAGGGCGCCCAACCAGCGTGGGCTCAGCAGGAACCGGTACACGGGACCGAGGCTACCCGTATGACCGGGACCACTCACCGCGACCGGGCCGGGACGGTCCGCCGACCCCCGGTTGGCGGTGCTCGCCCGTCGGATCGGACGGGTATCGTCACGCCGACGGATCGACCCCCTCGGTTGTCCGTCGTGTACCCGCCACCGCCCGCGAGGAGTCGATGATGACCGTCGTGCCGCGCCTGGTGCTCAGCGCGCCGTCCTCCGGGCACGGGAAGAACGCGCTGGCGATCGGGCTGCTCGCCGCCCTGGCCGAGCGAGGTGTCGACGTCGCCGGGTTCAAGCTCGGCCCGGACCACGTCGACGCCGCGTACCTCGGTCTCGCCGCCGGTCGGCCCGGCCGGGTGATCGACCCCCGGCTGGTCGGCGTCGACCGGCTCGCCCCGCTGGTCGCGCACGGCGCCGCCGGCGCCGGGCTCGCCGTCGTGCAGGGCAGCATGGGCCTGTACGACTCGGTCGGTGGCCGTCCCGAGCAGGAGTCCACGGCCGCCGCGGCCGCCGCGCTGCGCAGTCCGGTGGTGCTGGTGGTCGACGTGGCCGCGATGGGCCAGTCGGTCGCCGCCCTGGTGCACGGTTTCCGCTCGTACGACGAGCAGTTGTGGCTGGGCGGGGTGATCCTCAACCGGGTGGCGTCGTCGCGGCACGAGGGGATGCTGCGCGAGGCGCTGGACGACGTGGGCGTGCCCGTCTACGGCGCGCTGCGCCGCCAGGACCTGCCGGCGGTGCTGCCGTCCCGCCGGCACGGGGTGGCGCCGGTGGTCGACTCCTCGGCCGACGCGGTCCGTGCCGTGCGCCGCCTCGGCGAGGCCGTCGCCGCCACCGTCGACCTGGAACGCCTGCTCGGGCTGGCCCGTTCCGCTCCGCCCCTGCCGGCGGCGGCCTGGTCGCCACGGGACGTGCTCGGCGAGCTGGTCGTGCCGGCTCAGCGTCCGCTGGTCGCGGTGGCGGGCGGGCCGGGTGGCAGCTTCAGCCACCCGGAGACCGCGGAGTTGCTGTCGGCGGCCGGCGCCGAGGTGGTCACTGTCGATCCGCTGCGCGACGAGGCGCTGCCCGTCGGCACCCGTGCGCTGGTCGTCGGCGGTGCGCTGCCGGAGACGTACGCCGAGCAGTTGTCGGCCAACCGCCGGCTCTGCATCGCGGTGGCCGAACTGGCCCGCACCGGCCGGCCCGTGGTCGCGGAGGGTGCCGGCCTGCTCTGGCTTGCCCGGGAGCTGGACGGGCTGCCGATGTGCGGTGTGTTGGACGCGGTCGGGGCGAGCCGCGACGGTCTCGTGGTGGGCTACCGGGAGGCGACCGCCCAGACCGACAGCGTGGTCGCCGCGGACGGCACGGTGATCGTCGGGCACAAGGAGCACCGGGCGGTGCTCACCCCGCGCGCCGGTCAGCGGCCGGCGTGGAGCTGGGACGGCGGCACCCCGGAGGGCTTCGTCTGGCGCAACGTGCACGCCTCGCAGCTCGCCCTGCACTGGGCCGGGCATCCGGCGACGGCCGCCCGGGTGGTGGCCGCGGCCGTGAGTGAGCCGGCAGCCGAGGTGGTGTCACCGCCGGTGGTGCCCGCGTGATCGGTCAGGTGGCGGTCCGCCGGTTTCCGGCGTTGACCGTCTCCACTCCGCGTACGGAGGTGCGCCGGCTCACCGCGGCCGACGCGTCGGCGGCCGGTGAGATCTTCGCCGACAAGCTGACCCGGCGCTGGCTGCCGCTGCCCGGCGACTCCGGCCCGATCGACGGGCACGCCTGGTGCACCGACCTGGCCCGGCAGCGACGCGACAGCGGCGAGGGCGACCACTACGCGGTGGTCCGCCGGGAGGACCACGAGGTGGTCGGCTCCCTCTGGACCCGGCGTACCGACTGGGGCGCCCGCCTCACCGAGGTCTCCTACGCGATGGCTCCCCACGCCCGGGGCTTCGGCCTGGCCGCCGAGGCGGTGGACGCGGTGGCCATCGCGCTGATCCTGGAGCACGGCTTCCAGCGGGTCGAGCTGCGTGTCGCGCCCGGCAACCTGGCGTCCCGGCGGGTCGCCGAGAAGGCCGGCTTCACCTACGAGGGGCTGCTCCGCAACGCCGGCTATGTCGGCGGCGGCCGGGTCGACCTCGAAGTGTGGTCGTTCGTGGCGGCGGACCTGCGCTGATCCACGCCGCCGGACGGCCCTGCGCTGCTGTCGCCGTCACTCGACGATGGCGTCCGACGGTGGCGTGAACTGGCGGGTCGGCGTGCCCTTCAGGCCGTCGCGCAGTGTCTGCGCCACCGCCGCGATGGGGATCTGGGACTGCCCGTCGCCGACCGCGTTGAACGGATTGTCCGGGTCGGAGATGAAGCTCGCCGCGGCCAGTTCCGGTGTGTACCCGACGAACCATGCCGACCGGGTGCTGTCGGTGGTGCCCGTCTTGCCGGCGACCGGGCGGCCGACCGTCCCCCGGACGCTGTCGGCGGTCGACCAGCCGCCGCAGCCCCCGCGTGCCGGGGTGTCCCCGGTCGGGCAGCGGGCGGCGTCGGTCGCCGCGCGGGCGGCGTCGGCGCTGACCACCTGGCGGCAGCGTGGCTTCGCCACCTCGCGCTGGATGCCGCCGGGGGTGGTGTACGTGGCCGGGGTGCCGTCCCGGTTCATGATCGCCTGCACGGGGATGGCCTCGCAGTAGCGGCCGTCGGCCGCGATGGCCGCGTAGGCGTTCGCCATCTCCAGCGGGGTCGCGTCGGAGACGCCGAGCGTGAACGCGCCCCACTTGTTGGCCTTGCCGGGCGACGCCTGCTCCCGGTCGACGTCGGTGCGCCAGCGCAGGCCGAGCTGTTCGGCGAGCCGGACCGCCCGTTCCGCGCCCACCTTCTCCTCCAGCCACACGAAGTACGTGTTGACGGACTTGCCGAAGCCGGACCACATGGTCTGCTGGCCGGTCATCGCGCCGCTGGCGTTGGAGGGCGCCCAGCCGTCGTAGACGGACGACTTGTAGCGGTACGGGGCGTTGAACGAGGTGGACAGCGTCATCCCGGAGTCCAGGGCGGCCAGCATCGGGAACATCTTGAACGTCGATCCGGCCTGGTAGCCCGGCAGGTCGCCGCCGCCGAGCAGCGGCGCCACCGTGTTCGGATAGTTGGCCTTCACCTTCGGCCCGGCCTCGGGATTGGAGCTGGGTGGGTTGTCGGCCAGGTCCAGGGAGTAGTTCCGGTTCACCGCCATCGCCTTCACGCGCCCGGTGCCCGGCTCGGAGACCACGATCCCGTTGGCGAACGGGCTGCCGGTGCCCTCCTTGGCGCCGACGTTCTTCTCCGCCGCCTCCTGGATCTTGGGGTCGAGGCTGAGCACGATGCGGTAGCCGCCCCGACGCAGCTTGTCCATCCGCTCCAGCCGGTTGGCCCCGAACGCGGGCTGCGAACTCCACCAGTTCTTCAGGTAGTCGCAGGCGAAGCCCCAGCTCCGGTACTTCTCGATGAGCGAGGCGCAGTCGCTCGGCGGGGTGGTGAGCTTCAGCCGGATCGGCTCGGTCTTGGCGGCGGCGGCCGAGTCGGGGGAGAGGTAGCCGAGCTGACTCATCCGGTCCAGCACGTAGTTGCGCCGCCCGGTGGCGTCCTTCTGGTCGGTGTCGGCCGGGTCGTACTCGGAGGGGGACTTGACCAGCCCGGCGAGGGTGGCTGCCTCGACCGGGGTGAGGTCCTTCGGGGTCTTGGAGAAGAAGATCTCGCTGGCGGCGTAGATGCCGTACGCCCGGTGACCGAAGTACGCCGAGTTCAGGTAGCGCTCCATGATGTCTTCCTTGCTCATCTCCTTCTCCAGGTCCAGCGCCATGCGCATCTCCTTGACCTTGCGCAGGCTGGTCTGCTGGGTGGCCTCCTGGACCTCCTTGGGGGTGGTGGCGCTGTCCCGTAGGGCCATCCGGACGTACTGCATGGTCAACGTCGAGGCACCCTGGGAGCCGCCAGAGCGGGCGTTGGACACGAAGGCGCGGGCCACGCCCTTCGGGTCGACGCCGTGGTGCTGGTAGAAGCGGTTGTCCTCGGCGGCGACGATCGCCTGCTGGATGTTCGGCGACATGTCCGACAGCTTCGTGTACTGCCGGTACTCCTCGTAGAACATGGTCAGCACGGTCTTGCCGTCCGGGGCGTACAGGTAGGAGGTCTCGGCGGGCAGAGCTTTGGTCAGCAGCCTGGTCTTCTGCTCCGTGGCGTGGGCGGTCGCCTTCGCGCCGAGCCCGGTGAAGGCGACCAGCGGGTACGCGGCGGCGGCGATCACGATGCCGGCGATGAGCCCGGCGCGGAGAAGAGGGACGAGTCGACCAGCGGCAGCAAGGGGTCGGTTGCTCACGTCGCCAAGTTATGACATTTCCGATTCGTACATGAGAAGAACTCATAAACCCGCGAGGTGGTGACATGGCTTACGCCGACATCGACTGTCCCGCCGGCCACCTTCCCGGCAGGATCGCGGACATGCGTGATCAGCCGTGCGGGGTGCCGTCGTACGCCGGGGCGGAGCCGGACCTGGCACACCACGGCGACGCCGAGGTCGGCACGGGGTTGGTCGACCTCGCCGTCAACGTCCGCCGGGCACCACTGCCGGCCTGGCTGGCCGATCCGATCGCCGCCACGCTCACCGATCTGGCCCGCTATCCGGACCCGACGCGGGCCCGCGCCGCCGTCGCCGCCCGGCACCGGCGTCACCCGGACGAGGTACTGCTCACCGCCGGCGCCGCCGAGGGATTCGTGCTCATCGCCCAGGCGCTGCGCGGCATCCACCGGCCCGTGGTGGTGCACCCGCAGTTCACCGAGCCGGAGGCGGCGTTGCGGGCCGCCGGGCACACGGTCGAGCGGGTGCTGCTCGACCCGGCCGACGGCTTCCGCCTCGACGGGTCCCTGGTGCCCGCCGACGCGGACCTCGTGATGATCGGCAACCCGACGAACCCCACGTCGGTGCTGCACCCCGCCCGGACCATCGCCGCGCTCGCCCGTCCCGGCCGGGTGCTGGTGGTCGACGAGGCGTTCGCCGACACCACCGGCGGCGCGTACACCGGCGAACCCGAGTCGCTCGCCGAACGGCGGGATCTGCCCGGCCTGCTCGTCCTGCGCAGCCTCACCAAGACCTGGGGCCTTGCCGGGCTGCGGATCGGCTACCTGCTCGGTGCTGAGGCCCTGCTGTCCCGCCTGGCCGCCGTCCAACCGCTCTGGGTGGTCTCCACGCCCGCGCTGGCCGCCGCCGCGGCCTGCGCCACCGGAGTCGCGGTCGAGGCCGAACGCGCGATCGCCGCCGAACTCGCCGCCGACCGCGACCACCTGGTCGCCCGCCTCGCCGAACTGCCCGGTGTACGCGTCGCGGGCCGTCCCGCCAGCGCGTTCGTCCTGCTGTGTCTGCCCGACGCGACGCGGGTGCGGCAGGCCCTGCGTGACCGGGGCTGGGCCGTCCGCCGGGGCGACACCTTCCCCGGGCTCGGCCCGGACTGGCTGCGGGTGGCGGTACGCGACCGAAACACCACCGATGCGTTCATCGCGGTGCTACGCGAGATCATGGAGGCATGATGCTGGAGACCACGACGTCCGCGATCCGGCCACCGGACGAGGCGGCGATGGCCGCTGCCCGCGAGCTGCACGGCCGACTGACCAAGCCGGCGGGCTCGCTGGGCCTGCTGGAGGACCTGTCGGTACGCCTCGCCGGGCTGGCCGGGGTCTGCCCGCCGCCGGTGCCCGAGCCCGCCGCCGTGGCGATCTTCGCGGGCGACCACGGTGTGCACGCCCAGCGGGTCACCCCGTGGCCGCAGGAGGTCACCGCGCAGATGATCGGCAACTTCCTGGCCGGCGGCGCGGTCGTCAACGCGTTCGCCCGGCAGGCCGGCGCGTCGGTCACCGTCGTCGACGTCGGGGTGGCCCACCCGCTGCCCGTCCCCGAGCCCGCCGCCCCGAGCGACCCGTCCGCGCCCCGGCTGGTCAACGCCTCCGTGCGCCGGGGCACCCGGGACCTCGCGGTGACCGCCGCGCTCACCCGGGACGAGGCGCTGGCGGCAGTGCGGACCGGCATCCGGATCGCCGACGAGCTGATCGACGCCGGGGCCGGCATCCTGCTCACCGGGGACATGGGCATCGGCAACACCACTCCGGCGGCGGCGCTGATCGCCGCGTTCACCGGCGTCGACCCGCTCGACAGCACCGGCCGGGGCACCGGGGTGGACGATGCGACGTACGCCCACAAGGTGGCCGTGGTGCGGGCCGCGCTCGCCCGGCACACGCCCGACCCGGCCGACCCGCTGGGTGTCCTCGCCGCCGTCGGCGGCCTGGAGCACGCCGCGCTGGCCGGCCTGATCCTCGGTGCCGCCGCCCGCCGTACGCCGGTCCTGCTGGACGGCGTGATCGCCGTGTCCGCCGCGCTCGCCGCCGCCGCTTTCGCGCCGGACGCGGTCGCTGCCATGATCGCCGGGCACCGCTCGGCCGAGCCCGGCGCGACGGTGGCGCTGCGACACCTCGGCCTCGACCCGCTGATCGACCTGGGGTTGCGCCTCGGCGAGGGCACCGGCGCCCTGCTGGCGCTGCCCGTGGTCACCGGCGCCGTCCGGGTGCTGCACGAGGTGGCCACCTTCGACTCCGCAGGCGTGGCCGAGAAGTGACCGCGCCTGGCGAACGGTCCGGTGGTGCAGGGTGAGCGCCAGCCCGTACCCCCTTGGTCTGCGGCTCGACGGACGGCGCGTGGTCGTGGTGGGCGGCGGAGCGGTCGCCACCCGGCGGGTGCCGGCGCTGCTGGACGCCGGCGCGGACGTCCTGCTGGTGGCACCGGAGCTGACCCCGGCGTTGCAGGCCCGGGTCGACGCGGGTCGGCTGCGGTGGGTGGCGCGTCGGTTCCTGCCCGAGGACCTGGACGGGGCGTGGCTGGTCCAGGTGGCGATCGACGACCCGCTCGCGGCGGCGTCGGTGAGCGCCGTCGCCGCCGAACGACGGATCTTCTGCGTCCGGGCCGACGACCGGACCGCTGCCACGGCCTGGACGCCGGCGGTGACCCGGCAGGGCCCGGTCACCGTGGCGGTGCTGGGCGGCGGCGACCCCCGCCGGGCGATGACCGTCCGCGACGCCATCCGCGACCTGCTCGCCGTGCGCGACGCCGGGCCGACCGAGGCGCACCCCGACACGGGGGCGACCGGCGGGCGGGTGGCTCTCGTCGGGGCGGGACCGGGCGACCCGGAGCTGATCACCGTGCGAGGTTGGCGACTGCTCACCGAGGCGGACGTGGTGGTCGCCGACCGGCTGGTACCCGGTCTGCTCCTGGACGAGCTGCGCCCCGACGTCGAGCTGGTGGACGCCTCGAAGATCCCCTACGGCCCGTCCCGGGCACAGGAGGAGATCAACCAGATCCTTGTCGACCGAGCGCTGGCCGGTGCTCGCGTCGTGCGGCTCAAGGGCGGCGACCCGTATGTCTTCGGGCGGGGTGGCGAGGAGTTGCTGGCGTGCGCGGCAGCCGGTGTGCCGGTGACCGTCGTGCCCGGGGTGACCAGCTCGATCGCCGCGCCCGCGGCGGCCGGCATCCCGGTGACGCACCGGGGGGTGGCGCACGAGTTCACCGTGGTTTCGGGGCACGTGGCGCCCGACTCGCCGGCCTCGCTGGTGCGCTGGGACGCCCTGGCGGGCCTGCGTGGCACCCTGGTGATCCTGATGGGGCTCAAGAACCTCGCCGCCATCACGGCCACCCTGATCGCGCACGGTCGACCGCCGCAGACGCCGGCCGCAGTCGTTCAGGAGGGCACCACGGGCGCCCAACGGACGCTGCGGTCCACGCTCGACGCGGTGGCCGCGGAGGTGCTCGCCGCCGACCTGCGCCCGCCCGCCGTAGTCGTGCTGGGTGACGTGGTGGGCGCGCTCGACGGGTGACGACAGCCTGGCTGCCGTGGCGCGGCGCTGCATCGCGGTGCGCTTCGGTGCGGTGCGGTGCGGTGCGGTGCGGGTGCGCGGCGCTGCGGTGCGCGCTGGGCCGGATTGCGACAATTCCCCTCATCGGTCCGGGGCCCGATGACTGCGTGTCCGTCCTTTGCTCTGCTTCAACGGAGGCAACACCCGGTGTCCGGATATCGGACGGCGCATGTTTCCTGGGTTGAAGCAGAGCAAAGGACCACCACCACACCCCTGCCACCCGGCCGGTGTCACGCTGAGCGACCTGAGGCCGGGCAACCACAACGGAATCGGGGCCGGAGGTGTACGCGCCTCCGGCCCCGATCGTCGTGCGAGTCGACCTACTGCTTGAGCATGTTGTCCAGCAGCAGGGCACAGCGGATCAGACCGAGGTGGCTGTACGCCTGCGGGTGGTTGCCCAGGCCGCGCTCGGCCAGCGGGTCGTACTGCTCCGGGAGCAGCCCGGTCGGGCCGGCGGTCAGCACCATCTGCGCGAACAGCTCCTCGGCGTCGGTGCGGCGACCGGTGCGCAGGTACGCCTCGATCAGCCACGCCGTGCAGATGTGGAAACCGCCCTCGCGGCCCGGCAGGCCGTCGTCCCAGTGGTACCGGTAGACGACCGGGCCGCTGCGCAGGTCCGCCTCGATCTTCAGGACCGTCGACAGGAAGCGCGGGTCGTCACCCGGGAGCAGGCCGGAGAGGCCGATCCAGAGCGACGAGGCGTCCATGTCCTCGTCCCCGTACGCGACGCTGTACGCCTCGACGTCGTCGTGCCAGCCGTGCTCCAGCACGTTGGCGCCGATGCGGTCGCGCAGGTCCTTCCACTCGGGCCGGTCCTCGCCACCGTGCTGACGCACCACGTGCAGCGCCCGGTCGACGGTCATCCAGCACATCACCTTGGAGAAGACGTGGTGCCGGGGAGGCAGCCGCGCCTCCCAGATGCCGTGGTCGGGCTCGTGCCAACGGCGGCGGACCGCCTCGACCATGTTCTCCAGGACCCGCCACTCGTCGTCGCGGACCGAGCCGCGCGCGTCGGCGACCGCCGCGATCAGATCCGCGATGGGGCCGAACACGTCGAGCTGGAGCTGGTGGTTGGCCAGGTTGCCGACCCGGACCGGCCGGGAGCCGGCGTACCCGGGCAGCGTGTCGATGACCGCCTCGGCGCCCAGCTCGTACCCGTCGATGGTGTAGAGCGGGTGCAGCCGCTCCGGGTGGCCGCCGGTGCGCTCGATGCAGCCGTCCACCCAGCGAAGGAACGCCTCGGCCTCCTCGATGGAACCGAGGTCGACGAGCGAGCGGGCGGTCAGCGCCGCGTCGCGCAGCCAGCAGTAGCGGTAGTCCCAGTTGCGGACGCCGCCCAGCTCCTCCGGCAGGGAGGTGGTGGCCGCGGCGAGGATCGAGCCGGTGGTCTCGTGGCAGAGCCCGCGCAGGGTGAGGGCGCTGCGCGCGACCAGCTCACGGGAGGTGGACGGCAGCCGCAGCGAGGCCACCCAGTCCTTCCACGGCTGCTCGGCCGCGGCCTGCCGCTCGTGGATCGGCACCCGGTGGTGCTCCAGGCTGTGCGTACCGAAGCGCAGCTCCAGCACGACCTGCCCACCCGCGGCGGAGAGGTCGACGACCGCCTTGGCGGTCTCGTACCCGCCGTCGTTGTTGACCTGCCACTCCACCCCGGGGGAGTAGAGAGCGATCGGTTCGTTGGAGCCGAGCACCAGCAGGCCGTCGCCGACCGGCTGCAACTGCACGGCCACCTGGCCGAACTCGGGGCGCGGAGCGAACTCCACCCGGACCCGGCCGTTGCCGCTGAGTACCCGGACCAGGGTCGAGTCGCCGGTCACCACCGCCGGGCCGTCCGGCGTCGTCTCGCGCGCCGGCTTGTCCAGCCAGTCGGTGACGGTGAGCCCGGACCACCGGGTCTCGACGGTCATGGTGCCGGAGCGGTAGCGCTGGCCCAGCGGAATGCCCCCCCGCTCCGGGGTGATGCTGAAGTGCCCGGCCGGGCTGCCGCCGACCAGGTCGGCGAAGATCGCCGCCGAGTCCGGCTTGGGGTGGCAGAGCCAGCTGACCTTCGCGTCGGGAGTGAGAAGCGCGACGGTACGACCGTTGGCCAGCATGGAGTGCCGCTCGATGGGCACCGCCCGCTCGCCGAACAGCCAGTGCCGGCGGGTTTCCAGCAGCAGCCCGAGCGCGCGGGCGGCCTCGATGGGCTCGGCCACCCGGAAGCTGGCCTGGGTCTCGCCGGGGCCGATCTTGATGCCGAGGTCCGGCCCGTGCAGGTTGCCGAAGGCGTTCTCGTCGGTGACGTCGTCGCCGATGAAGAGCACCGCGCTGGCCGAGAGCTGGGTCCGTAGCTGGTCGACGGCCGTGCCCTTGTGGGTGGCCACCACGGACAGCTCGATGACCTCCTTGCCCTGGGTCACCGTCACGCCGTCGAAGCTGGCCGGGCCGTTACGGACGGCCTCGATGGCCGAGGCGGCGACCTGCGGGTCGACGCCCCGGGTGTGTACCGCGACGCTGGCCGGCTTGCGTTCGAGCCGGATGCCCGGGTGCTCGGCGGCGATCTCGCGCAGCGCGTTGCGCACCTGGGTGCGTACGGCGACCAGCTCGGGGGAGAGGCGCTCGACGAAGCCGATGTCGAACTCGGAGCCGTGGCTGCCGACGAGGTGTACCTCGCTGGGCAGCCGCGAGAGCGCGGCCAGGTCCCGCAGAGCGCGACCGGAGACCACGGCCACGCTCGTCTGCGGTAGGGCGGCGAGCGCGCGGATCGCGGCCACCGACTCGGGCAGCGGTACGGCGGTGCTGGGGTCCTCCACGATCGGCGCGAGTGTGCCGTCGTAGTCGCAGGCGATCAGGAGCTGTGGCACCCGGGCGATCCGGCCGATGGCGGATCGCAGCTCCGGGTCCATGACCCCGGTGGCGATCGCCGTTCCGTCGTTGACGGACGTGTTCACGCGGCCTCCGCCTCGGAAACTCCCAGTTCGGAGAGGAAAGACTTGGCCCAGTGCCCCACGTCGTGGGTACGTAGGTGACGTTGCATTGTCCGCATCCGGCGGCGCGCCTCGCTTTTTTCCACGTGCACGGCCCGGAGCAGGGCGTCCTTGACCGCGTCCGGGTCGTGCGGGTTACACAGGAATGCCTGGCGCAGCTCCGTTGCGGCGCCAGCGAACTCGCTCAGCACGAGCGCACCGCCCTGGTCGGCACGGGATGCGACGTACTCCTTGGCCACGAGATTCATGCCGTCTCGCAGCGGGGTCACCATCATCACGTCCGCAGCAACGTACATCGCGGCCAGTTCACTGCGACTGTACGACTGATGGAGGTAATGCACGGCAGGCACGCCGACTCGGCCGAATTCGCCATTAATCCGACCAACCTCGCGCTCGACCTTGACGCGAAGTGCCTGGTAGTGCTCGACGCGCTCGCGGCTCGGCGTGGCGACCTGCACCATAACGGCGTCCGGAACTGTCAACTTTCCGTCAGCGAGCAACTCGCGGAACGCCTTCAGGCGCAATTCGATGCCCTTGGTGTAGTCGAGCCGGTCCACGCCCAGGATGATCGTCTTCGGGTCGCCCAGTTCGGCGCGGATCTGCTTGGCCCGGGCCTGGATCGCCGGGTCGGCGGCCATCCGCTCCATCTCCTGCGTGTCGATGGAGATGGGGAAGGCGCCCGCCTTCACCTGCCGACCGTCGACCTGGATCATCTGACCCTCGTAGCGCAGCCCGAGCAGGTGCCGGGCCAGCCGGACGAAGTTCTGCGCGGCCAGCCGCTGCTGGAAGCCCACCAGGTCCGCCCCGAGCAGACCGCGCAGCAGCTCGGTGCGGAACGGCATCTGCATGAACAGCTCGATCGGCGGGAACGGGATGTGCAAGAAGAACCCGATCCGCAGGTCCGGGCGCAGCTCGCGGAGCATCGCCGGTACCAACTGGAGCTGGTAGTCCTGCACCCAGACCGTCGCGCCCTCGGCCGCCACGTCGGCCGCGGCCTCCGCGAACCGGGCGTTGACCAGGCGGTACGCCTCGCGCCAGCGACGCTTGTACGCAGGTGTCTCCACCGCGTCGTGGTAGAGGGGCCAGATCGTCGCGTTGGACTGGCCCTCGTAGTAGCGCTCCAACTCCTCGGCGCTCAGTGGGACCGGGTGCAGCCGGATGCCCTCCAGGTCGAACGGCTCGGGCGCCGCGCCGGTGCCACCGGCCCAGCCGACCCAGGTGCCCTGGTGCTCGGCGAGTACGGGATGCAGCGCGGTGACGAGCCCGCCGGGGCTGCGTCGCCACTGCCGTCCCTCGGGTGTGCTCACCTCGTCGACCGGCAGACGGTTCGCCACTACGACAAAGGAGCTACGGACGGTCACGATCGGGCACCTCCGGGTACTGACGGGTCCACCGCGATGAGCGTACTGAGCGTAGCTGCGGTGTCTGGGCCCCCGTGCCGGAGTCTCCTACCCGCCCCGCAGTCGGCGAATCCTCAGGGTGATCTTGTCGACAGCCCGACGGTCGGAGGGGTGGGCGGCTCGCCGCGTACTCCTCGGGCGGGGTGATGTGGGCGAAGCGCGCCGTACCTGTCAGGATTGACGATGGCGTGCGCGTGGCCGGCTCCCCGCCGGCGGCGGCGGGCGGAGTCTCAGCCCGCGCCGCGCCGCCCACTCAGGCGACAGCAAACCGACGGAGGTAGCCCGCACCGTGGCCCAGTACATCTACGTTCTGGAAAAGGCGCGCAAGGCGCACGGCGACAAGGTCGTGCTCGACAACGTCACGTTGAGCTTCCTGCCGGGGGCCAAGATCGGTGTGCTCGGCCCGAACGGCGCCGGTAAGTCCAGCCTTCTCAAGATCATGGCAGGGCTGGACAAGCCGAGCAACGGCGAGGCCCGGCTCATGCCCGGCTACACCGTCGGCATGCTCGCCCAGGAGCCCCCGCTCAACGAGGCCAAGACCGTGCTCGGCAACGTCGAGGAGGCGGTCGCCGAGACCAAGGCCAAGCTGGAGCGGTTCAACAAGATCGCCGAGCAGATGGCCACCGACTACTCCGACGAGCTGATGGAGGAGATGGGCAAGCTCCAGGAGGAGCTCGACCACCTCGACGCCTGGGACGTCGACTCCAAGCTCGAACTGGCCATGGACGCGCTGCGCTGCCCGCCGCCGGACGCCGACGTGACCCAGCTCTCCGGTGGTGAGCGTCGCCGGGTCGCGCTCTGCAAGCTGCTCCTGGAGGCACCCGACCTGCTGCTGCTCGACGAGCCCACCAACCACCTGGACGCGGAGAGCGTCTCCTGGTTGGAGCAGCACCTGGCCAAGTACGCCGGCACCGTCATGGCGATCACCCACGACCGGTACTTCCTCGACAACGTGGCCAACTGGATCCTCGAGCTGGACCGTGGCCGGACGTACCCGTACGAGGGCAACTACTCCACCTACCTGGAGAAGAAGGCCGCCCGGCTGGCCGTCGAGGGCCGCCGCGACGCCAAGATGAAGAAGCGCCTCACCGAGGAACTGGAGTGGGTCCGCTCCAACGCCAAGGCCCGGCAGACCAAGTCGAAGGCACGCCTCGACCGGTACGACGAGATGGCCACCGAGGCGGAGAAGACCCGCAAGCTGGACTTCGAGGAGATCCAGATCCCGCCGGGCCCCCGCCTGGGCAGTACGGTGATCGAGGCCAACCACCTCACCAAGGGCTTCGGCGACCGGGTGCTCATCGACGACCTGTCGTTCTCGCTGCCGCGTAACGGCATCGTCGGCATCATCGGCCCCAACGGCGTCGGCAAGACCACGCTGTTCAAGACCATCGTCGGGCTGGAGGAGCCGACCAGTGGGTCGGTCCGGGTCGGCGAGACGGTCTCGTTGTCGTACGTCGACCAGAACCGCGAGGGCCTCAACGGCGACAAGACCGTCTGGGAGGTCGTCTCCGACGGGCTGGACTACCTGATGGTGGGCAAGGTCGAGATGCCGTCGCGGGCGTACATCGCCGCATTCGGCTTCAAGGGCCCGGACCAGCAGAAGCCGACCAAGGTGCTCTCCGGCGGGGAGCGCAACCGGCTCAACCTGGCGCTGACCCTGAAGATCGGCGGCAACGTCATCCTGCTCGACGAGCCGACGAACGACCTGGACGTCGAGACCCTGTCCAGCCTGGAGAACGCGCTGCTGGAGTTCCCCGGCTGCGCCGTGGTGATCTCCCACGACCGGATGTTCCTGGACCGGGTCGCCACGCACATCCTGGCCTGGGAGGGCGACGACCAGGACCCGTCCAAGTGGTTCTGGTTCGAGGGCAACTTCGAGGCGTACGAGAAGAACAAGATCGACCGCCTCGGCGCGGAGGCCGCCCGACCGCACCGGGTGACCTACCGCAAGCTGACCCGTGACTGACCGCTTCATCTACCACTGCACGCTGCGCTGGTCCGACCTGGACGCGTACGGCCACGTCAACAACTCGCGCTTCCTCACGCTGTACGAGGAGGCGCGGGTGGCCTTGATGTTCGCCGGCGGCCGGGCCTGGGGAGTGGGCTCGTTCGCCGACGGGGTGGTGATCCGCCGACACGAGGTCGACTACCTGCGCCCGGTCGACTACGCGCTGGGCCGGGCCACCGCGGAGTCCGCTCCCACGGTCCGCATCGAGCTGTGGGTGGAGGAGATCAAGGCGTCCCGGTTCACCGTCGCCTACGAGCTGTACGACGGTGATGTGCTGGCCAGTCGCGCCCGCTCGGTGCTGGTGCCGTTCGACCTGACCCGTCAGGTGCCCCGGCGGATCACCGTCGAGGAGCGGGACTTCCTGCTCACGTACGCGCCGGAGGGTGGTGGGGCGTGACGCGGCCGGGCGCGGACCGGGTGGCGGCGTCGCCGTCCGGCCACGGTCTGACCGGCGTGGCCGACGCGGGCGCCTTCCTGGCCCGGTTGGTGCGGCTGGACGCGGGGGCGCCGGTACGGCTGCGGCCGGCCGGCGCCCCCGGCCGGGTCGTCCTGTGGGCCCGGCTGCCGTGGCAGGTGCTGGTCGCCTCGACGGTGGCCGGCGACGCCGCCGGAGACGTCACCGTGGGCGCGGCCGACCTGCTGGCCGAGCTGGGACGCGGCGGTGCGGCGCTGCCGGAGCGCCGGGACGCGCAGTGGCGTTGGCCGCTGCCGCCGTCGCGCAGCCAGCCCGTCGAGGTGCTGCCCAGCGTCGAGGTGCGCCGGATCGCCGACGCGGCGGCCGGCACCCTGCGCACGGCGAGCGCCCAGGGGGTGGCGGGCCGCGCGGTGGGTCAGCGGGCCCTGCGCGACGCGCTTCTCGACCACGTGGCCGTTGTCGTCACACCGGACGATCCGCCGGGCCCGGCGGTCGAGGTGCCGCAGCGGCTGGTGCAGGGTCTGGTCCGGATGGGCTTCCTCGGCGCCGTCGACGACCCAGCCGGCCCTTCTGGGCATGCGGGAGTGCGGGTACGTGTCGCCGGTCGCTGGGTGGGCCTGGTGGGATCATACGGAGCGGCCTGGTTGCAGAAGGCCACGGACCTCGCCGTGACTCCCCTCACTACTCGTCCGAACGGATGACCCCCACTCATTCTTCTGGGCCGGTGGGCCCGTTGGGGGGGTGCTTCAACCCGGCTGTCCGGGTACCGTCCATCCTCGGATCCAACGCACCGTAGGCGGCTGGATCCGCTGGGGAGTGAGGTGCGACGAGCGATGCCGTGGTGGTCATGGCGCCCCGGTCCCGCCGACGGCGGTGATCCGGAAACCCGAAGCGGGATCACAGTGGAGAGCGCGGTCCGGGTCGGGCCGCCGAGTCCTCGCCAGCCGGGAGACGACTGCCCGGGCAGCGACAGACCTACATTGACCGAGATGGCGGCCACCATCGAGCCGGTGAGCCTGCGCCGGGTCTGTGACGCACTCGACCTGCTCGACGTGCGTTACCTGGCCGACGGCGACGGCAACCTGCTGGCCATGTGGGAGCGGCACGCCGTGCTGGTGACCCTTGAGGGTCCGGAGGACGAGATCCTGGTGATGCGGGCCCGCCCGCACGCCACCGTCCCGCCGGACTGGGCCGACCGGGCCTACCGGGTGGTCAACGAGTGGAACCACACCCGCCGCTTCTGCAAGGCGTACATCGGCGACCCGACCGAACGCGGGCAGCTGCCGATCTACGCCGAGTTGCAGGTGCCCCTGGGTGCCGGCACCCACGACGCTCTGTTGGTCGAGATGCTCGACTGCGGCGCGGCGGTGGCCACCAGCTTCGTGGACTGGCTGCACGACGAGGGCGCGCTGCTCTGAGGCCATGGCCGAAGCGTCGGGCGCGCGCGGTCAGGCGCGCTCGGCCGGGTCCTCCATGGCGTTGACCATGAAGTACGCGGCCCGCTCCAGGTAGTCCCAGAGGGCGACGGCGAGCTGCGGTTCCAGGTCGAGCCGGTCCACCGCCTGGCGCATGTGCCGCAGCCAGGCGTCGCGCTCGGCCCCGCCGATCCGGAACGGGGCGTGCCTCATCCGCAGCCGCGGGTGCCCGCGCTGCGCGGAGTACGTGTTGGGCCCACCCCAGTACTGCATGAGGAACAGGGTCAACCGGTCGGCCGCCGGTCCCAGGTCTTCCTCCGGATACATCGGTCGCAACAGGGGATCGCTGGCGACGCCGACGTAGAACTCGTCCACCAGCCTGCGGAAGGTGGGTTCGCCGCCGACCGCTTCGAAGAGGGTCATCGACGCATCGGCACGGCCGGATTCACCTGCGGGGTTCACCGTTCCATCCTGCCAGGCGCGTCGGCCGTCGACCCGACCCGGAGGCCGTGCGCCGGCTCACGCCGCGGATCAGGTCACCGCGTGCCGGTGGCGGCCCTCGGCGGGTCGCGGCTCGGCGCCCTTGTCGCTGACGGCGATGCCACCCGCCGCACGGGTCGGCGCGAGGTTGGCCGCCGAGGCGGCCGCTACCGCCGCGTCCACCGTCTGATTGTCCGGCCAACGCAGGGCGGCGACGGTCATCAGCAGCACTCCGGCCGCGCTCCAGAGGCCGACCACCAGCGGAAGGGGAAACCGTTCGGCGAGCAGTCCGGTGATCAGCACCGCGAGCCCCTGGATGACCTGCACCCCGGTGGCCATCACGCCGAACCCACGAGCCCGGAACCCGTTCGGCAATGCCTGGACGAACAGCCCGTTGGCCATCGGGAGCATGCCGGCGACCGCGAACCCGCACAGGGCGGCCAGGAGCGCCACCACCGCTGGGGGCGGATCGAGCACCGCCGGCACCAGCACCAGCGGGGCGCACACCGCGAGCGGTCGCATCAGGGACAGCCGGCGGGCCGGGCCGCACAGCCGGCTCACCAGCAGTCCGCCGAGGATGAAGCCCACCGGACTGGCCATCATGATCACCGCCTGTGCCGTACCGGCGGCCATGTGGCTCTGGGCACCCTCGTTGGCCCAGGCGGCGGCCAGCCCCTCCGGGACGATCGAGAAGAGCATCGCGCTGAACACCAGCACCGCGATGGCCCGCAGCACCGGCGTACGGAAGACGACGCCGAAGCCCTGGGCGGTCTCCCGCAGCAGGTGGCTGCGGTGGGCGGTGGTCATCGCGACCGCGTGATCCCGGACGCCGAAGCGCAGCAGCAGCGCCGAGAAGCCGAAGGTCGCGGCGTTGAACAGCAGCGCGACGGTCGGGTCGATCGAGGCGACGGCGGCGCCGAACAGGTAGCCGAGGACCTGCGCGGCCTGCGCGATACTGCTGTTCAACGACAGGCCGACCACCAGCCGGTCTCCGGCGAGGATCTGCGGCATCAGCGCGGACTTCGCCGCCTGGCTCGGCGGGTTGGCAAGCGTGGTGGTGAAGAGGAGCACCAGCACCACCGGGATCGGCAGCCCCGGGAGGGCGATGAGCACCATCAGCGCCATCCGGATGACGTCACACGCCACCATCACCCGCCGGAACGGGTACCGCTCGGCAAGCGTGGCGAGCAGCGGACCACCGAGCAGCCACGGCAGGTAGCTCACCGCGAACGCGGCGGCGGAGAGCGCGACGGACCTGGTCTGCTGGTAGACGAGGAGCGTCACGGCGGCCTTGGCGACGTAGTCACCGACCCAGGACAAGGACCCGGCCGTGAAGACAGCCCGAAATTCACGTTGGGCAAGTACTTCGCGAAAAGTGGCCGGACCTTCCGTGGAAGGTCGCTCGTCGGGCACCGTCGCCTCCATCGGCCCCCGGGTGCGGCTGCTTGTGGCCGCCGGGCCGGGAACGCTCGTCAGATCTGCGGATCAGCGAGGATGTGACCGCGCTCCAGCGGGAACGCGTGCTTCGGGATTCTGCCCGATCGTCGGACAACTGGCTAGGGCGAACGGATCGTTCGTCGCATCCCCGACCGAACGAACGGACGATACTCCAGGGTCCGCGCGGACCGTGGCCCGTGTCCTGCCGGCCAGGGTGCCAGGTCAGGTGGCTCCACCCTGACCGGTCTCGCCGTCGGGCAGGGGCCGGCTCGGGACACCGGGATAGATGCGGGCAGCGGCGATCTGCGCGGTGATGCCCGAGTTCTCCAGCGCCTCCGCCAGCCTGCGACGCAGTTCCCGGCCCACCGCGAACTGGCCGTCGGCGGTCGTCTTGACCACCGTGCGGATCACGGCGCCGTCCACCGTCATCTGCTCGACTCCCAGCACCTCCGGCGCCTCCACGATCTCCGGCGACAGTTCCGGGTCCACCGCCACCGACGCGGCGGCCGTCCGCAGCACCGCGTTGGCCTCCTCCGTACCGCTGAAGCCGATCGGCAGGTCCACCACCACCAGGGCCCAACCCTGGCTCTTGTTGCCCACCCGGATGATCTCGCCGTTGCGGATGTACCAGAGCACGCCGCGTCCGTCCCGGACCGTGGTGACCCGGAGTCCGACCGACTCCACGACGCCCGTCGCCTCGCCCAGGTCGACGTTGTCGCCCACGCCGTACTGGTCCTCGATGAGCATGAAGAGCCCGGCGATCAGGTCCTTGACCAGACTCTGCGCGCCGAAGCCCAACGCGACACCGGCGATGCCGGCGCTGGCCAGCAGCGGTGCCAGGTCGAAGCTGAACTCGCGCAGGATCATCAACAGCGCGATGCCGAAGACGAACGCCGTGGTCAGGCTGCGCAGCACCGAACCGATCGCCTCGGCCCGCTGTCGTCGCCGCTCCGGCACGAACTCGGCCGGGTTGACCGCGGAGGTGGGCACCCGCTCGCGCAGCGGTCGCAGCATCGTCGGCACCGCGCCGTCGGTGGTCGTCCGGACCAGCCGGTCGATCGTCCGGTGCAGCGCCCAGCGGGCCACCATCGCCAGCGCCAGGATCAGCAGCACCCGCAGTGGCTTGAGCAGGATCCAGTAGCTGCCCTCGGCGAACCATTCGGACCTGGTCATGCGGTAGAGGAACTCGCAGGAGGTACTTCCCTGACAGTTCACCGATACGGCGTCGGACAGGGCAAGGGGCGTCACGCTGGCGGCACTCACCCTGCCTTCGTACCGCAAGACCTCGGACCGGCCGCCGCCGACCCACCAGCCGGGTGAGATGCGTCCGAGCGCCGGGTCGGACCGGGGCGAACCGGCCATCGTGACAGGTGCGGGAAAGAGCTTCATATCCGACCCCGGATTAGTACGTGCAATCCGGGGTCCGATCAGGGACTATTGGCGCAACGGACGTCGGTGATCGAACGGGCGTCGACGGTGCGGGCCCTCGTGCCCAACTCCGGTCGGCGGCAGGTTCGCAGCAGCCGCTGAACCGGGAGGGTGACGCGATGCCTGACATACGACCCACGGTGGGCTCCGGCGCGCTGGTTCTCAACGCCACCTACGAGCCCCTGTGCGTCGTGTCCGTGCGTCGCGCCGCGATCCTCGTCCTCTCCGCCAAGGCTGTCTGTGTCGCCGACGGCGACGGCATCCTGCACAGCGCCAGGGACGCCCTGCCGGTGCCGTCGGTCGTGCGGCTGACCCGCTTCGTCCGGGTGCCCTACCGCACCCACGTCGGGCTGTCCCGCCGCGCGATCTTCGCCCGGGACGGCTGGCGGTGCGCCTACTGCCGGGGGCCGGCCGAGACCATCGACCACGTCTTCCCGCGCAGCCGGGGTGGCCGGCACGCCTGGGAGAACGTGGTCGCCGCGTGCGCACGGTGCAACCACACCAAGGGTGACAAGACCCCTGCCGAGCTGGGCTGGCGGCTGCACGCCCTGCCGACCGCGCCGAAGGGCACCGCGTGGCGGGTCCTCGGGCACCGCGCTCCGGACCCGCGCTGGGCCGACTGGCTCGACCTGCGCGAGCCCGAAGCTGTCGCCTGACCCGGGCCCGCGCCGGACCGGTCCCCACGACCTGCGCGAGCCCGGTCCGCGGCAGGGCCGCCCGGGTTCAGCTCCGCTCGTCGGACGCCCGACGCGTCGCGCGCTCGTGGCGGTCGACCGCCCGTCCGTGCGCGACCGCGAGCAGCCGATCGACCTCGGGCAGCAGCTGTGGACCCGGCATCACGATGCTGGCGAAGCCGTACAGCGCGTAGCCCGGGTGCGGTGTGAGCGTGTCCAGCCGCGCGAAGTCGAAGGCGTCCCGGTGCTTCTCGAACGCCTTCGGCGCGAAGCCGAACACCTTCTCGAACTCGGCCCGGCCCAGGTCCAGGTTGAGGCGGAAGACGCCGGGGCGGTCGAGCTGCCCGGCCTCGTCGAAGCCCGGCACGTCGTGCTCGACGATGGTGGCGAACGGTTGGCGGCGGTCCGCGCCGACGTAGAAGAAGCGGTCACCCCACGCGCCCTCGGGTGATCCGTCCTCCGCGCTCGCCACCACCTGCTCGACGTCGGGCAGCGCGGCGATCCGGTCGGCGAGCACTGTCGCGTGGACGCCGCTGGGGATGTGCAGCACCGCGTCGGCGTTGTCGATGGTGGCCTGGTCCAGCGGGAAGTAGCGGTAGTCATGCGTACGGCGCTCGGCCGGTGCGATGTCGGCCGCCGGGACGTACCCGGGGAGGTCGCCCTTGCGCTGGAGCCGGCCCTCGTACGTCGACGGGGCGGGCGCGCCGATGCCGAGCGCCGGGCTCACGCCGAGGCTGCCGGCGACCACCGCGTACCGCTCGCCCAGCAGCGCCCCGACGATCGCGCCGGCGCCCGCCCACGACACCGTCGTCGTGCCCATCGTCATGGTGCTCGGATGCCGCTGGAGGTGCGTGTTGTGCGCGAAGACCAGCGTCGGTCCACGGTGTGCCTCGACCGCCCGGATCGCGAGCAGGTTCTCGGCCATCAGCGCGTCCCGGACGCCGGCCAGGCGCGCGAACCGTTCCTGGTCTTCCAGCGGGGCCGCGGCCGCGGCGTGGTAGCGCAGCAGGGCGACCGCCGACGTGGCGTGGACGTGTGCCGCCTGCCAGCCCGCGGGCCGCCGGTGCGCCTGGAGGTACAGCTCGGTCAGCAGGTCGTCGGCGAGGACCCGCAGCCGCTGGGCGTCCGCCGAGCGTCCGACCGAGCGGCCCGGCTCCCAGACGGCGGCGGAGTCGCTCCACCGGGCCTCGTCCCCGACCAGTTCGTCGATCTCGGCCGACCGGTCGAGGTCGAGGAAGTCACACACCCGCGTCAGGTGCCGGCGCGGGCTCGGTGCCCCCTCGATCTCCAGCGGGGCGTCGAAACCGTGGAACCGCAGTCGTTGGTCGGCGGGGCGTCCGGTGTTCCACTCGCGCATGCGCAGCAACAGGTCGCGGTTGGCCGGCGCGCTGCCGAAGTCGTGACTGAACCCCTCGGCGAGCGCGCGGTCGAGCGGCACGGCCGCGCCCTGCACGAACTCGTCGGCGAGCAGTCCGGCGGCCCGGTCGCTCTCCAGGGCGACGGAGCGGTAGCCGTGCTCGGCGAGCGTCAGAAGGGTGTCGTTGCGGACCTGGAGGAAGGCGGACTCACCATGCGTCGGCTCGCCGAGCGCGAGCAGGTCCGGCGAGCCGGCGAGCAGGTCGAGAAGAGTGGTCATTGCATCGACCGTATCGTTGAACCGGCGGTTGAGACTTCGGAGCAACGGAGTGCGGTGGCAACCACAAAACCTTCAAACCCAGGGGTACGCCGACCGATCGACCTCGCGCGGCGGCACGGGCTGTCGGCGCAGGCCGTCCGCAACTACGAACGCGACGGCGTGCTGCCACCGGCCGAGCGCGCCGCGACCGGGTACCGCCGGTTCACCGAGGTGCACGCTCGGGCGTTGAGCGCCTACCTCGCGCTCATCGCGGGCCACGGTCACGCGGCCAGCGGCGACATCATGCGCGCCGTCAACCGCGGCGAGGTCGACACGGCGCTGCGGGCGATCGACCACGGTCATGACCTGCTGCGACGCGACCGGGAGACGCTGGATGCCGTCGAGGCGGCGGTCACCACGCTCACCACCGAAAGACCCGCGCCGCAGAGTCGGCGGGCCGTGCCGATCAGCGTGCTCGCGCACCGGCTCGGCGTACGACCCGCGACCCTGCGCAAGTGGGAGTCGGCCGGGATCCTGCGGCCGGAGCGCGACCGGGTCACCCGTCACCGCGTCTACTCACCCGACGACGTCCGGGACGCCCAACTCGCCCACCTGCTGCGCCGGGGCGGATACCGGCTGAGCCACATCGCCGACGTGCTGCGTCGGGTACGGGACGCCGGCGGCGCCGAGCCGCTCGCCGCGTCGCTCGCCCAGTGGCGCGTGCGGCTCACCGAGCGCGGCCGGGCCATGCTCACCGGGGCGGCCCGGCTCGCCGAGTACCTCGACGCCGACGGGGGAGGTCAACCGCCCCGGGCCTTGACCAGCGAGGCGAAGACCACCAGGTTGTCCGAGTAGCCGGTCTCACCACCCACCCACCGGCCGCCGCAGGTGATCAGCCGCAGGCTGGGGCGGCTGAAGTCGCCGTACACCTCGTCCACCGGCAGCCGTTCCTTGTCGAACTTCTGCACCGAGTCCACCTCGAAGACCGCCACCTGGCCGTCGGCGCGGGTGATGTCGACCTGGTCACCGGAGCGCAGTTCCCGTAGTCGGTGGAAGACGGCCGGCCCGGTGGTGGTGTCCACGTGTCCCACGATCACCGCCGGTCCGTACTGCCCCGGGGTGGGGCCCTGGTCGTACCAGCCGGCCTCCTGGGCGCGGCCCACGTCGGGCACGGCGATGGTCCCGTCCGGGGCGATGCCCACGTCGTGCAGCGGAGCCCGCAGGTCGATCGTGTCGATGGCGAGGGCGGTCGGGCGGCTGGCCGGCAGTACCGGGAACTTCTTCGGCGGCGGCCGCAGGCCCGCGCTGATCCGCTCCGGCAGCAGGCTCACCCCGGTCACCTGTTCGACGCCGAGCATCGCCACGATCAGCACCATCAGCGTGGCGATGATCAGGACCGGCAGCCCCGGCCGGTCACCGAGCCGACGCCGGGCCAGGGGTGGCCCGCCGGGACGGCGCGGCGGCAGCGGGCGGGCGTCCGGGTCGGTGGTGGCCACGCTGGCGGACACCGCCTGTCCGGCAACTCGTCCGAGCCGGCCCGAGACGCGGGCCACCAGCCGTCCGGAGGCGCGCAGAGCGGCCCCGGCCGGGACGCGGGCAGGACGATCCGGCCGCGCGGAGCGGGCACGACGGTCCAGCCACGCGGAGCGGGCAGGTCGGTCCAGCCACGCGGAGCGGGCAGGGCGGTCCAGCCGCGTACGCGCGGATCTGCGAGTCATGGCAGGTCCGGGTCAGGCGCCGGCTCCGGGCCGACGCCGACCGCCCGCCATGCCGAGCGCGATCACGGCTGCCACCAGGGCCACGCCGCCGAGGACGAGGACCGAGCCGGTACCCCGACCGCCCGCGGTGCCGCCGCCTCCGGTCGCCGGTCCCTTGCTGGGCGAGGCCATGTTGAGCACGGTCAGCATCGTCTGGGCCGTCTGGTTGTTCTGGCAGCGCAGGTCGACCTGGTAGTCACCGGGTTCCTTGTTGCCCGGAACGGTGACCTCCCCCTTGAGGAAGCCGTTGTCCGGCCTGAGCATGACGTGCCCGAACGCGTCGGAGCGCACGTTGGCCTGCCGATTGTTGTTGTTGTCGCAGCTCGCGCGGATCGTGACCCGGCTGCCGGCCGGGACGCTGTTCGGTGTCACCTCGACGAAGGTGTTCTCACCGGCCCGGGCTGGCGCGACCGACAGCAGGACGAACGCCCCGATGAGCCCCACCAGTGTCAGAACGGACGAGAGCGCGCGGTTGATCGTGCGAAGACCCTGCATGATTTCCCCCCAACCGGCGACGACCGCCGGAACCCTCCCCTGGGCACGCGCGCTGCTTTCCCCCCACCCCAACGGCAAACCCCCGCCCCCCCCGCCCCCCCGCCCCACACCCCCGCGCCCCACCCCCGCCCAGCCCGGGCTCCCGCGATCTTGCACTTTCTGCGGCGACAAACCAGGGCGTAAGGGGCTTTTCGGCAACAGAAAGTGCAAGATCGGCGCAGGAGGGGGCGGGGCGCGGGGGTGTGGGGGAGGGGTGGGGGTGGGCTAGGGGTGGGGGGTTATGGGGTGCCAGGCCAGGGGGGAGGACAGGACCATCGTGCTCGAGGGCTGGCCGTACGGGGCGAGACGGTCGATGACCGCCTCGAAGTCTCCGATCGAGCCGGCGGCCACCTTGAGCATGCTGCACGCGTCACCGGTGATCCGGTGGATCTCCAGGATCTCGGGCCAGCCGGACACCTCGGGGTTGTGCAGGATGCAGCGCGCCCCGTAACAGGACATCCGGATCAGGGCGACCACCGTGCGACCGGCCCGGGTCAGGTCGACGTGGGCGTGGTAGCCGGTGATCACTCCGGTCTCCTCGAGCCGGCGGACCCGCTCGGCGACCGCTGGTGGGGACAGGTGTACGCGGCGGGACAACTCGCTGAAGGAGAGCCGGGCGTCGGCCTGCAACTCGCGCAGCAGCGCCCAGTCCATGTCGTCCACGCTCGAACCTTACTTTCGTGAACCGAATTCGCCTAGCTGCCTTTTGTTCGTCAGGTCAGACCAGCAAGTCCCGTTGATCCGGCATTCCGCAGGCCGATCCCACCGCGAGATCATGACGTCGGTAGCTTCGGGCAGAGGGAGACGACTGGTGGAATCGACGGAGCGGCGGGCGTCGAACCGTGTCGCCACGGTACGACCGGTGACCCCGCGACAACGGGCGGCCCGCGCCGCCCGCAACGGTGGTGAGCCGACCCTGGAGTTCGCCGACCTGGTGCCGTACGACGCGTACGTGCGGGCCAGCGCCCTGCACCAGTTGCAGCAACCGCTGAGCGACGATCCGGGCGAGATGTCGTTCCTCATGGTCAGCCAGATCATGGAGCTGTACTTCGGGCTGACCTGCCACGAACTGCGCGAGACCCAGCGCCTCCTGCGCGCCGACCGGATCTGGGACGCGCTGGCCCCGTTGCGCCGCGCGAAGCTGCACCTGGAAGGGCTGAACGCCGCCTGGCAGGGCCTGCGCTGGATGACCCCGGCCGACTTCAACCGGTTCCGCAACCTGCTCGGTGAGGGAAGTGGTTTCCAGTCGGCCATGTACCGGCATCTCGAGTTCCTGCTCGGGCTGCGCGACCCGGCGCTGATCCGCCCGTTCCGCCGGCAGACCGAGGTGCACGCCGCCCTCAGCGCCGCGCTGGCCGTCCCGAGCCTCTGGGACGACGTGGTCGCGCTGCTGGCTCGCCGTGGCTTCGACATTCCCGCCGACCTGCTGAACCGGGATGTGGCGGTCGAGCACGAACCGCAGCCGGAGGTCGAGGCCGCTTGGGTGCGGGTCTACGCCGACGGCGGCCCGGACAACCACCTGCTGCTGCTCGCCGAGGCGCTCAGCGGCGTCGCGGAGGAGTTCGGCGACTGGCGGTGGAACCACGTCAAGGCGGTCCAGCGCACAATGGGCGCCAAGGTCGGCAGTGGCGGCTCCGCCGGGCTGGCGTGGTTGCAGCGCAGCATGGCCCGGGTGGTCTTCCCGGAGCTGTGGTCGGCCCGCACCGCGATGTGACCGGAGAGCGAGACACCCCTGTGGACACCCCTGAAAACGAAGCACGTCGGCGGGACGAGGCCGACCCGGGTCACCGGCACCTCTTCCACGTGCCGCCCGCCGACGGCGGCGACCACGCCGAGTCGGCGTACCTCGCCGGCAACTCGCTCGGCCTGCAACCCCGGGCTACCCGCGACGAGCTCCTCGCCGACCTGGACGCCTGGGGGCGCCTCGGCGTCGAGGGGCACCTGGAGGCCGAGCGCGCCTGGCTGCCGTACCACGAGCTGTTGACCGGGCCGGCCGCCCGACTGGTCGGCGCCCGGCCCGCGGAGGCCGTGGTGATGAACTCCCTCACCGTCAACCTGCACCTGCTGATGGTCAGCTTCTACCGCCCGGCCGGCGCCCGCACCCGCATCGTCATCGAGGACGCGGCCTTCCCCTCGGACAGCTACGCGGTACGCAGCCAGGCCCGGTTCCACGGCCTGGACCCGGACGACACGGTGGTCCGGTTGCGCCCCCGCCCCGGCGAGGACGCGCTGCGCACCGAGGACGTCACCGACTACCTGGCCGCCGAGGGCGACCGGGTGGCGCTGGTGCTGCTCGGCGGCGTCAACTACCTCACCGGCGAGCTGCTGGACATCCCGGCGATCACGGCCGCCGGTCGGGCGGCCGGCGCGGTGGTCGGCTGGGACCTCGCCCACGCGGTCGGCAACGTGCCGCTGTCCCTGCACGACTGGGATGTCGACTTCGCGGCCTGGTGCTCCTACAAGTACCTGAACTCGGGGCCGGGCGCCCTGGCCGGCGTCTTCGTGCACGAGCGGCACCTCGGCGATCCCGACCTGCCGCGCTTCGAGGGCTGGTGGAGCACCGCGGCGGCGACCCGGTTCGAGATGACGCCGGTGTCCCGGCCACCGGCCACCGTGGAGGCGTGGCAGATCTCCAACCCGCCGATCTTCGCGATGGGTCCGGTGCGTACCTCGCTGGAACTGTTCGACGCGGTCGGCATGGAGTCGTTGCGCGCCCGCAGCCTGCGCCTCACCGGCTGGCTGGAGTCGCTGCTCGACGAGGTCACCGCCGACCGGCCGCTGCGGGTGGTCACCCCGCGCGAGGAGGCCCGCCGGGGCTGCCAGCTATCGGTCCGCGTCGGCGCCGGCAACGCCGCCGAGCTGACCAAACGCCTACGGTACGAACACGGCGTCATCGCCGATGCCCGGGAGCCGGATGTCGTCCGCTTCGCCCCGGTGCCGCTGTACTCGACGTACCTCGACTGTTGGCGTGCCGCCGCCGCGCTGGAGGCCACGGTGGGACGGGTCAACCCGTGACGGCCCGGCGCGACGAGGTCGCGATCATCGGCGCCGGGCTGGCCGGTTGCCTCGCCGCCTGCTTCCTGGCCCGGCGGGGCTACCCGGTGGCCCTCTACGAGCGGAGGTCGGACCCGCGTACCGGCACGGCCGAGCGGGGACGTTCGATCAACCTGGCGCTCTCCGAGCGCGGGCTGGACGCGTTGCGGCGGATCGGCCTGGCCGAGCAGGTGATGGCCGACGCGCTGCCGATGCGCGGCCGGATGATCCACCCGGTGGAGGGCGAGCCGCAGTTCCAGTCGTACAGCGCGGCCGGCGACCGGGCCATCAACTCGATCAGCCGGGGCGCGTTGAACAACGCTCTGCTCGACGCCGCAGCCGCGCTACCCGGGGTACGTGTCGTCTTCGACCATCGCCTGGTCGGCCTCGACGCGACCGACGGCTCGCTCAGCTTCGACACCCCGCACGGCACGGTCGCCGCCAAGGCGTCGGTCGTGCTGGGCGCCGACGGCGCGGGCTCCGCCGTGCGTGGGCAACTCCTGGCGTACGGGTTGCTGCGTGAGAGCGTGGACTTCCTCGACTACGGCTACAAGGAGCTGACGATCCCGCCGCTGGGCGGGGACTTCGCGCTCGAAGAGGACGCGCTGCACATCTGGCCGCGCGGCACCTCGATGATGATCGCGCTGCCGAACCCGGACCGCTCCTTCACCTGCACGCTCTTCTGGCCCAACGAGGGCGTCGGCAGCTTCGCCGCCCTGGACAACCCGGCCGCCATCAGGACGTACTTCGCCGAGCAGTACCCGGACGTGATCCCGCTGGCTCCGACCCTCGTCGACGACTACCAGCACAACCCGGTGGGGGTGCTCGGCACGGTCCGCAGTACGCCCTGGCAGGTCAACGGCACCGTCGGCCTGCTCGGCGACGCCGCCCACGCCATCGTGCCGTTCTACGGTCAGGGCGCGAACTGCGCCTTCGAGGACGTCGTCGAGTTGGACCGCTGCCTGGACGAGTGCGCCGACGAGTGGTCCGCGGCGCTGCCGCTGTTCCAACGTCGGCGGCAGGAGAACGCCGAGGCCATCGCCCAGATGGCGTTGACCAACTTCGTGGAGATGCGCGACAGGGTCGCCTCGCCGGTCTTCCAGACCCGCAGGCGGGTGGAGCACGCACTGGAACGGGCCCTGCCCGGCCGGTACATTTCGCAATACGAGCTGGTGTCCTTCTCCACCACCCCGTACGCCGAGGTGCGCCGCCGGGTCCGCCGGCAGCACCGCGTGCTCGGCGCGGTCGTCGGTGGGGCGGCGCTGCTGCTGGCCGGCGCGCTCGCGGCGGCGCTCAGCCGAGGGAGGCGCGCGTGACGACACTCTGGGACCCCACACTGATGACCGGTCACGCGCCGGCCGGGCCGCCACGCCTGCGTAACTTCGTGGGCGGCGAGTTCGTCGACGGCGGCCCGACGTTCACCAAGGTCAGCCCGGTGACCGGCGAGCCGGTCTTCGAGGTGGTCGAGGCGTCGCGGTCCACCGTGGACGACGCGGTGGCCGCCGCCCGCGCGGCGCTGCGCGGGCCGTGGGGCCGGATGGGGGAGCGTGAGCGCGCCGAGGTGCTGCGTCGGGTGGCCGACGAGCTGGAACGCCGCTTCGACGACCTGGTGACCGCCGAGGTCGCCGACACGGGCAAGTCCATCGCCCAGGCCCGCACGCTGGACATCCCGCGCGGCGCGGCGAACTTCCGGGCGTTCGCCGAGATCGCGGCGACCGCGCCCACCGAGTCGTTCACCACGGTCACCCCGACCGGCGGCCGTGCCCTCAACTACGCGGTCCGCAAACCGGTCGGCGTGGTCGCGGTCATCGTGCCGTGGAACCTTCCGCTGCTGCTGCTCACCTGGAAGGTCGCCCCGGCCCTGGCCTGCGGCAACGCCGTGGTGGTCAAGCCCAGCGAGGAGACTCCCGCGTCGGCGACGCTGCTCGCCGAGGTGATGGCGGCGGCCGGCGTACCCGAGGGTGTCTTCAACCTCGTGCACGGCTTCGGTCCGGATTCGGCGGGCGAGTTCCTGACCCGCCACCCGGGCGTGGACGCGATCACCTTCACGGGCGAGTCGGCCACCGGCGGCGCGATCATGCGGGCCGCCGCCGACGGGGTGAAGGCGGTCAGCTTCGAGCTGGGCGGCAAGAACGCCGGACTGGTCTTCGCCGACGCCGACCTGGACACCGCGGTCGCCGGTTCGGTGCGGTCCAGCTTCACCAACGGCGGTCAGGTGTGCCTGTGCACCGAGCGCATCTACGTGCAGCGCCCGGTCTTCGAGGAGTTCACCGCCCGGCTGGCGAAGCGGGCCGGCGAGCTGGCGTACGGCTGGCCCACCGACGAGGCCACCGCCACCATGCCGCTGATCTCGCCGCAGCACCGGTCGAAGGTGCTCGGCGCGTACGAGCTGGCCCGCGCCGAGGGCGCCGAGGTGCTGACCGGCGGCGGTACGCCCACCTTCGGCGACGCCCGCGACGGCGGCTCGTACGTGCAGCCGACGGTGCTCGCCGGCCTCGGCGCGGGCGCCCGCACCAACCGGGAGGAGATCTTCGGCCCGGTCGTGCACGTCGCGCCGTTCGACACCGAGGACGAGGCGTACGCCCTGGCCAACGGCACCGAGTACGGCCTCGCGGCGACGGTGTGGACCCGGGACGTGGGTGTCGCGCACCGGGCCGGGATGCGGCTGGACGCGGGCATCGTCTGGGTCAACACCTGGTTCCTGCGTGACCTGCGGACCCCGTTCGGTGGGGTGAAGGCGTCCGGCATCGGCCGCGAGGGCGGCCTGCACTCGCTGGACTTCTACTCCGAACTCACAAACGTCTGCGTGGACCTGTCGTGAGCCGAAGCGAGGGAGCGGGCATGGAAGCCGACATCGAGGCCGCCAACCGGGAGCTGGCCGAGGCCCGCAGCACCGGCAAGCCGTGCCCGCCACTGCGTGGTCGGCTGCTGCCGGAGGGGGACGTCGAGTCCGCGTACCGCGTGCAGCAGTTGCAGACGCGGGCCTGGCAGGGCCGGGGCGAACGCCGCGTCGGCGCGAAGATCGGCCTGACGTCCCGGGCGGTGCAGGAAACCTTCGGGGTCTTCCAACCGGACTTCGGGATGCTGACCGACGAGATGGCCGTCGGCGACGGGGTCGAGGTGCCGATCGACCGGCTGCTCCAGCCTCGGGTCGAGGCGGAGATCGCGTTCGTGCTGGGCGGCGACCTCACCGAGGAGCGGATGACCACCGTCGACCTGATCCGCGCGGTCGACCACGTGCTGCCCGCCATCGAGATCGTCGATTCGCGGGTCGCCGGCTGGGACATCTCCATCGTGGACACGGTCGCCGACAACGCGTCCAGTGGGCTTTTCGTGCTGGGCACCACGCCGCGTCGGCTCGCCGACGTCGACCTGCGGCTGTGCGGGATGGTGCTGGAGCACGCCGGCGAGCCGGTCTCGGTGGGCGCGGGCGCCGCCTGCCTGGGCAACCCACTGCACGCCCTGCACTGGTTGGCCAGTACCCTCGCCCGCGCCGGTGATCCGCTGCGCGCCGGGGACGTGGTGCTCTCCGGGGCACTCGGCCCGATGGTGCCGGTCACCCCCGGGGCTGCGTACGAGGCGCGGATCTCCGGGCTCGGCTCGGTGCGGACCTGTTTCGGCAAGGAGGGTTCGGCATGAGCGTCGGCGTGGCGGTGCTGGGATCGGGAAACATCGGCACCGACCTGATGATCAAGGTTCTCCGCCTGAGTGACAGCCTGCGGATGGTGGCGATGGCCGGTATCGACCCGGCCTCGGACGGCCTGGCGCGGGCTCGCCGCCTGGGCGTCGTCACCACCGCCGACGGCGTGGACGGCCTCGTCGCGCTGCCCGAGTTCGCCGACGTCGAGCTGGTCTTCGACGCCACCTCGGCCGGCGCGCACCGCCGACACCACGAGGTGCTGCGGGCGCACGGCCGCACCGTGGTCGACCTGACCCCGGCCGCGATCGGCCCGTACGTGGTGCCGCCGGTCAACCTCGACGAGCACCTGCACGAGCCGAACGTCAACATGGTGACCTGCGGCGGACAGGCCACCGTGCCGATCGTCGCCGCGGTCGGTCGGGTCACTCCGGTGGCGTACGGCGAGATCGTCGCCTCGATCGCGTCGAAGTCGGCCGGTCCGGGCACCCGGGCCAACATCGACGAGTTCACCGAGACCACGGCCCGGGCCATCGAGGTGGTCGGTGGGGCCGAACGGGGCAAGGCGATCATCGTGCTGAACCCGGCGGACCCGCCGCTGCTCATGCGCGACACCGTCTACTGCCTCTGCCCGGACGCCGACGCCGACACCGCCGCCATCGCCGCCTCGATCGGCGACATGGTGACGAGGGTCCAGGAGTACGTGCCCGGCTACCGGCTCAAGCAGGACGTGCAGTTCGACCGGGTGCAGGCGTACCTGCCATCGCTCGGGCGTCAGCTCACCGCCCTCCAGGTGTCGGTCTTCCTGGAGGTCTCCGGCGCCGGCCACTACCTCCCGGCGTACGCCGGCAACCTGGACATCATGACGTCGGCCGCGCTGCGCACCGCCGAGCGGCTGGTGGCCCTGCGCGCGACGGGAGCGGTGGCATGACGGACCTGTACATCCAGGACGTGACGCTGCGCGACGGCATGCACGCCATCGCCCACCGGTACACCGTCGACCAGGTGCGGACGATCGCCGCCGCGCTGGACGCCGCCGGAGTGGCCGCCATCGAGGTCGCGCACGGCGACGGGCTCGCCGGTTCCAGCGTCAACTACGGCCACGGCGCGGCCAGCGACGCCGAGTGGATCTCCGCCGCCGCCGAGGTGCTGACGAACGCGAAGCTGACCACCCTGCTGTTGCCCGGCATCGGCACCATCGCCGACCTGAAGGCGGCGAAGGCGCTCGGCGTGACGAGCGTCCGGATCGCCACCCACTGCACCGAGGCGGACATCTCCGCCCAGCACATCTCCTGGGCCCGGGACAACGGCATGGACGTCGCCGGGTTCCTGATGATGTCGCACATGAACGATCCGGCCGGGTTGGCCGCTCAGGCCAAGCTCATGGAGTCGTACGGGGCGCACTGCGTCTACGTCACCGACTCCGGTGGCCGGCTGCTGATGTCCGACGTGGCGCAGCGGGTCGACGCGTACCGGCAGGTCCTCGAACCCCAGACGCAGATCGGCATCCACGCGCACCACAACCTGTCGCTCGGGGTGGCCAACAGTGTGCTCGCCGTCGAGCACGGCCGGGTCCTCGGTGACGGTCCGGTCGGGTCGCCGTCGGGCCGGACCGTCCGCGTCGACGCCTCCCTCGCCGGCATGGGCGCGGGCGCCGGAAACGCGCCGCTGGAGGTCTTCGTGGCGGTCGCCGAGCTGCACGGTTGGAAGCACGGCTGCGACGTGTTCGCGCTGATGGACGCCGCCGACGACCTCGTCCGCCCGTTGCAGGACCGGCCGGTCCAGGTCGACCGGGAGACGCTCTCGCTGGGGTACGCCGGGGTCTACTCCAGCTTCCTGCGGCACGCCGAGCGGGCCTCGGCGAAGTACGGGGTGGACGTCCGGTCGATCCTCGTCGAGCTGGGCCGCCGCCGGATGGTCGGCGGTCAGGAGGACATGATCGTGGACGTGGCACTCGACCTCGCCGGGCAGAAGGAGCAGTCATGATCGGACCGGACGTCGCCGGGATCGCCGAGAAGCTGGGCGCGGCGGCCGACACGGCCACCCCGATCCCGCAGCTCGCCGCCGAGACCGGTCTCGACGTGGACGCCGCGTACGCCGTCCAGGCGGCGCTGGTGCAGCGCCGGGTCGACGCCGGTGCGCGGCTGGTCGGGCTGAAGATGGGGCTGACCAGCAAGGCGAAGATGGCCCAGGTCGGTGTGGACGAGGTGATCTGGGGGCGGCTCACCGACGCGATGCGGGTGCCCGACGGTGGCGTGGTCGACAGGTCCGCGTACATCCATCCCCGGGTCGAACCGGAAGTGGCGTTCCTGCTGGACCGGCTGCCCGAGCCGGGCGAACCGGTCGGCGACTTCGCCACGGCGGTCCGTGCGGTCGCACCGGCCATCGAGTTGATCGACTCCCGGTACGCGGACTTCCGCTTCTCGCTGCCGGACGTGATCGCCGACAACACCTCGGCCGCCGCGTTCGTGATCGGCCCGTGGTCGCCGGTGCCGGCGGGGCTTGACAACCTGGGCGTGCTGCTGGAGGTCGACGGTCGGGTGGCGCAGGTCGGCTCGACGGCGGCGATCCTCGGTGATCCGCGCCGCGCGCTCGACGAGGGCATCCGGCTGGCCGGCCGGCACGGAGTGCGCCTGGAGTCCGGTTGGGTGTTCCTGGCCGGCGCGGCCACCGCTGCCGTCCCGCTGCGCCCCGGCGCGCATGTCCGCGCGGTCGTCGAGAAGCTCGGCACGGCGTCGCTGCGGGCCTCGTCGTGACCGCCCGGGTGGTCGCCGGCAAGGCCACGCCGCGCGGGGCCTTCCCGCACGTCAAGGTGGCGGGCGGGTTCGTCTTCGTCTCCGGTACGTCGTCCCGGCGCCCGGACAACAGCTTCGCCGGTGTCGAGGTCGACGAGTTCGGCACCACCAACCTGGACATCCGGGCGCAGACGCGGGCGGTCATCCAGAACGTGCGGGATCTGCTGCGCTCGGTCGGCGCGGACCTCACCGACCTCGTCCAGGTGACGTCGTACCTGGTCAACATGAACGACTTCGGCGGTTACAACGAGGTGTGGGCGGAGTTCTTCGACGCCTCCGGGCCGACCCGCACGACGGTGGCGGTGCACCAGTTGCCGCACCCGCACCTGCTCATCGAGATTCAGGCCGTGGCCCTTCTTCCCTCGGGAGGTCAGTCGTGAGTGAGATCGCCGAGCCGTTCAGCTTTCCGGGCTGGATCGCCGACAACCAGCACCTGCTGAAGCCACCCGTGGGCAACAAGGAGATGTTCCCGGGCGGGGACGACTTCATCGTCATGGTGGTGGGTGGCCCCAACCAGCGCACCGACTTCCACGTGGACCCGTACGAGGAGTTCTTCTACCAGGTCAAGGGCAACATGCACATCAACCTGATGACCCCGGAGGGGCCGCTTACGGTGCACGTGCGCGAGGGTCAGATGTGGATGCTGCCGCGCAACACCCCGCACTCGCCGCAGCGGCCCGAGGCCGGCTCGATCGGTGTGGTCGTCGAGCGGGTCCGCGAGGAGGGCACGCTGGAGACGTTCCAGTGGTACTGCCCGGAGTGCGGCCACAAGGTGCACGAGGTGGAGTTGCAGGTCCGCGACATCGCGGCCGACCTGCCACCGGTGTTCCAGGCGTTCTACGCCGACGAGTCGGCCCGTACCTGCGCCAACTGCGGCACCCTGCACCCGGGCAAGGGCTGATGCCCGCTGGTGTGGTCGACGTGCACACACACGTCGTACCGAAGGGGTGGCCGGACCTCGGCGCGGCGTGCGGTGGGTCCGGTTGGCCGTGGTTGCGGATGGACTCCGAGCGCGCCGCCATGATCATGGTGGGGGAGACGGAGTTCCGCCCGGTCGGCGCGGAGTGTTGGGACGCGTCCCGCCGCCTGGCCGACATGGACGCCGACGGCGTGGCCGTGCAGGTGGTGTCGCCGACGCCGGTCTTCTTCAGCTACGACCGCCCGGCCGAGCAGGCGGTCAAGGTCGCCCGGATCTTCAACGACCTGACCCTGGAGGTCACCGCGGCCGGTGGCGACCGGCTGGTGCCGTTCTGTCAGGTGCCCCTGCAGGACCCGGACGCCGCTTGCGCCGAACTGGATCGCAGTCTCGCCGCCGGGCACGTAGGCGTGGAGATCGGCAACCACGTCGGCGACCGGGACCTGGACGACGCCGGCGTGGTGACCTTCCTCCAGCACTGTGCCGAGGTGGGCGCACCTGTCTTCGTCCACCCGTGGGACATGCCGGGCGGCCCACGCCTGGACCGCTGGATGGCCCGCTGGCTCACCGGCATGCCCGCCGAGACGCACCTGTCGGTGCTGGCGATGATCCTGGGCGGTGTCTTCGACCGCGTGCCCGACACGCTGCGGATCTGCTTCGCGCACGGAGGGGGCAGCTTTCCGTTCTGGCTCGGTCGCGCCGACAACGCCTGGCACCGCCGGGGTGACCTGGTCCGTGGGGCGTCCGTCGCGCCGCCCAGCAGTTACGTCGACCGGTTCAGCGTCGACTCCGTGGTCTTCACGCCGCCGGCGCTGCGGCTCCTTGTCGACACGCTGGGGGAGGATCGGGTGCTGGTCGGCAGCGACTACCCGTACCCGCTGGGGGAGCGGCCCGTCGGCGCGGTGGTCGACGCGGCCGACTTCCTCACCGACGCCCAGCGCGTCAAGCTGCGATCCACCAACGCCCTGCGCTTCCTGCACGGGCGGCGCTGACGCGACTCGGGCCTGTCCCTGCGGGCGGTCGCCGGGGTGGCGTCCCTGCGTTCGGTCGCCGGCGCAGCGTCCCGGCGGGCGGTCGGCGGCGCGGCGTCCTGGCGGGTGGTCGCCGGGGCGGCGTCCCTGCGTTCGGTCGGCGGCGGGGCGTGCACCTGTTCTGCTTCCTTTGCTCTGCTTCACCCCACGCAACACCGCGTGTCCGGTAATCGGACATCTGCTGTTGCCTCTGTTGAAGCAGAGCAAAGGACCGACAGGAAGGGTGCGGCGGTCGGCGGCGCAGCCCGACCCAGCGGGCCCGACCCGGCGGGCCCGACCCAGCGGGCGGACCGGGCGGGATGTCGATCGGATTCCGGAGCTGCCGCCGAGGCCCACGCCGTGTCGGCCCGCTGACGGCCGCTCCCAGCGGGCAGGATGAGGACATGGCCGAGCCGCACGACCTGACCGCGTTGGAGCAGGCCGCCGCGATCGCCCGCGGCGAGGTGTCCAGCGTCGAGCTGGTCGAGCATCACCTGCGCCGGGTCGCGGCGCTCGGCGACACCGTGGGCGCGTTCGTCACCGTCACACCCGAGTTGGCCCATGCCGCCGCCCGCGCCGCCGACGCCGCGCCGGCGCAGGGGCGCGGCCCGCTGCACGGCGTACCGACCGCCATCAAGGACCTCACCCTCACCGCCGGGGTACGCACCACCTTCGGCTCGGCCGCCTTCGCCGACTTCGTCCCGCCCGTCGACGCCGACGTGGTCCGGTTCATCAAGGCCGCCGGCCTCGTCAGCCTCGGCAAGACGACCACCTCGGAGCTGGGCTGCTCGCTCTACTCGGAGGGCCGCGTCGCGCCGCCGGCCCGCAATCCGTGGCAGTTGGCGTACACCGCCGGTGGTTCCAGCGGCGGCGCGGCGGCTGCGGTCGCGGCCGGCCTGGTCCCGGTCGCCCAGGGGTCCGACGGCGGCGGCTCGCTGCGCATCCCGGCGTCGCTCTGCGGCCTGATCGGCTACAAGCCCAGTCGCGGCCTGGTCTCCGGCGGGCCGCTCGGCTCCGGTGCGTTCGGCCTGCCCACCAGCGGGCCGCTCGGGCGGACGATGGCTGACGTCGCCGCGCTGCTCGACGTCATGGCCGTCCCGGTGCCCGGCGAGCCCTACCTGCCCCCGCCCGCGCCGCCCGGGGGATACCTGGCCGCCGCGCGCCGGGCCGATCCGGGCCGCGTGCGGATCGGCCGGTTCACCACGCCGATGCTCGCCGACGAGCCGGTGCACCCCGACTGTGTGGCCGCCGTCGACACCGCCGCCGCACTGCTCACCGCCCTCGGCCACGAGGTGGTCGAGGTACCGCCGCCACTCACGCCGGCGGCGTGGCCGCTGTTCGAGATCATCTGGTACGTCCTGGCGCTCGCCCCGGTGCCGGCGCACCGCGAGCCGGAGCTGTTGCCGCTGACCCGACTGCTGCGCGCCCGGGGCGCCGAGGTGTCCGCCGGGGCGCTGTCCGCGACCCTCGGCGAGCTTCAGGCGCAGGTACGTCTCGGCGCGGCCCGCACCGCCGGCTGCGATCTCCTGCTCTGCCCCACCCTGGCCGCGCCACAGGCGCCCGTCGGCTGGTTCACCGCCGACGGCGACCCGGCGGCCGATTTCGACCGGCAGCGCCGATTCTCGCCCTACAGCGCCATCTTCAACGTCACGGGCGACCCCTCGGTCTCCCTGCCGCTGGCCACCACGACCACCGACGGGCTGCCCGTCGGGGTGCTGCTCAGCGCCCGGTACGGCGACGACGCGCGGCTCATCGCTACCGCTGCGCAACTGGAGCACGCCAGTGACGGATGGGATCGGCACCCCGCAATCTGGCGAGCCGTCGACTCCGCTAACGTGAATGGCGACGGAGTTGGCCGGTCGCCATCATGATCGTCCATCCGACCCGCTTGTTCGAGGTCCTTCTTCCGCCTGGGGGCGTTGGGATTGTCTGTTACCGAGACGGTGCTGGTCTTCGTCGGCATCCCGTTGGCGGCAGTGCTGGTGATCGCCGGCCTGACGTACGCCGGCAGCCGTGGGGGTGCCAACGGCGGTGGTGGTGGCACCAAGCGCTACCGGCCGGGCCGACCCTTCGAGTTCACTCCGGTCTGGTTCCTGGGCCGCCCGGAGCAGCTGGCCGACTCGGCCGGCACCGCGCTGACGGCGGGCGCTCAGGCGCCCGCGCTGACCAGCCACAAGCTAGAGCAGGCCAGCGTCGAGGCGCCGGCCGGTGGAACCGGAGGCGCAAGTGACCGTTGGTGAGAAGCAGGCCGGGACGGAAAATCCGCCCGAGGTGCTGGACGGGCCGTTCTCGACCCGCCAACTGCTGCGCATCGACGAGGCCCTGCGCCTGGCCGACCAGGGCACCGGGCTGGTCTTCTCGGTGTTCGTCGGCGGCCTCGACGAGCCGATCCGTGAGCACGCCCAGCGGCTGCACCGCCAGCTCGCCGACCCGGACAAGTCGGTGCTGATCGCCGTGTCGCCCAACCAGCGCCAGTTGGAGATCGTCACCGGGCGGCACGCCCGCAAGCGCATCCCCGACACGTACGCCAAGCTGGCCGCGCTCTCCATGGTCGGCGCGTTCAGCGGTGGCGACCTGGCCGGCGGCATCATCAACGGCCTCGACCAGCTCGCCAGCCACGCCGGCAAGGGCTGAGCCCCTCCTCGTACGTCGAAGAAGCCCGACCCGCCGCACGGCAGGTCGGGCTTCGACGTGTCAGGGCCTTTCTGTCTCAGCGCGGCCAGCGTCGGTTCCCACCCACGCCGGCCCGGGCCGCGTACTCCTGGTGTCAGCTCTGCTGGGCGTCCTTGGCGCGGGCCTTGATCGCCCGCGCCACGCCGTCGCGGCCCTCGGCGACCAGGCGACGCAGCGGACTCGGGTTGCCGTCCTCGGCCAGCCACGCGTCGGTGGCCGCCACCGTGTCGTCGTCCACCAGGTACGTCGGGTACGCCAGCTGGGCGAACTCCTGCGCCGGCTCGCTGTCCCGGGTGGCCCACACCTGGCCGACCGCCGCGAAGTACCGCTCCCGGTACGGGGCGACCAGCTCCACCTGCGCCGGGTGGGCCAGGCCCTGCAACAGCGCCCGGTGCCGCCAGTTCGGCAGCGCGTCCGGGCCGGTCAGCAGCGCCCACACGGCGGCCTTGTTCTCCGCCGTCGGCACCAGCGCGTGCGCGTACGCGGCCTCCCGCTCGCCGCTGGCCGTCCGGTCGCCGGCCAGCTCCGCCTCGACCTCTGCCGCGCCGGCCGCGCCGTTGGCCACCAGCGCGCCGAGCACCGTCCAGCGCAGCTCGGTGTCCACGGTCAGCCCCTCCGGAGCGCCGGTGCCGTCCAGCCAGCCGCGCAACGTGGCCAGGTCCTCGTCGGAACGGGCGGCCGAGGTGAACGCCCGGGCCCAGGCGAGCTGGAAGCCGCTGCCCGGCTCGGCGGCGGCGAGCGCGTCCTTCGCCGCACGGGCCAGCCCCGCCCAGCCGGTGGCCGCCCACGCCGGGTCGGCGTAGAGAGTGAGCGCGGTGGTGGCCTGGCGCAGGGTGGCGGTGACCAGGTTGATGTCGGTCTCGGCGGGCAGCCCGGCCAGCACCAGCGCCACGTAGTCGCGCGTCGCCAGCTCGGCGTCGCGGGTCATGTCCCACGCGGCCGTCCAGCACAGCGCGCGGGCCAGCGACGAGTCGAAGCCGCCGATGTGCTGCACCACGGTCGCCATCGACCGGTCGTCGAGGCGCAGCTTGGTGTAGCTCAGGTCGTCGTCGTTGAGCAGCAACACGTCCGCCGCCCGGACGCCACGCAGCTCGGCGAGGTCGGTCCGCTCGCCGGTCACGTCCACCTCGTACCGCTCGCGGCGGACCAACTGGCCGTCGGCCAGGTCGTACAGGCCCACGCCGATCCGGTGCGTGCGCAGCGTCGGGTACGCCGTCGGCGCCTCCTGCCGGACGATCACCTGCTCGTACGTGCCGTCGGCGGCGATCGTCACCTCCGGACGCAGCGTGTTGACCTGCGCGGTCTCCAGCCACTGTGCCGCGAACTTGCGCAGCTCCCGGCCCGAAGCGGCCTCCAGCTCGGTGAGCAGGTCGTCGAAGGTGGCGTTGCCCCACGCGTGCTTGCCGAAGTACGCCCGCAGCCCGGCCACGAACGGCTCCTCACCCACGTACGCGACGAGCTGCTTGAGCACGCTCGCGCCCTTGGCGTAGGTGATGCCGTCGAAGTTGACCTCGACGGCCTCCATGTCCGGCATCTCGGTGTAGACCGGGTGGGTGGAGGAGAGCTGGTCCTGCCGGTAGCCCCAGTTCTTGCGGATCGACAGGAACGTCGTCCACGCCTCGGTGAACCGGGTGGCGTTGGTGTTGCACCAGTGGCTGGCCCACTCGGCGAACGACTCGTTCAGCCACAGGTCGTTCCACCAGCGCATGGTGACCAGGTCACCGAACCACATGTGCGCCAGCTCGTGCAGGATCGTGTTGGCCCGCTGCTCGTACTCGTAGTCGGTGACCTGCGAGCGGTACAGGTAGTGCGACTCGGCGTGCGTCACGCAGCCGAAGTTCTCCATCGCGCCGGCGTTGAAGTCGGGCACCCAGAGCTGGTCGTACTTCGGCAGCGGGTACCGCACCCCGAACTTCTCGTGGAAGAAGTCGAAGCCCTGCTTGGTGATCAGGAACAGGTCGTCGGAGTCCAGGTAGCGCGACATGGACGCCCGGCAGAACACGCCCAGGTCGATGCCGTCGTGGGTGTCGCGCACCTCGTGGTACGGGCCGGCGCACAGCGCGGTGATGTACGTGCTCATCCGGGGCGACTCGGTGAAGTGGATCGTCTTGAGGTCCTCGCCGGCCGGCTCCTCGCGCTCCACCGGCATGTTGGACACGACCCGCCAGTGCGCGGGCACCGTCGCGTGCCAGGTGTAGACGCTCTTGAGGTCGGGCTGGTCGAAGCAGGCGAACACCCGCTGCGCGTCGGCCGTCTCGAACTGGCTGTAGAGGTACGTCTCGCCGTCGACCGGGTCGACAGTGCGGTGCAAACCCTGCCCGCTGTTGGAGAAGGCGAAGTCCGCGTCGACGACCAGGGTGTTCTCGCTGGCCAGCCCGGACAGGGTCAGGCCCTTCTCGGCCGACCAGTCGGACAGGTCCACCGAGTCGCCGTTCAACGTGGCGGACCGCACCGACTCGGCGGCCACCTCGATGAACGTGCTCGCCCCCGCTTCGCCGCAGCGGAACCGGACCTCGGTCGTCGACCGGAAGGTGCGGCCGTCGGCCGCCAGCACGGCGGTCGACAGATCCAGACTGATGTCGTACCCGGTCACCTCGAGCAGGCGTGCCCGCTCCGTCGCCTCGACCTGCGTCAGGTTACGCACTCCCGGCACTGTTCGTCTCCATCCCACGTCTCGCCGTACGCCCGGCGGCGCCCGTCTGCCGACCGCTCGTGACGTCCGGCCCGGTCCGAGTCTTCCACGTAAGGCCAGCCATCGGTGGTCGAGGTCACGCTCTCCTTCGGGTGCCGGTCGGCGAGGCACGGAGAGAGGATTCTCGTGAGACGCCGGATCTCCGGCGCCGCTCCTGTCGCGAAGGGACCGCACCGTGTCCGAACGTGTCACCGCAGACATGTGGTTCGACCCGGCCTGTCCGTGGGCGTGGATCACGTCCCGTTGGCTGCTCGAGGTCGAGCAGATCCGGGACGTGGACATCCGCTTCCACGTGATGAGCCTGGCCGTGCTCAACGACGGCCGGGACCACCTGTCCGAGGACTACAAGAAATTCCTGAGCACCGCCTGGGGCCCGGTGCGGATCTGCATCGCCGCCGAGCAGCGGTACGGCAACGAGGTCCTGCGCAAGCTCTACACGGCGCTCGGCACCCGGATCCACCTCGCCAAGCAGGAGCGTGGCCCGGAGCTGTACGTGGCCGCGTTGACCGAGGCCGGTCTCGACCCGGCGCTGGCCGCCGCCGCCGACAGCACCGAGTACGACGAGGCGCTGCGCGCCAGCCACGAGGCCGGCATGCGGCCGGTCGGCCAGGACGTGGGCACTCCGGTGATCCACGCGCCCGGTCCGGACGGCGCGCCTGTCGCCTTCTTCGGCCCGGTGATCACGCCCGCACCCAAGGGCGAGGCGGCCGGCCGCCTGTGGGACGGGGTGCTGCTGGTCGCCGGCATCCCCGGGTTCTACGAGCTCAAGCGCACCCGTGAGCAGGACCCGATCTTCGACTGAGTCCCGGCACACGCGCCCCCGTCCGGCCACTCGTTCGTGGGACCGGGCGGGGGCGCGGCGCGCCGGTGGCGGGTACGCCTCGCGGTCGTGGCGTCACCGGTGGGCGGGCGGCGTCGTTTCCCTCGGTGTCCGCCGCAGCGACCCGCAGGGCCGCACACCGCAGCTCGTGGAGGCAGTCCCGATGGCCAAGCACCGTGCGTCCGGTGACGATCAGTTGACCCGACAGGGGGTGATCGAGACTCCCGGCGCGGCGTACTGGTCGGTCGACGGCTCCCGCTGGCCGACAATCCGACCCGACCTTCCGGCCGACGTGGCGGATCTGCTCGCGCCGCCCATCGTGGTCGGCGTGGCCCGGGTGCCGGTGACCTCGCGCCTGACACCCGCGCGGGTCACGCCGGTGACACCCGCACCCGCGCCGGTGACGCCCGCTCCTGTCGCGGCGGCTCCGGAGCTGGTCGGGGTGTCGGCCGCCGCGCCGGCCGAGCCCGCCCCGCCCCCGCCGGCGCCGACCGCGCCGCGTCCCGTGCCGACCCCGCCGCTGAACCCGCGGCCCGTCCCGGCGCCGCCGCCGGAGCGTCCCGTGCCGGGGCCGCCCGCCACACCCCGCCGCAACACGATCGCCGGTCCCGTCGGGAACGGCCGGCGCGGCAACGCCGGACCGGTCGTCGCCGGTCGACACCGCCGGCACAACGGCGCGTCCGGCCGCGCCGGCTGACCACACGTCGACGTCCCGGCACTTTCATCTGGTGGACGCCGCGCGGGTCCCCGTCGTCCGTGACGTCGCCGCCGGTAGCGTCACTGGGCATGACGGTCGTACATCCGATCGCCCGGGCCTGGATCACCACTGGCGGCACCGGCGCGCAGAACTACGACGAGTTCGCCGACGACGCGGAGATCACCGCGATCATCGAGGCGAACCCGCACAGTGCCCTCGGCATCGAGATGCCGCATCGTGCACCGGACAGCCTGGGGACGTCGTTCCTCGACGCGCTGCCGGCCTCGGTGGCCCGACTCGCCGAGGCCAAGGCCGACGGCAGCTACACCCCCGCCGAGCAGGTGGTCGTGCTGTACCGGATCAGCGCCCCGGGCGAGGAGACGGCGTACGGACTGTTCGCGCTGGTGGACACCGACCAGATCTCCACCAGCGCCGACGAGCCGGGCCTCGTCATCCGCAACGAGGACGTGTTCATCGCCAAGGTGCGTGAGCGCGTCGCACTGGCCGAGGCGCTGGGCCACCTGCTCTCCCCCGTACTCCTGTTGCAGACCGGAAGTGGCGACGAGCTGCACGCCGCGCTCGCGGCGGCGACCGACGCGGCCGGGGCGCCCGCCGCGACCGACACCGACCAGGCGGGCCGCACCCACGCCATCTGGCTGCTCGGTCCGGGCGCCGAGCAGGACGCGCTGACCGCGCTGGCGGGTGGCGGCGAGCTGGTCGTCGCCGACGGCAACCACCGCAGCCTGGCCGCCCAGACCGGCGGGTTGTCGCGCTTCCTGGCCGTGGTGACGACCCCCGCGTCGGTGGCCATCCAGCCGTACAACCGGCTGGTCAGCGAGCTGACCACCACGCCGGCCGAGCTGCTCGACCGGTTGCGCGCGGCGGGGGCCGAGGTCGAGCCGATCGACGGCCCGGTCGAGGTCCCGACGGCCGGCGGCACCGTCCACCTGCGGTTGGCCGACCAGGGGTACGCGGTGCGCCTGCCCGCCACCGCCGACGCCCGCCTGGAGAACCTGGACCACGCCCTGGTCGAGCGGCTGCTGTTGCGCGACGCCCTGGGTCTGGACCCGGGCGACAAGCGGATCACGTACGTGGGTGGGGACTACCCGGCGAGCTGGCTGACCGCCGAGGTCGACGCCGGGCGTGCCGAGCTGGCCATCCTCATCGCGCCGGTGACCGTGGCGGACTTCGTCGCGGTGAACCTGGCACGGGAGAAGATGCCCCGCAAGAGCACCTGGTTCACCCCGAAGGCGCGCGGCGGCCTGGTGGTCGCCGAGCTGCCGCGCTGACCGCGCACCCGCCCGACCGTGTGACGAACCCGCCTCTCCGATGCCGCCCCTGCGGCATCGGAGAGCGCGGCCTGACAGACTGCGCGGTATGCGCGTCTACCTGGGATCCGACCACGCCGGTTTCGAGTTGAAGGTGCACCTGGCCAACCACCTGGCCAAGCAGGGGTACGACGTGGTCGACGTCGGCCCGCACAGCTACGACCCGGACGACGACTACCCGACGTTCTGCCTGCACACCGGTGACCGGGTGGTCGCCGACGAGACCTCGCTCGGGGTGGTCATCGGCGGGTCCGGCAACGGCGAGCAGATCGCCGCGAACAAGGTCGCCGGGGTCCGTGCTGCTCTGGCCTGGAGCGTCGAGACGGCTCAGCTCGCGCGCCAGCACAACGACGCGAACGTCGTGGCGGTGGGCGCCCGTCAGCACACGTTAGACGAAGCCACGGGCATCGTCGAGGCGTTCCTGAACACGCCGTTCTCCGGAAACGAGCGGCATGCCCGCCGGATCATCCAGGTCGCCGAGTACGAGCTGACCCGGGAGCTGCCCGACCTGCCCTGACCGTGCCGGCGGCCCGCTCGCTGCTGGTCCGCTCATCCTTGGTCCGCTCGCCGTCAGCGCGGCGGGCGGGGCAGGTCCTCGCGGGGTACCCAGTTGCGACGGACGACCACCACCCTTGCCTCGGCCTCGGCGAGGTCGTCGTCGCTCGGCCGGGCGGCGTCACGGGCCCGCAGCGCCGCGCTCAGCCCCACCTGGGACGAGCCGGAGCCGACCAGTCCGCGTAGGCCTCGCTCGCCGTCGCGGTCGTCGCCGCCGGCCCCTCGACGTCGCGGCGGCGGCGGCGAATCCCCGCCGTCGTGGACGTCGGCGGTGCTGACCGCCGAGCCGTCGGCACTTCGCGCCGTCGCGTCGGAGTCGGAGTGGTGGCGCAGCCGTCGCCTGCGTCGGTCCGGGTCGCCCATCCGCCGACCGTACCTCCCCACACCATCAAGATCCGCGCAAGATCAGGGATGCTGCTGCCTCCCGAGCGTCGGAGGCAGCAATATCTGGGTAGTTGTGCGGATCTTGACCGCCCGACCGCAGGCGGACCGACGATGTGCCGGCTGGCTACCCTCGGACCCGGGCGGTGGTGGCGCCGCCCGTCAGGGGGAGGACGAGATGGCAGACCAGACGCAGCCGTGGGCGGAGCGCACCGTGGAGGTCCCACCGCAGGCAGGCGTCGATGTGCCGGCGCAGCGGGACGGCTTCCGCCGCGGTGTGGCGCCGGTGGGTCAACCGCGTACTCCGCGGACCGAACCGTTTCCCGTGATCGAGGAGCCGACCGGTACGGGTTGGCCGGGCGAGCCCGCGCCGCGCCGTCCGCTGAGCTGGCGCCTGGCGCAGTTGCGTCGCGGCGGCGAGTGGAGTGCGGCAGCCGGCCTGTTCGCCTTCGTGTGCTGGGGGATCTGGGCGCTCTCCGGGGGTGGCAACCTGTCCGGCCCGTTGCTGGTGCTCGTGTTGAGCCTGCTGGTGGCGGTCGGCCTGTTCGCGCTGGCCCGGGCAGTCGGCCGCCTGGTGCTGGAGCGGCAGCTCGGGCGCGTCCGGCGCGGCGCGCGGGGCGCCCACCTGGCCACCGCGGTCTTCCTCGTCGGTCTCGGCGTGGCCTGGCTCCAGCAGACCGAGTGGGTCGTCTCGGCCTGGAACTGGATCACCTCGAACGTGTCCTGAAGGCGTGCACGGGCGGGTCGGCCTGACGCCGCCCGCCCGTGCACCCGGTCGTCTCCCCACCAGGCAGTGTCGCTGCTTACCCGGCCGGCCACGGTTCATCCGTCGCCGGCCGTTGCGGGTGCGTACGGGAAGGTTCCGGGGTGTCAGTGGCTGCCGCCGTGGCCCCTCGGCGTCGGCCCGGGGAGACGTGACGCGGGCCGCCGGGTCCTCGACGCCGGGCTCGCCGCCGTCCGGGGCGACCATCCCGTCGTAGTTGTCGAGCGGGCCACCGTCGTCATGCTGCTTGGTGGTCTTGGGTGGGTCAGCCGGTGGCCGCCTCGGCGGCGGCGTGGTCCCGGGCCACCCGTACCAGTTCCACAAGCCCGCCCGCGTACTCCTGGGCCTCGCCGTGCGCCTCGTCGAACGGCGGCTGGAAGCCGACGCCCTCCCACTCGCCGGTGGTCGGGTTCCAGCGGTCGTTGCCGACTTCGAAGTCCCAGGCGAAGATGCCCAGCTCGTAGTAGAGCTGGTCGGCCGAGTTGCCGGCCGCGGAGTAGAGCACGTCGGCGACCGGGCCGGTCTGCGACGGCCAGGTGACCGTGCCGCGCTCCTGGGCGATGGCGCCGACGATCCGCCGGGCGCTGTCGAGGAACATCGTCGACTCGTCGATCGACGGCCGAGGCAGCGTGATCCGCCCGTCGGCCCGGTACGCCCCCGGCGGCCACATGAAGTACCCGCCGTAGGAGTGCACGTTCATCGCGAACCTGATGTTCGGGTGGGCCTTGGCCAGTGCGATGACGTTGCCACTCTCGGACTCGGACAGCTCGGCCGTACCCGCGTAGTTGCCCGAGAGGCAGTTCGCGCTGGCCCCGACATAGCCGTCGAAGTACGACCCGACGGTGTAGTTGCGGTTGACGTCGACGCCCCACGAGGTGCGGTACTTCGGGTCCCGGGCCGGCCCGGCGCAGTGGTTGACCAGGTTCTTGCGCTGGAAGTTGTAGTCGTTGAACGAGTAGTTCGCCCCGTCCGGGTTGACCGTCGGGATGACGAACACGTCGACCTGTTCCAGCAGCTCACGGGTGGCCGGGTCGGTGCGGGCATTCGCCAGCATCCGCTCGGCGAACTCCAGCGTCACCAGCGGCGTTGCCCACTCCCGGGCGTGTTCCTGGGAGTACGCCAGCACGCCGACCCGGGAGCCGTCGCGGTGCACGCCGAGGCGCAGCGCCTGCACCGTCCACGGCTTGGCCGGCACCTCGGTGCCCTGGAGCCCGTCGTCGAGGCGGGACGGTCCGGCGACCGGCATCGGCAGACCCGTCGAGCCGTCCTCGACGGTGGCCCGGAACCGGTTCGCCTGCCGGGCGTTGATGGCCGCCGCGACCTCGTCGGTGGTGCTCACCGTCGTGCCGGCGGCGTCGGTGGCGAGCGTGACCGTGAGGACGCGGTCGCGGTAGCCGACGGTCAGCGGTCGGTTGGCCCGGCCCGGGTCGACCGTGCGCACCTGCACGCCGTTCATGCCCTGGTCGCCGAAGCGGACCGACTCCACCACCACGGCGGAGACCGCCGGGTCACCCAGGTAGGCGACGGCGTTCCGGCGGTACCCCTGGGTCCTGTTCGGCAGGTCGATGACGTCGACCAGGTCGCGGTACTGGCGGGCGAGCCGCTTGATCCGCGCCTGGATGTCGACAGGCGTCAGGTACGCGTCGATGAAGTCCTTCTGGTAGCCGGCCGGCAGCGGCGGCGGGGCGGCGTTGGGCCAGAGCGCCGGCGTGACCGCCCGACTGACCCCGCCGAGGCTGGAGGTGGCGGTCAGCTGGACCGGCCGGCTCGGCACCGGCTGGGGGAGCGCGTAGTGGTACTGATACTCGCCCGAGTCCTCGAACCGGTAGAGCGGGAACGATCCTGTCGCGCCGCCCGCGGTCCGCCAGCTGACGGTGATCTCCACGTCCGGGTCGTCGGTGGCGGTGGTGGCCACCTGCGCCTGCAGGAACGTCTGGCCCCCGGTGGTCCACCAGTACGCCTGCTGCACCTGGAGGGTGTCGACGGCCGCTGCCGCGCTGGTCCGGTGCCCGGTGGCCGGGGCGCCCAGTCCGGCGGCGGTGCGCGCCCGCGCCGCGCGGACGCTGTCGGCGAAGTGCCGGCTGCCATCGCCGGCCCGCTGCACGATCTGGGTGGCGGTGGCGCCCTGAGCGGTGAGGTCGGCGAGCTGCGCGCCGGTCAGCACCATGTCGGCGAGGAGCCGACCGTCCCGCGCCCGGGGGCGGTTGGCCAGGTCGGCGCCGACGGCGACCAACCTGTCGAGCTGGGCCTGATCGCGCAACTGCACGCGGACCAGAGCGGTCTCGGTGGCGGCCAGGGTGATCGGTGTGGCCACTGCGGCGGGTGCCGCCGTGACGGGGCCGGGATGGGACAGCGCCGCGCTGATCAGGATCGCTGTGGTGGCGGCTGCCGTCCACCGTCGTCGGACGATCATGTGCCCTCCTGTGACGGACGTCGATGCGTGTGGTCCTTACACCAGTGCACGGATCGACGTGTGTCAAGGAAACTGATCGGTAAGGGCGGCGTAAGGTCGTCTGGCGACGTCGACCGACATCATTCCCCCATCGCGTAGCCAACGAGGGGACCGTCGATGAGTCGACTACGGAGAAGTCTCGCCTTCCTGATCGTGCTGACCACCGGTCTGACGACCGCGCCGGGTGTCGCCACGGCAGCCGCGGCGCTGCCCACGTACGCCTTCGTCGACCTCGGCACGCTCGGCGTGCCGAGTACGGGTGAGCCGCCCAGCAGCGACGGTTACGCCCTGAACAACGCCCGTACCGTGGTGGGCGTCTCCACGATCGACGGCATCTACAACTTCCACGGGTTCGCCTGGACGAACGGGACGATGAGCGACCTGGGCACCCTCTACGTCGACACGTACAGCGCGAGTTCCGCGGCGGGCATCAACGAGCGAGGGGTCGTCGTCGGGGCCACCCACGTCAACGCCACCGACCCTCCGCACGCCTTCCGGTACGACGGCGGCGTCATGACCGACCTCGGCACCGGGTACGGCGCGGGCAGCGGAAGCGCGGCGAACGACGTCAACTCCGACGGCGTGGTGGTCGGCAGCCGGTTCGAGAAGCAGGGCGCGCCGACCCGGGCGGTCGTCTGGCGGGACGGCAGGGTCGTCGACCTGGGCACGCTCGGCGGACAGGCGGGTCCCTGGGGCACCGACGGCATCGCCTACGGCGTGAACTCGTCCGGGCAGGTCGTGGGCGGCGCCGCCGTGCCGAGTGGTGGCCTGCACGCCTTCGTCTACAGCGGTGGCGCACTGAGGGATCTCGGCACGCTGGGCGGCGTCACGGAGTCCACGTACGCCCGGGACATCAACGACCGGGGCCACGTCGTCGGTGTCTCGCAGAACACCGCCGGCCAGATGCACGCGACGCTCTGGCGCAACGGCACCATCCGCGACCTCGGGTCCCTCGGCGGCAACTACTCCGAGGCGCGCGCCGTGAACGAGGCCGGCCGGGTGGTCGGCATCGCCCGGACCAGCAGCCCCGACTTCTACAACGAGCGGGCGTTCCTCTGGCAGGGCGGCCGGATGGTCGACCTGAACACGCGGGTCCGGAACCTGCCACCGACGGTGACGCTGCGCTCCGCCGAGGACGTCAACGACGACGGCGTCATCGTGGGCCTCGCCTGCCCGATCGACTGTGCCGAAGGCGGCGACCGGGCCCGTCGGGCCTACCTGCTGGTGCCGACGAGCTGACCCGCGACAGGGGCGACCGGCGCCTGTCGTGCCCGTGCGGGACGGGCGCCGGTCACCGCGTCGCTGTCCCGTTGTCGTACGACTCGCGGGCGTCGAGCAGCTCGTCCCAGTGCTGCGCCACCCAGGCGCAGGCGACCGCGATCGGTTCGAGCATGCTGCGGCCCACCGGCGTCAGCTCGTACTCGACGTGCGCGCTCGCTCCGGCGTGGACGGTGCGGGCGACCAGCCCGTCCCGTTCGAGGGAGCGCAGCGACTGGGTGAGGACCTTGGGTGTGACCCGGCGCAGCGGCACGCGCAGCTCGGAGAACCGGCGAGGCCCGTCTTCCAGGCAGCGGATGACGAGCGCCGCCCACTTGTCACCGAACCGGATCGGATTGAGCGAGGAGGGGCACAGCTCGTCGAACATGTCGGCGGGCAGGGGTTGCCTCATGGCCTGACGATAGCTGGTATCCCAGCGGTAACCAGGCCCGGCGATAGCGTCGGCGAACCGGCCGGGCGCACCGGCTCCGGCCCCTGGTGAGAGGCGTCCGCCATGAACATCGTGATCTTCGGTGCGGGTGGCCGTGCCGGGCGGCAGGCCGCCGCCGAGGCGCGTCGACGCGGCCATCGGGTCACCGCCGTGGTGCGTGACCCGGCGGCCCACGGCGACCTGGGCGACGCGCACGTGACAGCGGGCGACGTGACGGACGCCGCGAGCGTCGCGCGCGCCGCCGCCGGGCAGGACGCCGCACTCAGCGCCGCCGTGGACCTGTCCCAGCCACCGCGCGACTTCTTCACGACGTCGTCCCGCGCCCTGGCCGCCGGCCTGGCCGAGGCGGGCGTACGTCGCCTGGTGGTGGTGGGCCTCGCGTCGATCATGCCCGGAGCGTCCGGCAGGGCCCTGATGGACGAGCCCGGCTACCCCGACGGGTACCGCTCCTTCTACCTGGGCCACGCAGCGGGCCTCGACGAGCTTCGGACCTGCGATCTCGACTGGGCGTACGTGGCCCCAGCCGGCGACTTCGACCACGACGGCACGCGGACCGGCCACTACCGGCTCGCCGAGCACGGCGACCCGACCAGCCGGATCAGCTACGCGGACTTCGCGATCGCGCTGGTCGACGAAATCCAGGCGCCCCGCCACCACCGGTCCGCCCTGAGCGTTCGGGAGGTGTGATGCCCGAGGTCCACGACAGCCCGAACACCTGGGTCGCCGCGCACATCCGCCGTTTCGAGGAGACCGGAGGCAGACCACGGCCAGGCGTGCACGACCTGCTCCTCACGACCCGAGGCCGAAGAACCGGCGAACTGCGCCGCACCGCGCTCGTGTACGAACGCGATGGCGACCGCTACGTGCTGGCCGCCTCGAACCGCGGCGCGGAGCACCACCCCGCGTGGTATCTCAACCTGCTCGCCGACCCGTACGTCACCGTGCAGGTCGGTACGGAGACCTTCACCGCCCGGGCGCGCACCGCCACGGTGCAGGAACGTCCGCGCCTGTGGCGTCTGATGGTGTCGGCCAGGTCGGAGTACGCCGCCTACCAGCAGCGGATCACCCGGGAGATTCCCGTGGTCGTCCTGGAACGCGTCGAAGACTGAACGACGACGCCTCGTGGCCGGCCGGCGGGATCGAACCGCACCGCCGGTCTGAAAGAGCGGGCGACGGGAATCGAACCCGCACCGTCAGTTTGGAAGACTGAAGCTCTGCCATTGAGCTACGCCCGCGCTCGGCCCCGCCGAAACGGGGCGCGCCGACAGCGTACCCAATGGCGGTGGTGGGCGCGCGACCGCGCCACCGCCCCCGCGGCGTCGTGTCGCCGCGCGGCACCCTCAAGATCCGCACAACAACACCGAAGTTGTGGCATCCGCGCGCCGGGAAGCCGCAATTTCCCCGATGTTGCGCGGATCTTGCGGCCAACGGCCAACGGCCAAGGTCAAAGGCCAGCGGGCGGCGGGCCGCGAAAGGTGGGGGAGATGGGTGCTTTGGGGGAAATCTGTCCGGGTGGGGGACGCCCCGGCACTGCCTGGGGCGCGGCGACGGCATAGACTGCACGTCGCCACGGGGTGTGGCGCAGCTTGGTAGCGCACTCGCTTTGGGAGCGAGGGGCCGTGGGTTCAAATCCCGCCACCCCGACTGTCGTTCGCGTCCGGGTCGCCCCGGGCGCTGCGAGCCGGACCCGCCGGCTCGCCTACACTCGATGGGCCAATCGAAGGCCCAGAATCAAAACCCAGATCCGTCAAGGAGTACGCCTGTGAAGAGCACCGTCGAGACTCTGAGCCCGACGCGCGTGCGGCTCGCCATCGAGGTGCCGTTCGTCGAGCTCGAGCCGAGCCTCAAGAAGGCGTACCGGGAGATCGGTTCGCAGGTCCAGGTCCCGGGCTTCCGCCGGGGCAAGGTGCCGACCGCGGTGATCGACCAGCGGGTGGGCCGGGGCACCGTCCTCAACGAGGCGGTCCAGGAGGCCATCCCGGAGAACATCATGGCCGCGGTACGCGAGCACGACCTGAAGACGCTGGGGCGTCCCGAGGTCGAGATCACCGAGTTCAACGACGGTGACTCGCTGAACTTCACCGCCGAGGTCGACGTCCGCCCGGAGATCACGCTGCCCGACGCCAGCACCATCGAGGTGACCGTCGACGAGCTGCAGATCGACGAGAGCGAGATCGACGAGCAGGTCAAGAACCTGCGCGAGCGGTTCGCCACCCTCAAGACCGTCGAGCGCGCCGCCGCCGAGGGCGACTACGTGCAGATCGACCTCAACGCCACCGTCGACGGCGTGGACGTGCCGGGCGGCCAGGCGAGCAACATCTCCCACGAGGTGGGCAGCAAGCAGCTCCTGCCGGGTCTGGACGAGGCCGTCGTCGGTCTCGCCGCCGGCGACAGCACCACCTTCACCACCCAGCTCGTGGGCGGCGACTTCGCCGGCCAGGACGCCGAGGTGGCGGTGACCGTGCGCACGGTCAAGGAGAAGGAGCTGCCGGAGCTGAACGACGAGTTCGCCCAGATGGCCAGCGAGTTCGACACGATCGACGAGCTGCGCGACGACCTGCGCGGCCGGGTCACCCAGGGCAAGCAGGTCGAGCAGATCTACGCCGCCCGGGACAAGGCGCTCGCGCAGCTGGTCGAGACCGCCGAGGTGCCCGCGCCGGAGGGTGTCGTGCGCGAGGAGGTCGCCAGCCGCAAGCAGGCCATGGTCGACCAGCTCGAGCGGATCGGCGCCTCCCTGGAGGAATACCTCGCGGCCGAGGAGAAGACCGAGGAGCAGATCGACGCCGAGCTGACCGAGGCGGCCACCGAGGGCGTCAAGGTCCAGCTCCTGCTCGACACGCTGGCCGACGCGGAGGACGTGCAGGTCTCCGACGACGAGTTCGGGCACGAGATCGTGCACCGGGCGCAGCGCGCCGGGATGGCCCCGCAGCAGTACTACGACCAGCTGGTGCGCTCCGGCGCCGCCGCCGCGGTCTTCGGTGACGTGCGGCGCGGTAAGGCGCTCGCGGCAGTCATGGAGCGCATCTCGATCAAGGACGCGGCCGGTAACCCGGTCACCCTGGACGCGTTGCGCGCCGCCAACGAGGCCGAGCACAACCACGAGCACTGATCGTCGGGTGCGGCCGCCGTCCGCCGCTGCGCGGTGCACGGCGGCCACACCCGTTCCCGGGTACGCCCGGAAGCCCGCGCCGCGGGTGCGCCCGACGCGACTGCGCTGAGAGCGAACAGTGCCCCGACCGGGACTCTGCCGCCCCGCACAGCGGTTAGTGTCGGGAAAGACGGTACGGAGAGCGAAGGGCTGCCATGACCGACATGCACATCCCCAAGAAGTCGCTCCGGGCGATTGACGCGCGCGGTGGTGACTCCATTGGCAACCTCGACGACTCGGTCTACAACCGGTTGCTCAAGGAACGCATCATCTTCCTGGGCAGTGAGGTGACCGACCAGGTCGCCAACCGCATCTGCGCGCAGCTGCTGCTGCTCGCCGCGGAGGACCCGGACCGCGACATCAACCTGTGGATCAACTCGCCGGGTGGCTCGGTCTACTCGGGCATGGCGATCTACGACACCATGCAGTTCATCGACAACGACGTGTCGACCGTGGCGATGGGCATGGCTGCCTCGATGGGTCAGCTGCTGCTCTGCGCGGGCACGAAGGGCAAGCGTTACGCGCTGCCGCACGCCCGGATCATGATGCACCAGCCGTCCGGTGGTCTGGGCGGCACGGCGTCCGACATCGCCATCCAGGCGGAGCAGATGCTCTACACGAAGCGGATGTTCCAGGAGCGGGTCGCGCACCACACCGGCCAGAGCCAGTCGCAGATCGAGGCCGACTCGGACCGGGACCGTTGGTTCACCGCCCAGGAGGCCATGGACTACGGCTTCATCGACAAGGTGATCATCGGGGCCGCTCAGGTTCCGGATGGCGCCGGGACCCTGAGCTGAGGAGCTGACGATGACCGATCTGAGCCTGCCGCCCCAGTTCGCGGCCGTGCACAACCGCTACGTTCTGCCGTCGTTCGTCGAGCGCACGTCGTACGGGGTCAAGGAGTCGAACCCGTACAACAAGCTCTTCGAGGACCGGATCATCTTCCTCGGTGTGCAGGTGGACGACGCGTCGGCCAACGACGTGATGGCCCAGCTGCTCACGCTGGAGGGCACCGACCCGGACCGCGACATCATCATGTACATCAACTCGCCTGGTGGCTCGTTCACGGCCATGACGGCGATCTACGACACGATGCAGTACGTCCGTCCGGACATCTCGACGGTCTGCCTCGGGCAGGCCGCCAGCGCGGCGGCGGTGCTGCTGTCGGCGGGTACTCCGGGTAAGCGGATGGCCCTGCCGAACTCGCGGATCATCATCCACCAGCCGGCCACCGAGGGCGGCTACGGGCAGGGCTCGGACATCGAGATCCAGGCCCGGGAGATCCTGCGGATGCGTACGCAGTTGGAGGACATGCTGTCCCGCCACTGCAACCGCCCGATCGATCAGGTTCGCAAGGACATCGACCGCGACAAGATCATGACGGCCGCGGAGTCCAAGGAGTACGGGCTGGTGGACACCATTCTGACCAGCCGCAAGAAGGGTCTGCTGGCTGCCAACGCGGCCAGCTGAGTCAGTACCGGGTCAGAGGTTGGCCGGGGCCTTGGTTCCCGGCCGACCTCTGACACACCCGTTTTGGGGGTCGGAGAATGCCCCGCCAGCGGGTAACGTCGGGTCCGTACCGCTTCGCCGGTCGGGCCGGTGGGGCGAACCAAACCGGGCGGCGCGCAGCGTCCGCAGGTCAGGGCCGGGTCTCCGGCCGACGAGTGCAGGGAGAACGTAGGTGGCACGGATCGGTGACGGCGGCGACCTACTGAAATGCTCCTTCTGCGGTAAGTCGCAGAAGCAGGTGAAAAAGCTCATCGCGGGCCCTGGGGTCTACATCTGCGACGAGTGCATCGATCTCTGTAACGAGATCATCGAAGAGGAGTTGGCCGAGTCCGGCGAGGTGAAGTGGGAAGAGCTTCCCAAGCCGATGGAGATCTGCCAGTTCCTCGACAACTACGTCGTCGGCCAGGATCAGGCCAAGAAGGCGCTCGCCGTAGCGGTCTACAACCACTACAAGCGGATCCAGGCCGAAGCGGCCAACGCGCCCGGCTCCGGCAGTGATGCCGTCGAGCTGGCGAAGTCCAACATCCTGCTGCTCGGCCCGACAGGGTGCGGCAAGACCCACCTGGCGCAGACGCTCGCCCGGATGTTGAACGTCCCGTTCGCCATCGCCGACGCCACGGCGCTGACCGAGGCGGGCTACGTGGGCGAGGACGTGGAGAACATCCTCCTCAAGCTGATCCAGGCCGCCGACTACGACATCAAGCGCGCCGAGACCGGCATCATCTACATCGACGAGGTCGACAAGATCGCCCGTAAGTCGGAGAACCCGTCGATCACCCGCGACGTCTCCGGCGAGGGTGTGCAGCAGGCTCTGCTCAAGATGCTCGAGGGCACGGTCGCCAACGTGCCGCCCCAGGGCGGTCGCAAGCACCCGCACCAGGAGTTCATCCAGATCGACACCACGAACGTGCTGTTCATCTGCGGTGGCGCGTTCGCCGGCCTCGACCAGATCATCGAGTCCCGCACCGGGCAGGGCGGCACGGGCTTCGGCGCCCGGCTGCGGTCGGTCTCCGAGCGGTCGACCGACGACATCTTCAGTCAGGTCATGCCGGAGGACATGCTCAAGTTCGGGCTCATCCCCGAGTTCGTCGGCCGGCTGCCGGTCATCACCAACGTGCGCAGCCTGGACCGCAGCGCCCTGGTGCGCATCCTCACCGAGCCGCGCAACGCCCTGGTCCGGCAGTACCAGCGTCTGTTCGAGTTGGACGGTGTCGAGCTGGAGTTCGACGAGCCGGCACTGGAGGCCATCGCCGACCAGGCGATGCTGCGGGGCACGGGTGCCCGAGGCCTGCGCGCCATCATCGAGGAGGTCCTGCTCTCCGCGATGTACGAGGTGCCGAGCAACCCCGACGCCGCTCGGGTGCTGATCACCCGCGAGGTCGTCCTGGAGAACGTCAACCCGACAATCGTTCCGCGCGAGTTCACCGGGCGTCGGGCCCGGCGGGACCGCGAGGAGAAGTCGGCCTGATCCTCCCCGCGTCACGCCGGCCGTTCGTCACTGACGCGGCCGGCGTGACCGTGTTCGGCGGTCCCACTCGCCCGACGGGGTGACCGTCATCATCATCAGTCGAGCTGGTTCCTCGGCGTCGTTGCGGTAGCCGTGTTCCCGGTCGGCGTGGAACTCGATCGTGTCACCGGCCCTTACGGTGTGGTCCTGCCCGTCGACCCGGACGATCACGGTCCCGCTGAGGACGTGCAGGACCTCGCGGGTGCCGCGGGGGTGGTCGGAGGAGCGGTGTCCGTCTCCGGGTTCCATCCGCCAGTCCCACAGCTCGACGAGGTCGGGTTCGCCCAGCCCGCTGAGTAGGCGGGCACGGCCGCCGTGCTCGCCCTGCCACAGCACGGGCGCCTCGGCCGTGGGGCTGATCCTGACCGTCTGCTCCTCGTCGGGCTCGACCAGCCGGGCGATGTTGACACCGAACGCGTCGGCGACCCGGCACAGTGTGCCGACGCTGGGGTTGGTGCGTGCGCCCTCGATCTGCACGAGCATCCCCTTGCTCACCCCGGAACGACCGGCCAACTCCTCGAAGGACCAGCCCCGGGCGGCGCGTAGCTCGCGTACCTGCCGGGCCACCGCGGCCGTCACCGCGCCCACCCGGCCACCTGCGTCGGTCATCAGACTATCCTTCACGGTCACTATTGTGATACGACAGTTGGATGTTCTCCATTCTCCTCGCAGCGCTGTCCGCAGTCGCGTTCGGCACGGCCGACTTCTCCGGCGGCAAGGCGTCCCGGCGCGCCGACCCGATCGCGGTGACCGTGGTCTCCCAACTGTTGAGCGTCCCGCTGCTGGTCGTACTCGTGCTGGTGGTGCCCGGGTCACCGACGGGTACCGACATCGCCTGGGGGTTGCTCGCGGGGGTGGCGGGAGCGGGCGGGATCGTCCTGCTCTACCGGGCGCTCGCCGGCGGGATGATGGCAGTGGTGGCACCGGTCACCGCGATCACCGCAGCGGTGGTTCCGATCGTCGCGGGCCTGTTCACCTCCACGTTCCCCGGCGCTCTGGCGCTCACCGGCGCCGGTCTCGCGGTGGTCGCGATCGCTCTGGTCAGCCTCGGCGAGGGGGGCGGCCGACCCACGGTTCCCGCTCGGACGGTGGGGCTCGCTCTCGCGGCCGGCGCGCTCTTCGGCGTGTTCTTCACACTGCTCGGTCAGGCCAGCGAGGGCGCGGGCATGTGGCCCGTGGCGGCGGTACGGGCCAGCTCGATCGCCTTCGGCCTGCTCCTCGCCGCCCGCACCGGTGTGCGACTGCGGCTCGGACGGCGGGTGCTGGGCTGGGCGGCCGCCGCCGGGCTGCTCGACAGCACCGCCAACGCCCTCTTCATGGCCGCCGCTGCCCGGGGCCACCTCAGCATCGTCGCGGCGATCGCCGCGCTCTACCCCGCCAGTACGGTACTGCTCGCCCTGGCCGTCGACCGCGAACGACTGCGCCCGGTCCAGGTCGCCGGCCTCGGGTTCGCGGCGGGTGCTCTCGTACTGGCCAGCATCTGACGCTGTCCACACCGGCCCGTCCGGTCGTACTCTGGGCTCATGCGCGTCGCCGTCTGCCAGCTGAACGCCCGAGACGACCGCAAGGCCAACCTGGCCGCCGCGGAGGTGCTGCTGGAACGCGCCGCCGACGGCGGCGCGGACCTTGCCATCCTTCCCGAGTACGTCGACTATCTCGGCCCTGCGGACGGTCTGCCCGACCCGGAGCCGGTCGACGGCGAGGTGGGCAGCTTCTTCGCGGGCGTCGCACAGCGGCTGGGCATGTGGGTGCTGGCGGGGTCGTTCCACGAGGCCGGCCCGGACCCGGCGCACACCTGGAACACGTCGCTGGTCTTCGACCGCGCCGGCAACCTGGCCGCGAGCTATCGCAAAATCCACCTGTACGACGTGGAGATCCCCGGCCGCGTGTCCTACCGGGAGTCCGAGACGGTCGCGCCCGGTGTCCAACCCGTCGTGGTGAGCGTGGAGGGTCTCCGGGTCGGGTTGTCGATCTGCTACGACCTGCGCTTTCCCGAGTTGTACCGTCGCCTCGCCACCGAGGGCGGCGCCCAACTCCTGGTGGTGCCGGCGGCGTTCATGATGCACACCGGGCGGGACCACTGGGAGGTTCTCCTGCGGGCCCGGGCCATCGAGAACCAGTGCTTCGTGGCGGCGGCCGGTCAGACCGGTGACCACGAGCCGGGCCGCACCTGCTTCGGGCGCAGCATGGTGGTCGACCCGTGGGGCACGGTCCTGACCCAACTGCCCGACGGACCAGGGGTGGCGGTGGCCGACCTGGACCTCGACCGGCTCGCCGTCGTCCGGGCCGAGCTGCCGAGCCTCGCCAACCGTCGGCTCTGAGCTCAGCCCTCCAGGAGCACGCCGATCGTGGCAAGGCCGGCGATGACTGCGGCGGTGACCAGCAGGGCGGTGGTCATCCGGGACCTGCCGCGGCGGGCCAGCCGTCCCACCGAGAAGACCAGGACCACCAGTACGACCGCGCCGATCACCAGCTGCCAGAACGGCAGGAGAACGCCGAGCAGTGCTTCCTCGGCGAACACCGCGGTATCCAGCCCGGACTCATCCATGACTGACACTCTGGCACGCCGACGCGCGCCGCGTCGCCGACCACGATGGAGACCGCGCCGATCGGCTCGGTCAAACCAGTGATGAACCCTGATTTGCCTTCTCCCGGCCGTCCGCGTAACTTTCTCTCTGCACGGGGGAGGCCGGACAAACCGGCTGAGAACGGGCTCCGGGCTCGTGGCGGCAACGCCGAGCGAGGCCGGGAGCGGGCGGTGCGAAACACCTCGGAGACGGGGTTGCGGACGCGAAGCCGACCGGGTAGAGTTTTGAGGCCGGCAGGAGCCGGGCGGAGAGCCGCGAAGCGGCGATCGGCCGGTCTGCGGCTTCCCACGACAGTAACGACCGCCGGATACGGCGTGCGTCGTCGTGGGTCCGGACGAACCAAGTTGATCGCCTCAAATACGAGGTTGACAACGAAGGTTCAACCAAGTAGGTTTGAGCGGTTGCCCCGAAACGGGGTTCCACGGATGTGGAGCTTCTGATCGGTGTGTGGTTGTTCTTTGAGAACTCAACAGGGTGCTTGTAAAGCCAGTGCCAATTATGATTTATACCCCGGACTGGCAGCCTGCTTTTGGTGGG
>NZ_JBEXIJ010000015.1:0-176939 GCF_040608495.1 Micromonospora sp. NPDC005174 | reverse complement strand
AATTTACTCCTTCCCCGCGGGGGGGGGGGGGGGGGGGCGGGGGGGCGGGGGGGCGGGGGGCCGGGCCGGGGGGCGGGGGGTTAGTGGGTTGAGGGGGTTACGAAGGGGGGTTTTGTCAGGGTTACCGGGGCTCGGCGGCCTCGGATGTCGAGCTCGACCTCGGTGCCGTCGGTCAGGTTGGCGTCCGTGTCCACCAGGGCCAGGGCGATGCCCTGCTTCCTCGTGGGGCTGAAGGTGCCGCTCGTCACCACGCCTACCTGCTCGTCACCCACGTGCACGGTCATGCCGGGGCGCGGGATGGCGCGGTCGACGGCCACCAGGCCGCGCAGCGTACGACGGGGGCCGGCGGCCTTCTCCGCGAGCAGCGCGTCGCGGCCCCAGAACGCCGACTTGTCCCAGCCGACCGCCCAGCCGGAACGGGCCTGCACCGGGGTGATGTCCAGCGAGAGATCCTGCCCGTGCAGCGGGTAGCCCATCTCGGTGCGCAGCGTGTCCCGGGCGGCCAGGCCGCAGGCGCGCAGCTCGAACGCCGCACCGGCGGCGAAGAGCGCGTCCCACACGGTCACCGCGTGCTCCGCCGGCACCACCAGCTCGTAGCCCAGCTCGCCGGTGTAGCCGGTACGGCAGACCGTCAACTCCACCTCGGCGAGGCCGTCGGTGAGGCCGGCGGCATCGAAGCTCATGTAGCCGTGCTCGGTGGGCAGGGCGAGGGCGGCGAGCAGGTCGCCCGAGCGGGGGCCCTGCACGGCCAGGACCGCGTACGCCTCGTGCTCGTCGGTGACCGTGATCCGCTCCGGTGCGGCGGCGCGCAACCGGCGTACGACCTCGGCGGTGTTCGCCGCGTTCGGGATGAGGAAGACGTGGTCCTCGGCGTACAGGTAGGCGATGATGTCGTCCACCACACCGCCGGTGGCGTCGTCGCAGCACAGCGTGTACTGCGCGCGGCCGGGCCCGATCCGGCCCAGGTCGTTGCTGAGGCAGGAGTTGACGAAGTCGGCCGCGCCGGGGCCGGTCACCCGGACCTTGCCCAGGTGCGACACGTCGAAGACGCCCACCGCCGTACGCACCGCCGTGTGCTCCTTGAGCACCCCGCCGCCGGCGTACTCCAGCGGCATTTCCCAGCCCCCGAAGGGGGCGAACTTGGCGCCGGCGGCGGTGTGCCGCTCGTGCAGCGGGGAACGGCGCAGCCGGGTCGCGGCGGCGGCGGAGGTCACGTCGGTCATGGGTGGCAACTTACCGGGGGTTACGCCGCTGGTTAGCATCGGCGGGACCCCGTTGGTGTGATCGACGGGACAGCCCTGACGTCCGGCGGGTAGGTTCCGCCGGAGACCTTCACCGCTGGTACGCGACGACGCGACCGGCCCGGCCCGCCCGGAGTAGCTTCAGTGACATCCCCCCGCACAACCACCCTGAGCCTGGTCGACACCGACCCGGCGGAGCTCGCCGTCGACGCGATCGTGATCGGCGTGCACAGCCAGACCGGAGAGCAGGACGCCACCAGCGGCCTCGCCGGCACCCTGCTGCTCGGCAGCGGTGCGGAGAGCATCGCCGTGGCGTTCGACGGCAAGCTGACCGAGACGCTGGCGCTGCTCGGCGCGACCGGTGGCCCCGGCGAGGTGATCAAGCTGGCCACGCTGGGTACCGTCACGGCTCCGCTGGTCGTCGCGGTCGGGCTCGGCCCGGAGCCGACGGGTGCCGCTCCGGCGCCGGAGACGCTGCGTCGCGCGGCTGGCGCGGCCGTGCGAGCCCTGGCGGGCGCGCCGAAGGTGGCGCTCAACCTGCCACTGCCCGACGACGCCGACGCGCCGGCCGCGCTGCGGGCGGTCGCCGAGGGCGCGCTGCTCGGCGGCTACCGCTTCGCCGGCTACAAGACCCGGCCGCAGCCGACTCGCCGGGAGCCGGTGGCCGAGGTGCTGATCGCCGTGCCGGACGCCGCCGACGCGGGTGCCCAGGCGGAGATCACCCGCGCGCAGGCCGTCGCCGGCGCGGTCCGGCTCAGCCGGGACTGGGTGAACACCGCCCCGAACGAGCTGCGTCCGCCGTCGTTCGCCGACGCCGTGGCCGCCGCCGCCCGGAACGCCGGCCTCGGCGTCGAGGTGCTGGACGAGGCGGAGCTGGCCGCCGACGGGTACGGCGGCATCATCGCGGTCGGGCAGGGTTCGGAGGCCCCGCCGCGGTTGGTGAAGCTCACCTACACCCCGCAGGACGCCGGCAACGGCAAGCGGGTCGCGCTGGTCGGCAAGGGCATCACCTTCGACACCGGCGGCATCTCGATCAAGCCGGCGCAGGGCATGTGGGAGATGAAGTCCGACATGGCGGGCGCCGCGGCGGTGGGCGCGGCGATGCTGGCGATCGCCGCGCTGAAGCCGGCCGTGGCGGTCAGCGCGTACCTGCCGATGGCCGAGAACATGCCGTCGGGCACCAGCTACCGGCCGGGCGACGTGATCAGCATGTTCAGCGGCAAGAAGGTGGAGGTGCTCAACACCGACGCCGAGGGCCGGATGGTCCTGGCCGACGCGATTGCCCGGGCCTGCGCCGACGGCACGGACTACCTGTTCGAGACGTCCACCCTGACCGGCGGTCAGGTGATCGCGCTGGGCAAGCGGGTCGCCGGTGTGATGGGTACGCCCGAGCTGTGCGACCGGGTCAAGGTGGCCGGTGACACGGTCGGCGAGCCGGCCTGGCCGATGCCGCTGCCGGACGACGTGCGCAAGGGCATGGACTCCGACGTGGCGGACATCTCGCAGGTCAACGCCGGCATGGACCGGGCCGGGCACATGCTCCAGGGCGGCGTGTTCCTGCGTGAGTTCGTGGCGGACGACGTGTCGTGGGCGCACATCGACATCGCCGGCCCGGGCTACCACTCGGGCGAGCCGACCGGCTACTGGACCAAGGGGGGCACCGGCGTGCCGGTCCGTACCCTCGTGCAGCTGGTCGAGGACGTCGCGGCCAACGGCTGACAGCGTGCGAAGAGAGGGGCTCCCGGCTACCGGGAGCCCCTCCTTTCAGTACTGGTCGGGGCGGCGCTTGCGACGCTCGTTGAAGTCGCGCATCCGCTGCGGGTATCCCATCAGCCGGACGTCGTACACCGGGATGCCCATCCGGTACGCGAAGCGGCGCGCGCCGTCCGGGCCGTCGATCCGGCGGCGGGTCCACTCCCCGTCGTCGGCGATCAGGATGACGGTGGTCTCGGTGACCGTCGTCCGGGGCTCGATGAACGCCTCGACGCCTCGCCGGCTCCGGATGAAGTTCTCCAGATGGGTCAGATCGCCACGATCCGCCGCTCGGTCGTGGCTCAGCACACGCGCCTGCTTCCGGCGCCGGAACAACCCCACCGAACCTCTCCCCCACCTGACGTCATCGACAACGGTGCCAAGGGTACGTGTCGATGACGTGTCGTTGGGCACCTCACTACGCACCCCGTGCCCGGTGGTGACAAGATGACCGAGGTGGGGTGTGCCCGTCTGACCCCTCCGTGACCCCCGATGCAGTGACGCGACCTGGGAGTTGAGCGTGAGCGAGCCGAACGACGCAACCTTCGACATTGTCATCCTCGGAGGTGGCAGCGGCGGCTACGCGGCGGCGCTGCGCGCCGCCCAGCTCGACCTCTCCGTCGCGCTGATCGAAAAGGGCAAGCTCGGCGGCACCTGCCTGCACAACGGCTGCATCCCGACGAAGGCGCTGCTGCACGCGGCCGAGGTCGCCGACCAGACCCGCGAGTCGGAGCAGTTCGGCGTGAAGGCCGAGCTGGTCGGCGTCGACATGGCCGGGGTCAACTCGTACAAGGACGGGGTCATCTCCCGCCTGTACAAGGGCCTCCAGGGCCTGGTGGGCGGCTCGAAGAACATCACCTTCGTCGCGGGCACCGGCAAGCTGGTCGACAAGAACGTCGTCGAGGTGGACGGTAAGCGCTACACCGGCCGCAACATCGTCCTGGCCTCCGGCTCGTATGCGAAGAGCCTGCCCGGCCTGGAGGTCGACGGTGAGCGGATCATCACGAGCGACCACGCGCTGACCCTGGACCGGGTTCCGTCGTCGGTGATCGTGCTCGGTGGCGGCGTGATCGGCGTCGAGTTCGCCAGCGTGTGGAAGTCCTTCGGCGCGGACGTGACGATCGTCGAGGCGCTGCCCCGGCTGGTCGCCGCCGAGGACGAGGAGTCGTCGAAGGCGCTGGAGCGGGCGTTCCGTAAGCGGAAGATCAACTTCAAGGTCGGCAAGCCGTTCGAGAAGGTCGAGAAGACCGACAACGGCGTCAAGCTGACCATTCAGGGCGGCGAGACCGTCGAGGCCGAGCTGCTGCTGGTCGCCGTCGGTCGCGGCCCGAGCACCGCCAACCTCGGGTACGAGGAGCAGGGCGTCACGTTGGACCGCGGCTACGTGGTGACCGACGAGCGGCTGCGCACCAGCGTGCCGAACATCTACGCGGTCGGCGACATCGTGCCCGGCCTCCAGCTCGCGCACCGCGGCTTCCAGCAGGGCATCTTCGTCGCCGAGGAGATCGCCGGGCAGACCCCGGCCGTGATCGACGAGGTCGGCATCCCGCGCGTCACCTACTGCGACCCGGAGTTGGCGTCGGTGGGCCTGACCGAGGCGAAGGCCAAGGAGCAGTACGGCGCCGACAAGGTCAAGACCTTCAACTTCAACCTGGGCGGCAACGGCAAGAGCCAGATCCTCAAGACGACCGGCTTCGTGAAGCTGGTCCGGGTGGAGGACGGCCCGGTCGTCGGTGTCCACATGATCGGCGCCCGGGTGGGTGAGCTGATCGGTGAGGCGCAGCTCATCTACAACTGGGAGGCCTACCCGGCCGAGGTCGCCCAGCTCGTGCACGCCCACCCGACCCAGAACGAGGCATTGGGCGAGGCGCACCTGGCCCTCGCCGGTAAGCCGCTGCACGTACACGCCTGATCACCCACATCGCGGCGTCCGGCGACGGGCGAAGATCCCCCAGGGGAATGAAGGAGTCTGGAGAACATGCCGGTATCGGTCACCATGCCCCGGCTCGGTGAGAGCGTCACCGAGGGCACCGTCACGCGCTGGCTCAAGCAGGAGGGCGACACGGTCGAGGTCGACGAGCCCCTGCTCGAGGTCTCGACCGACAAGGTCGACACCGAGATCCCGTCGCCTGCGGCGGGCGTGCTGAGCCGCATCGTGGTCGGCGAGGACGAGACCGCCGAGGTCGGCAGCGAGTTGGCCGTCATCGCCGGTGAGGGCGAGTCGACCGGCGGCGGCGAGGCCGCGCCGCAGGAGCAGCAGGCCCCGGCCGAGTCGGTCGAGCCGGCCGCCGAGCCGACCGCCGCCGCCGAGGGCACCGCCGACGAGGTGGCGCAGGACGAGGCCCCGGCCGAGACGCCGGCTCCGGCCGCCGCGCCGTCGGGCGAGGGCACCGCGGTCAAGATGCCGGCCCTGGGCGAGAGCGTCACCGAGGGTACGGTCACCCGCTGGCTCAAGCAGGTCGGCGACACCGTCGAGGTGGACGAGGCGCTGCTGGAGGTCTCCACCGACAAGGTCGACACCGAGATCCCGTCGCCGGTCGCCGGTACCGTGCTGGAGATCAAGGTCGCCGAGGACGAGACCGCCGCGGTCGGCGCCGACCTCGTGGTCATCGGCGTGGCCGGCGGTGCCCCCGCCCAGGCCAAGCCCGAGCCGAAGCCCGAGCCCAAGGCGGAGGCCGCGCCGGCGCCCAAGGCCGAGCCGAAGCCGGCGCCCAAGGTCGAGGAGCCGACCCCGGGCATGTCGTACAACGAGCCGTCCGCCGAGGCGGAGACCTCGGCGCAACCGGCGAAGGCCGAGCAGGCGGCCCAGCCGTCCGCGCCGACGGCCGCGCCGCAGCGCCCGTCCGCCCCCGCGCAGGGCGGCGGCGAGGAGGCAGCCGGGTACGTCACGCCGCTGGTGCGCAAGCTGGCCAGCGAGCACGGCGTGGACCTGGCCGCGCTCAACGGCACCGGTGTGGGTGGCCGGATCCGCAAGCAGGACGTCCTCGACGCGGCCGAGAAGGCCAAGGCCGCCAAGACTGCGCCGGCTCCGGCGGCACAGCCGGCCGCCAGCGCGGCGACCCCGGCCAAGCCGGCCGCGAAGCCGCAGCCGAGCGGCAAGCGGGGCACCACCGAGAAGCTCCCCCGTATCCGCAAGGCGATCGCCAACCGGATGCAGGAGTCGCTGCACGAGATGGCGCAGCTCACCACGGTGGTCGAGGTGGACGTCACCCGGGTCGCGAAGTTGCGGGCGCAGGCGAAGGACTCGTTCGTGCAGCGGCACGGCGTCAAGCTGTCCTTCCTGCCGTTCTTCGCCCTCGCCGCCATCGAGGCGTTGCAGACGTACCCGATCGTCAACGCCCAGTTGGATCTGGACGGCGGCACGATCACCTACCCGGCGGCGGAGCACCTCGGCATCGCCGTGGACACCGAGCGGGGTCTGCTGGTGCCGGTCATCCACAACGCCGGTGACCTCAACCTCGGTGGCATCGCGAAGCGGGTGGCCGACCTGGCCGAGCGGACCCGGACCAACAAGGTCAGCCCGGACGAGCTGGCCGGGGCGACCTTCACGCTCACCAACACGGGCAGCCGGGGCGCGCTCTTCGACACCCCGATCGTGCCAAAGCCGCAGTCGGCGATGCTCGGCACGGGTGCCGTGGTCAAGCGGCCGGTCGTGGTCAACGACCCGGACCTGGGCGAGGTCGTCGCGGTCCGGTCGATGGTCTACCTGGCCATGTCGTACGACCACCGGCTGATCGACGGCGCCGACGCGGCCCGCTTCCTGAGCGCGGTCAAGGAGCGGCTGGAGGCCGGCAACTTCGAGTCGGAGCTGGGCCTGGCCTGATCCACCTCGCAACACGAAAGGGCGCCCCGGTCGAGATGACCGGGGCGCCCTTCGCGTTTGTGACGGGTCAGCCCTTGACCAGGTCGGTCGAGACCTTCCAGAGCCGCTCGGCCGCCTCCGGGTCCAGCGCGTAGTCCGCGACGCCAGTCCGCGTGCCGGGCCGGGCGGGCGCGGCCTGCTGGCAGTCCTCGAAGTAACGTCCGCCGACACCGTCGAGCAACGGGGACGCGGCCACCAGCACCGACGTGGCGGCGCCCTGCTCGACGGTCTTCCACGCCGCCGCATTGCCGGAACGCAGGCGGTTCAGCTCCTCCTCGCTGACGTAGCGCTGGAGGTTGGTACGGATCGCGCCGGGCATCAGCGAGTTGGTGAAGATGCCGTCGTCGGCCCAGCGGCGGCTCGCCTCCACGGCGAAGAGCACGTTGGCCGTCTTCGACTGCCCGTACGCCTGCCACGGCTCGTACTCGCGGCGGTCGTACTGGATGTCCTCGAAGACCACCGGCGAGCGCAGGTGGGCGGCGGAGCTGACCGAGACGATCCGGGCCCCGTCGGCGGCGGCGAGCGCCGGGCGCAGCCCGGTGGCGAGCGCGAAGTGCCCGAGGTGGTTGGTGGCGAACTGCATCTCCCAGCCCTGCGGGGTGCGGCTCAGGGGCGCGGCCATGATGCCGGCGTTGTTGACCAGGATGTGCAGTGGGCCGTCCCAGTTGGCGACGAAGTCGGCGACCGAACCCTGGTCGGCGAGGTCGAGCGGGGCGACCAGGACGTGGTCGTTGCCGGTGGTGCCGGTGATGTCGTCGGCGGCCTTCTGGCCGGCGTCCGGGTTGCGGACGGCCAGGGTGACCTCCGCGCCGGCGCTGGCCAGGGCACGGGCGGTCTCCACGCCGATGCCGGACGACCCGCCGGTGACGATCGCCCGCCGGCCGACCAGGTCCACGCCCCGGATCACGTCCATCGCGGTGGAGTCGTGGGCGAACGACGTGGTGATCGGGTTGCTCGTCGTCATGATCCATCCTTGTCCAGGCTGGGGCGGGCCGGTCGGCCCGCCGGTACGATGGAAGCGGAGGATCCTCCGCTGCGGTCGAGACTAACCGGAGTTCCCTCCGCTTGCCATGTCCTGTCCGTGGCACCTGCCCGGCGAGGAGGAGACGTTGCCGGAGACCAACCCCCGCCCGCTGCGGGCGGACGCGCTGCGCAACCGCGAACGGCTGCTGCAGACCGCGGTGCAGGCGTTTTCCCGCCCCGGGCCGGAGGTAACGCTCGACGCCATCGCCCGCGCGGCAGGGGTGGGTATCGGCACCCTCTACCGGCACTTCCCCACCCGCGAGGCGCTGGTCGAGGCGGCGTACCGCAACGAGTTGGCTCGGCTCTGCGACGCCGCGCCGCAACTGCTGGACCGGTTGCCGCCCGAGCGGGCGCTACGGGAGTGGATGTCGCGTTTCACGGACTACCTCGCCACCAAGCGGGGCATGGCGGACGCGCTGCGCCTCGTCATCGCAACCGGCGCCAACCCGTACGCCCAGAGCCGGGACCTGCTACTGGCCGCGCTCGGCCGGTTGCTGGGCGCGGGCGCGGCGGCGGGCAGCGTCCGGGGCGACGTCGCCGCCGGTGACGTCCTGGCCGGCCTCAGCGGGATCTCCCTGGCCGCCGGAGAGCGCGCCCAGGCCGACCGGCTGCTCGACCTGCTGATGGACGGCCTGCGGCCACCGGACGCGGGCTGACCCGTTCCGTCCTCCCACCAGGCCACACGCTGCCAGAGTGGGACCGTGGGCGGCTACCGGGGGCGTGGACAACTGGGACCGGCCGTCCCCATCGCGCCCGGTGCCCGGGTGGACAAGTTCGAGGTCTTCTTCGACCTGGTCTTCGTCTTCTCCTTCTTCATCATCACCCGCGCGACCGCCGCGAACATCTCCGGCCGCCAACTGCTGCACGCCGCCCTGGTGCTCGCCGTGCTCTGGTGGATCTGGGTGGTGCACAGCCTGGTCGCCACCCGGGTACGGCTCGGCGAGGGCTACGTACCGGCGCTGATGGTCGTCTCGATGGTCGCGCTGTTCGCGTTCGCGCTGGGGCTGCCGCAGGCGTTCAGCGACCCGAAGGGCAGCGCCGCCGGCCCGATGCTGGTGGCCATCAGCTACGTCGTGGTCCGGGCCGTGCACATGTTCCTGTACCAGCACGTGGTGCGGGACAGCCCGCAGGAGCGACGCCAGCTCCGACGGTTCGCCCCGGAGCTGGCGGTGAGCATCGTGCTGCTGCTGGCCGCCGCGCTGATCCCGCCGCAGATCACCGATCCCGACCGAGCCGCCCTGGTCCGCGACGGGCTGTGGATCGCCGTGGTGGTGGTGCAGTACGCCACCGGCTTCATCGTCGGCACCTGGGGCTGGGGGGTGACCAGCGCGGAGCACTGGACCGAGCGCTACGACCTCATCCTGATCATCGCGCTCGGCGAGTCGATCATCTCCACCGGAGTGGGCGGCAACCTGCTCGGCAAGCCTGTCACCTGGCCGGCGGTGGCCGCCGCCGCGCTCGGCATCGTGATCACCGCCGCTCTCTGGTGGGCGCACTTCGACTTCGTCGGGCCGGCCGCCCGGATCGCCCTGCACGCGGCGGAGGGCGCTCCCCGGGTGGCGATGGCCCGCGACGCGTACGCGTACCTCTACCTGCCGATGATCGCCGGGGTGATCCTCTTCTCCATCGGCAACGAGGAGATCCTGCACAAGATCACCGACCCGGCCGGCGGTATCGCGGAGAAGATCGAAGGGCCGGCGGTGCCGATGCTCTTCGGGGGTCTGATCACCTACTTCGCCGTCAACATGCTGTTCCAGTTGCGGACCCTGCACACCGTCACCTGGACCCGCGTGGGCGTCATCCTGACGCTCACGGCGGCCCTGCCGATCGGCCTGCACCTGCCGGCGCTGGGAGTTCTCACCCTGGCCACCGTGATCTGCGTCGGGCTGGTGGCCGTCGAGGTGCTGACGATGTCGGGCTCCCGGCACGCGTTGCGGGCCGCGGTCTTCCACGAACGGACGACGCACGAGGCGCACGAGGCGGCGTGGCGTGCCCGCTGGCACGACGTCCGGGAGCCCGACGAGCCGACCACGCCCTGACGACGTCGATCTAGACTGCGGACAGCGTCGCGGTGTACCCGGCACGATGGCCGCCGAGGGCATGGAGGCGCGGGACAGCATGGGATGTACGTGCACCCGACGAATTCACCTGCCGACCGGCTCGCCGCCGTCGGCAATCAGATGATCGAGATCCACCTCTGGCTCCGCGCGGAACTGACCCGCCTCCGGGCCGACCTCGACACCCCCTCGCGGGACCTACGGGCCCACTGCCTGAGCTTCTGCGCCGCGCTCGGCCGCCACCACACCGGTGAGGACGCGGGCGCGTTCCGGGTCCTCGCCGACGAGGTGCCCGAGCTACGCCCGGTCCTGGCCAACCTGATCGTCGACCACGAGGTGGTGGCGGGGATCCTCGCGCGGGTCGAGGAGTTGCTCGGCGACGACCGGCCGCTGCCGACCGCTCAGGTACGCGCCGAGCTGGACGGGTTGGCCGCCCTGCTGGAAACACACTTCCGCTACGAGGAGAAGCGGCTGGTCAGCGCGTTGAACGCGCTCGCCGGCCGGCCCGGGACAGCCGAGCAGCTGCTCGGCCTGACCGCGCCGGCCGACTGAGCCGGGATGCCTCCCGGTCGCCGATGTGGCGGCGTCGCCCGCCGGGGAGACCCCCACATCGGCGCAACGGAGCGGATCCCGCGCCGGGTCGGCTCGCGATCACCGGCCCTCGTCGGGAGCGGGCGCGCCCGGCAACCGCTCGTAGAAGCGGATCTTCTCCCGCAGATGGTCGTACTGGCGCTGGAGCAGGCGCATCTGCTCCTCGACCTGCGCCGCGTGCAGTTGCAGCAACTCGCGCCGCTCGTCGACGGTGTGCTCACCGGCGCGGGCCAGCGACGCGTACCGGCACATCTGGGCGATCGGCATGCCGGTGTCCCGCAGGCAGCGGAACAGCAACAGCCAGCTCAGGTCGTCGTCGGTGAAGACCCGCCGGCCGCCCGACGTGCGACCCACGTCGGCCAGCAGGCCGATCTTCTCGTAGTACCGCAGCGTGTCCAGACTGAAGCCGCTGCGCCGGGCGGCCTCGGCGGGGGCGTAACCGGTCATGCCCCGGATGCTAGCCAGCCCTTGACCTGGAGCGCACTCCAGATTGGAGGCTGGTCCGCATGACGACGACACGCACGCTGGGACGCAGCGGCATCGAGGTGAGCGCGATCGGGATGGGATGCTGGGCGATCGGCGGTCCGCTCTGGGGTGACGGCGGACAGCCGTTCGGTTGGGGCGAGGTCGACGACGACGAGTCGATCCGGACGATCCACCGGGCTCTCGATCTCGGGGTGACCCTGTTCGACACGGCCAGCAACTATGGCGCCGGGCACAGCGAGCGCGTCCTCGGCCGGGCCCTCGCGGGCCGACGGTCCGCGGCGGTGATCGCCACCAAGTTCGGCAACGTCAGCGACGAGGCCACCCGGCGGTGGCTCGGCACCGACGCCAGCCCGGCCGCCGCCGTCCGCAGCCTGGAGGACTCGCTGCGCCGGCTCGACACCGACCACGTCGACCTCTACCAACTGCACATCAACGAACTGCCGGCGCCCGCCGCGCTCGACCTGATCGACACCCTGGAGGGCCTCGTCGACCAGGGCAAGATCCGGGCGTACGGCTGGAGCACCGACGACCCTGCCTCGGCGGACGCGTTCGCGGCGGCCGGCCGGAGCTGTGCCGCCATCCAGCACGACGAGTCGGTGCTGAACGACAACGCGGCGGTCCTCGACGTCTGCGACCGGCACGACCTGGCGAGCCTCAACCGGGGGCCGCTGGCGATGGGGCTGCTCACCGGTTCGACACGCTCCCTCGGCGCGGACGACGTCCGCGGCCGGGCACCCGAGTGGTTGCGGTGGTACACCGACGGCCGTCCGACGCCGGAGTGGGCGGCGCGGGTCGAGCAGGTCCGGGCGGCGCTGACCTCCGACGGCCGAACCCTGGCGCAGGGCGCGCTGGGCTGGCTGCTCGCCCGCAGTCCGCGTACGGTGCCGATCCCCGGCCTACGCACCGTGGCCCAGGCCGAGGAGAACCTAACCACCCTGGAGCAAGGCCCCCTCCCCGCCGACGCGTACGCCGAGGTGGAGCGCTTCCTCAAGGACCTACGCCCCTGACCGCGCCGGACCTACGCCCCTGACCTCGCCGATCTTGCACTTACTGTCGCGGCGAAACGGGCCATGCCCGGCATAACGGCGACACAAAGTGCAAGATCGGCGAGGAGTGGAGCCGGGGCGCGTCCACGGGTGGGGTTTTCGGCGAAGATGAGGGCATGCGGATCCTCATGGCCGGCGCGTCCGGCTTCCTCGGCACCCGGCTGGGCGACCGGCTCACCGCCGACGGGCACCAGGTCACCCGGCTCGTACGCCGCGCGCCGCGCGACCCCCGGGAGCGGCAGTGGGACCCGACGGCCAGCCAGCTCGACCCGACCGTGGTCGCCGAGGCGGACACGGTGATCAACCTGGCCGGCGCGGGCGTCGGCGACAAGCGCTGGAACGACGACTACCGACGGTTGATCCGCACCAGCCGGGTGGACAGCACGACCACGCTCGCGACGACGATCGCCGGTCTCCCGGCCGACGACCGACCCCGGGCGCTGCTCAACTCGTCGGCCGTCGGCTGGTACGGCAACACGGGCGACCGGGTGGTCGAGGAGGACGCGCCCGCCGGCGAGGGCTTCCTGGCCGACGTCTGCCGGGTGTGGGAGGCCGCGACCCGGCCGGCGGAGGACGCCGGGGTACGCGTGGTGCGGCTGCGCACCGGCCTGCCCCTGCACCGCGACGGTGGACTGCTCAAGCCGCAGCTGCTGCCGTTCAAGCTGGGCATCGCCGGGCGCCTGGGCAGTGGCCGGCAGTGGCTGCCGTGGATCTCGATGCGGGACTGGCTGGACGCCGTCGACTTCCTGCTGACCCACGACGAGATCGCCGGCCCGGTCAACGTGGTGAGCCCGAACCCGGTGACGAACGCCGACTTCACCCGCGAGTTGGCCCGGCAGTTGCACCGACCGGCGATCATCCCGATCCCCGCCCTGGCCCTCAAAGTAGCGCTCGGCGGCTTCTCCCACGAGGCCCTGACCAGTACCCGAGTGCTCCCCGGCGTGCTGTCGAACGCCGGCTACCCCTACCACCACCCCACCCTCCCCGAGGCCCTGAAGGCAGCCCTCCAGGACTGAAACGGCGCGGAGGCCGTGCCGGCCAGCGCGACCACGCCGCGCTGATCATGAAGCCATTGCCCGCCTCGTCGGCGTGTCGCGGCAATAACTTCATGATCAACGGGGGTCAGCGGTAGGGGGTCAGCGCTAGGGGGTCGGCGGCAGGGGGTCAGCGGTAGGGGGTCAGCGGTAGGGGGTTAGCGGTAGGGGGTTAGCAGCCGATTACCCAGTGGTTGGGGGCGGTCTGCTTGAGGGTGCTCGTGTAGAAGGTGTTGTAGAGGCCCATGCGCTGGTTCGAGCCGTTCGCGTAGGCGTAGCCGCCGGACTGGTACGCCCGGCCGGCCGTCACGTGGGCGTAGTTGGTCGCCGTCACGCAGGTCGCCGGCGTGCTCGGGGTCGGGCTCGCCGTCGGCGTCGCGGTGGGGGCGGGGGTGGGGGTCGGGCTCGCCGGCGGGGTCGCGGTCGGGGTGGGGGTCGGCGTGGTGCCGCCGTTGTTCAGGCCGAAGAAGAGCGCGTCACGGTACGTCGAGCAGATGGTGTCCAGGAAGTACGCGGCGGCGGTGCCGCACTGGTCCGCACCGGAACCCGGGTCGACAGGCGTCCCGTGGCCCATCCCGGAGACCCGGTACAGGCGTACCTCGTCGTTGCCGTACACCTCGAGGCTGGTGTTGCCCGGCAGCGACGACGTGCTGGTCGGCGTCTGCGAGATCCCCCGCACGTTGGTCCACTGGTCGCGGGACTCGGTGCCGTTGAGCGGCGTCACAGTGGTGTCCGACGTGCCGTGCCAGATGGCGACGCGGGGGCGCGGGCCGGTGTAGCCGGAGTAGGCCCCACGGACCAGGTCTCCCCAGGCCGCCGGCGTCTTGTCCGTACCCGGGTTCATGCAGCTGAACGCGTTGACCATGCTGGTGGCGCAGCGGTACGGGATGCCCGCGATGATCGATCCGGCGGCGAAGACGTCCGGGTAGGTGGCCAGCATGACCGCGCTCATCGCCCCGCCCGCCGACAGGCCGCTGACGTAGACCCGGGAGCCGTCGACCGCGTAGTTCGCCTTGGCGTGGTCGACCATCTGCTTGATCGACAGCGCCTCGCCCTGACCTCGGGCGGTGTCGCCGGCCTCGAAGAAGTTGAAGCAGGAGTTGGCGTTGTTGCCGGAGGGCTGCTGGGCGACGATCAGGGTGAACTTCCACAGGTCGGCGTACTTTTGCCAACCCGAGTTGGTGAAGTAGCCGGAGGCGTTCTGGACGCACCCGTGCAGCAGCACCACGGCCGGGGAGTTGGCCGGCAGGTTGTCCGGCCGATAGGCGTACATGGCGAGGTTGCCCGGGTTGGAACCGAACCCGGTGACCTGGGTGAGGCTGGCGGCCTGGGCGGGCGTGGCGAGGGTGATCGCGCCCGCCACGGCGAGGACGAGCCCGGCGACCGCGCCGATCAGCCGGTTGAGGGTGGACGAGGAGCGGCGCACGGTGGCCTCCTGACGGGGCAGACTGTGAACTGGGTCACGGTCAAGTTGCCGAGACGTTACGACGATGTGTCACCGCCTCGACATAGGGCACACCAACACATTCACGACAGCCGTTGTGTACGCCGAACTACCCCCGCCATCGCGGCACGGGAACCGACGACTACCGCCGGTCTGACCGGCTCGTCCAGGTCCGATTGGTAACGTCCGCTGCGTGCCGTCCTCCCCGTCGCTGGCCACCGGGCCCGCACCAGCGTCGTCGCCGCGTACCCTCCGGGGCCGCCGGGCCGACCTGATCGTCGCGCTGGTGGCGCTCGCGCTCGCCGTCTGGGTGACCAGTGGGCTGTGGCGGGACCCGAACGTCCGCACGATCACCGTCAACTCCAGCGACCAGGCGCTCTTCGAGTGGCTGCTGGCCTTCGGCGGGCACGCGGTCACCCACGGCGAGAACCCCTTCTTCACCTATCTGATCAACGTCCCGGACGGCGTGAACCTCGCGGTCAACACCTCGATCACCGTGTACGCGGTGGTCTTCGCCCCGCTCACGTACCTCGTCGGACCGCCGGCGACGTTTCTCGTGATCCTCACCCTGAACCTGTTCGCCACCGCGCTGGCCTGGTACTGGCTGCTCTCGCGGCACCTGGTGCGCAGCCGCCTTGCCGCCGGCGTGGGTGGCCTCTTCATCGCCTACTCCCCCGGCATGGTCTCGCACGCCAACGCCCACCTGAACTGGACCGCAGGGTGGTTGGTGCCGCTGCTGATCTGGCGGCTGTTCGCGCTGCGCCGCCCCGGGCACTGGCTGCGCGACGGGGTGATCCTCGGCGTGCTCGTCGCGGTGGCCTTCTCGATCGCCGCCGAGGGGCTGTTCTTCGCCGCCCTCGCGCTCGGCGTGTTCGTCGCCGTCTGGGCGCTGCACCCCGCCCACCGTGCCGAGGCACGCGCCGCGCTGCCCACCTTCCTGCGCGGGCTCGGCGTGACCGCCGTGGTGGCCGGCGTGCTGCTGTCGTACCCGCTGTGGTTGCACTTCGCGGGACCGCAACGGTTCCACGGCACCGGCTTCGACCCGGTCATCCACTCCGAGGACATCGCCGCCTTCGCCGCGTTCCCGCGCCGCTCGCTGGCCGGGGAGGCCGGGCTCGGCACCGCGCTGGCGCCGAACCCCACCGAGGAGAACTCGTTCTTCGGCGTCCCCCTGCTCGTGCTCACCGTCGTATGCTTCGTCGCGCTCTGGCGACGCGCCGACCCCGGCCGCCGGGCCGCGCTCTGGGCGCTGGGCATCGTCGCGGTGATCTTCACGGTGCTGTCCTTCGGGCCGGTGGCGAAGGTCGACGGACGGCGCACCGACCTGCTCATGCCGTTCGACGTCCTCGGCCAGTTGCCGGTGGTGAACGCCGCGCTGCCCGCCCGGCTGGCCCTGGTGGTGGCGCCGGTGATCGGGGTGCTGCTGGCGTACACCGTCGAGCAGTTGCGCACCTCCCCACCCCGGCACCGCTCGACGGAGCTGGCCTGGGCGATCGGGTTCGCGGTGGCCCTGCTGCCGCTGCTGCCCACCCCGCTGCTGACCGACGAGCGGGAGCCGATCCCCCGCTTCATCACCTCCGGCACCTGGCGCGACTACGTCTCCGACGGCAACACGTTGACCCCGGCGCCGCTGACCGTCGACATCTACCCCGACGGTCAGCGCTGGCAGGCGTACGCCCTGTCGCACCGGCAGGGCGAGTTCGCCATCCCCGGCGGCTTCTTCCTCGGCCCGGGCGGCCCCGACGGTCGGGGCCGGATCGGTCCGGTGCCCCGCACCCTGAGCGCGCTGATGGACCAGGCAGGCCGCACCGGGCTGGTGCCGATCATCACCGACGGCACCCGGACGGAGGTCCGCTCCGACCTGCGGCACTGGCGGATCGAGACGGTCGTCCTCGCCGACGCGGTGCACGGCGCGAAGTTCGAGGTCGACGAGGCGGCGGTCCGCCGTACCGCCACCGCCCTGTTCGGCGAGCCGCAACGGGTCGACGACGTCTGGCTCTGGCGCATTCCCCCGGCCGATCGGTAGGAACGGCGCAAGCGGACGGGACAGCCACACAGACCTTCATCGCGTCTAATGGCCCCATGGGAATGATGGGCCGCCAACTGGGGCGCGGGGTCGCGGCGGCTGGCGCGCTGGCCCTCGTGGCTCTCAGCGCGCCAGGCGTTACGCCCACGGCCAGCGCCGCCGCCGACCCCACAGCCAACGTGGTGCCGACCCGGGTGCACAACCCCTGGCTGTGGCAGGCCACCGTGGGGCAACGGCCCGCCGGTCCGGCGGCGCTGGTGTTCTTCACCGACCGCACCCGCTACTTCGAATCGACCGGGGTGGTGGTGGCCCGGGACGGCGCGTACCGGCTGATCCCGATCGGCATCGGCGAAGGGCACGGGCTGCTCTCCCCGGACGGACGACACTATCTGCGGCCACAGTCCGGCGAGTTGCTCGACCTCACCACCGGCCGGCAGAGCCGCCCCATGACGGCCGGGCTGGACCCGCTGGCCTGGTCGCCGGACGGGCGGCAGGTGTTGGGCACCCGCGACAATGACGACGGCGTGATCACCTACGGGCCGGAGAACCAGCAGCTCAACGATCCGGAAAAGCCCGACGACCTGCTCGTCGTCGACCCGTTCCAGGGCACCGAGCGGGTGGTCGACATCGGCACCTTCGCCCAGCACACCGCGGCGGCCTGGTCACCCGGTGGCGATCTGATCGCGGCCACCGGCTGGCCGGACGTGCCAGCCCGATTCGCCGAACGCCAACGACTGGTGGTCGTCGAGCCGACCGGCGGCGCCCCTCGTTGGCAGGTCGACCTGGGCGACAGGCGGATACTTGCCGGGCCGGCCGCCTGGCATCCCGACGGCCGGCGGCTCGCGCTGCTCGCCTTCGACGGCTGCGCCGGGCCCAGGTGCACGTCCGAGCAGATCGCCGCGCGCACCTGGCGAGTCGAGTTTCTGGACGCGGCCACCGGCCAAGCTGTCGGAACGGCCCTGCCGGCGGGCACCTCGCTGAGCGGCATCCTCGGCTGGCGTGGTGCCGACCCCGTCGTGCGCTACGACAGCGACACGGAGCAGGACACCGAGCGGCGTGCCACCCTCGCCGCGCTGTCGCTCGACGGTCGTCGCGAGGTGCTGGTGACCACGCCGGTCGGGTCGACCGACCTGATGGTGCCGGGCGACCTGCTGATAAGAGCCGCGTTCGGCGGGCCGGAGCCACGGCCGTCACCGTTCGCCGCCTCGCTCTGGGTGTACCTGACACTGGCCGCGCCGACGCTGTTGGCGTTCGTCCTCGTCATGCGGCGCATGCGTCGTCGCCGCACTGCGAGCGGTCCCGCTTCGGCGTGACAACGACCTCCCGAGTGGTCCAGCGTGGGCCCTGGTGAGACGTCTCACCAGGGATTCGAACCGTGCGCGGGACTAGGCTGGATGCCGTGACGACGACGACCCCCGGCCTGACGGCCGTCCGCGCCGGCCTGCTCGACTACCAGGCTGCCTGGGACGAGCAGCGGCGCCTGCACGAGTCGGTGGTGGCCGGCGAGCGCGGCGACACCGTGCTGCTCCTGGAGCACCCGAGCGTCTACACCGCCGGAAAGCGCACCGAGCCGTGGGACCGTCCCATGGACGGCACCCCCGTCGTCGACGTCGACCGTGGCGGCAAGATCACTTGGCACGGCCCGGGTCAGCTCGTCGGCTATCCGATCCTGCGGCTGCCCGACCCGGTGGACGTCGTCGCCTACGTCCGCCGGACGGAAGACCTGCTCATCGGCGTGTGCGACGAGTTCGGGCTGACCGCCGGCCGGGTCGAGGGGCGCAGCGGCGTCTGGGTGCCCGAGGACGACCGGGGGCCGGCCCGCAAGGTCGCCGCCATCGGCATCCGCGTCGCCCGGGGCGTCACCCTGCACGGCTTCTCGATCAACTGCGACTGCGACCTGGCGTACTTCGACCGGATCGTGCCCTGCGGCATCCGCGACGCCGGCGTCACGTCGCTCACCGCCGAACTGGGCCGCCCGATCACCGTCGCCGACGTGCTCCCCGTGGTCGAGCGCCGCCTCGCCACCCTCGTCGAGGTCTGAGCCCGCACGGGCCGGCGTCACCGGACGCCGACCCGTGCCCCCGCTCACGGCGTCAGGCGGTGCAGGTCCCGTGGGAACGCGGTGACCTCCCGGACGTTGGCCGCGCCGACCAGCCGGGCCACGAACCGTTCCAGACCGATGGCGAACCCGCCGTGCGGCGGCATGCCGTGCCGGAACGCGTCCAGGTAGCCGGCGTAGGGCTCGACCGGCTCACCCCGGGCTGCCAGCGCCGCCAGGTAGTCGGCGTGCCGGTGCAGCCGCTGTCCCCCGGTGACCAGCTCCACGCCGCGAAAGAGCAGGTCGAAACCGTTCGAGTACGCGGGCTGCGCCGGGTCCGGGTGGGTGTAGAAGGGCCGTTTCGCCATCGGGTAGCCGGTGACGAAGAGGAAGTCGGACCCGTGTTCGCGCAGCGCCCACTCGCCGAGTGCCCGTTCGTGGGCGGGCGCGAGATCCGGCTCGTCGGCGGGCGCGCCGGCGATCGTCAACGCCTCGGTGAAGTGCACGGCCGGAATCTCCGCCGGCACCTGCGGCGGCGTGACGCCGAGCGCGGCCAGCGCGCCGCCGGCCCGCTCGCCCGTCGTGCCCAGCATCTGCGCCACGGTGTCACGCAGTACGCGCATCACGTCCCGGTGGTCGGTCACGAAGCCCAGCTCCGCGTCGAGCGACGTGTACTGCGCGAGGTGCCGGACGGTGTCGTGCGGTTCGGCCCGGAAGACCGGCCCCACCTCGTAGACACGTTCGAAGACGCCGACCATCAGTTGCTTGTAGAACTGCGGCGACTGGGCCAGGTACGCGGGCCGGCCGAACCAGTCCAGCGCGAACACGTTCGCCCCGCTCTCCGTGCTGGCGCTGACCACCTTCGGAGTGTGGATCTCCACGAAGTCGCGCGCGTCGAGCGCGGCCCGGAACCCGGCCACCGCCGCCGCCGAGATCCGCAACGCGGCCGACCGGGTGGGGTGCCGCAGCGCGGTCGGTGCGTTGTCCAGCTGGGTGGGCAGGCTCGCGGTGAGCGCCGGCCGGTACAGGTCGAACGGTGGCGGCACGGCGGGCGGCCCGAGTGGACGTACCGTCGGGTCGGTCAGCTCGACCCCGGCGGGTGCCGTGGTGTTCGACGTGGCCGTGCCGACGACCTCGACGACCGTCTCCTCGGTCAGTCTCTCCAACTCGGCGCGGACGGCCGGGTCGGTGACGACCACCTGGGCCAGGCCGGCCGCGTCGCGCACGATCAGGAAGGCCACCGACTTGAGCAGTCGGCGTCGGTGCACCCAGCCGGCGATACGCACGGTCGAGCCGATCTGGGCGGCCAGGTGGTGGGACAGGGTTCGTCGCATGGCGTGCTGCTCCTCGGTCAATCGCCACGCTTCACCGCCCTGGGTGGCGAAGCGTCGCGTCAGCCCCAGGGAGGTGTGGGCGAGCGGGAACCTCGCGGTGCCACCACACCTTCACCCCCGCCGGAGCGGGGGCCTCGTTCGTCACCTGGTGACCGGGGCCAGCCGGGCGGGCTCTACTAGGCGTCGCCGCCGTTCTGCCCGCAGCTCGGGAGGGTCTTCACGCCCCGGCGCCAGACCGCCTCTCAGCACCGGCGGCTCTCTGCACTGGCGGGGTCGGGGTGCTACTCGGCTCCGTCGTCGCTGTTGCCGGCGACGCTAACACCCCCACCGCCGGCGTGTGACGCCATTTTTCGGCTCACCGGTGTTCGGCGTCACAACATCAGCGGCGTGACGCCGGTCGCCTGACGTACATAGACGGCCACCATCCGGCGTAGGCTCGTTTTCGTGACGATCGAGCACTCCGCGCCGACGACCGGCCAGGCAGCGCGCACCGCGACGGCCGCCCCCGAGGGGCGTCGCCTGCTGCGTATCGAGGCGCGCAACGCCGAGACGCCGATCGAGCGCAAACCCCCGTGGATCAAGGTCAAGGCCAAGATGGGCCCGGAGTACACCCAGCTGCGCGGGCTCGTGTCGCGCGAGGGGCTGCACACCGTCTGCCAGGAGGCCGGCTGCCCCAACATCTACGAGTGTTGGGAGGACCGGGAGGCCACCTTCCTCATCGGCGGCGACCAGTGCACCCGGCGTTGCGACTTCTGCCAGATCGACACCGGCAAGCCGGCCGAATTCGACGCCGACGAGCCGCGTCGCGTCGCCGAGTCGGTGGTCTCGATGGGTCTGCGGTACGCCACCATCACCGGCGTCGCCCGCGACGACCTGCCCGACGGTGGGGCCTGGCTGTACGCCGAGACGGTCCGGCAGATCCACGCCCTGCAGCCCGGCTGCGGCGTCGAGCTGCTGATTCCCGACTTCAACGCGGTCCCCGAGCAGTTGGCCGAGGTCTTCGGCTCCCGTCCCGAGGTGCTGGCGCACAACGTGGAGACCGTGCCGCGCATCTTCAAGCGCATCCGGCCAGCGTTCCGCTACGACCGCTCGCTGGACGTGATCCGCCAGGCCCGCGCCGACAGCCTGGTCACCAAGAGCAACCTCATCCTGGGCATGGGCGAGGAGCGGGCCGAGATCTCGCAGGCGCTGCGCGACCTGCACGAGGCGGGCTGCGAGCTGATCACCATCACGCAGTACCTGCGCCCCTCCCCCCGGCACCACCCGGTGACCCGCTGGGTCAAGCCGGAGGAGTTCGTGGAGCTGCGCGAGGAGGCCGAGGAGATCGGCTTCGCCGGGGTGATGAGCGGTCCGTTGGTGCGCTCGTCGTACCGTGCCGGCCGGCTCTACCAGCAGGCGCTCGACGCCCGCGCCGCCACCACGGTGACCACCGCCGGCTGACCCGCCGACAGCGCCGCACGGACCGTGCGGCGCCCGGGTGTCATGATCGTGCGATGACCGCCGGGGTACGCGACCAGCCGCGCGGCGCGGATCGACCGCGTCCGCGGCCCGGCGCCCACCTCGGGCTGGTCGGCTGGCTGACCGCCCTGGCCCTGCTCGCCGGCATCGGCTACCGGCTCTGGCTGGTGGCACACGCGACTCCCCCGACGAACAGCGACGAGGCCACCATGGGCCTGGCCGCGCTGCACATCGCCCGGGGCGAGGGGTTCCCGGTCTGGTTCTACGGCCAGCAGTACATGGGCACCCTGGAGGCGTACCTGGCCGCGCCGGTGTTCGCGGTCGCCGGCCCGTCCCTGGTCGGACTGCGACTGCCGACGCTGGCGCTGTACGCGCTGTTCCTGCTGCTGGCCTGGCGGCTGACGCTGCGGCTGACCGGGGACCGCTGGTTCGGCCTGCTGGTGGTCGTCCTGCTCGCCCTCGGCGCCGACCGGGTCGTCAAGAACCAGCTCATCGCCGGCGGGGGCTACCCCGAGATGAACGCCGTCGGGGTAGCGCTCGCCCTGCTCGCCGTCGACCTGGCCGCCGGCCGACCCGGATGGCGACTCGCACGCTGGGCCGCCTGGGGGTTCCTGGCCGGCCTGCTGCTCTGGGTGGACCCGCTGGTGCTGCCGTACGTCGTGGCGACCGGGGCGGTGCTTGTCGGGTTCCGCCACCGGGAGCTGCGCGGGCGGACCGGCGCGTTCGTCGGGGCGGCAGTCCTGCTGGGCGCCGCCCCGCTGCTGGCGCACAGCCTGTTGACCGGCCGCAACCCGGTGAGCGCGGTGCTCGCCGCCGGCGGTGCCGACGACTCCGCCGGCTGGACGGACCGGCTGCACGGCGGGCTGCTGGTCGGGCCGCCGCTGGGCATGGGGTTCTGCGGCCCCGGTTCCTGCGCCACCTGGCAACTGTGGTGGGCGTACGCGCTGCCGGTGTTGCTGGTCGTCGCGGCCGGCACCGCCTGGCGGACCCTGCGCCGCCCACCCGCCCCGGCCGGCTCGGACGAGGTGTCACCCCGGGTCACGGGTGCGGTGCGGCTGGCCCTCGTGCTGGCCGCGGTGGCGACCCTCGTCGCGTACACCGTGAGCAGTTCCTCCGGCCTGACCCCGGCGGAGAGTTCGCGGTACCTGTCGACGCTGCTCATCGCCGTGCCGGCGCTGCTCTGGCCGGTCTGGGCGCTGGCCCGGTCCCGGCCGGGGGCAACCGCGGCCCGGCCGATCGCGCTGGTCGTCCTGGCCGCCGCGTTGCTCACCGCCGCCTACGCGACGGCACAGGCGGCGCGGACGACGTCGGCGAACCGGTCCGACGAGGCCCGGCACGCCGAGCTGGTGGCCGCGCTGCGTCACCTCGGGGTACGACAGGTGCGCGCCGGCTACTGGACCTGCAACCGCCTCACCTTCGCCACCGCGGAGGAGGTGGTCTGCGCGGTCGTGGACGACGACCTGCGCCCCGGCTTCGACCGCTACCCCGCGTACCGCCGCGAGGTGGCGGCCGCCGCTGCGCCGGCCTGGGTCGCGCCGGCCGGCTCGCCGCTGGCTGCTCGGCTCGACGGGCGACTCGGCGCGGGACCGGACGCCCTCGACCTGGTCGCCGTCGACGGCTGGCGGATCTACCTGCCGCGCGCCTGAGCACGGCCCACCGTCACGCCTGGACGGCGGGCTCGGCGAGCAGGCCGAGGCGGTGGGCCAGCGCGGCGGCCTCCCCGCGGTTGGTCACGTCCAGCTTGGCGATGATGCGCGAGACATGCACGCTGGCCGTCTTCGGGGAGATGAACAGCCGCTCGGCGATGCGGCTGTTGCTGTGCCCCTCGGCGACCAGCCGTAGCACCTCCCGTTCCCGGGACGTCAACAGATCGGGGCCGGTGGTACCCGGGCCGGCGCCGCGTAGACCGACCCGCCGTGCGAGGGTGGAGGCGGTCTCGGCCAGCGGCGTCGCGCCGAGCCGCCGCGCGATCTCGGTGGCCTCGGTGATCGCCGATGACACCTCGTCGCGCTCGCCGGCCACGGCCGCGGCCTCGGCAAGGGCCAACAACGCCCGGCCGAGCGGGTACGGCTGCCCGTCGGCGCGCCACGCCCGCACCGCCGCCCGCCACGCCGGCAACGCCTCGTCATCGGTCGCCAGCAGGGCGCTGACCTGGGCGCAGTGCGCCCGTGGGGCCGGGTGCCGTGCCGGCAGGTCGGCCGCGAGCGCGGCCACGGCGGCGGCCAGCTCCCGATCACCCGTCCGGGCGGCGGTACGCGCGGCAGCGCTCAACACCGGCCAGCCCTCGCGGGCAAGCTGCGGCAGGCTCTCATCGGCCACCGCGACGCGTGCGGCGCGTACCGCCTCGGTCGTGTCGTCGGCGGCCAGCGCCGCCTCTATCCCCAGCTCGTGCAGGGGCAGTCGGTGGTTCGGCCACAGGTAGGGCCGGCCGAGGAAGGCCAACGCGCGGGCGACCATCTCATCGGCCGACGGGTGCGCCCGCGCCAGCCGCAGACCCGCGCCCACCTGAAGCCAGTGCAGACCGGTCACGCCGGACAGGTCGATCCGGGCCGCCTCGGCGCAGACCGTCTCCGCCTCGTCCCAACGGCCCAGCGCGATCAGCGCCTCGGCTCGGTTGGACAGCAGGTACGCCCCGGTCGAGCGGCTGATCCCCACCCGTCGCGCCTCGGCCACGCCGGCCTCGGCCGCCTCGGCCGACTCGGCGTAGCGACCCGCCTCGCAGAGCATGTCCGACTGGAACACCTTGGCGAGCACCAGGGCCGGCACGTCACCGGACGCCCGGGCCACCGCCTCCGCGTGATCCAGTTCCGCGAGCCCTCGTTCCCCGTCCCGTTCGCCCTGACAGAGCAGCGCGATCCGGGTCGCGAGCAGGGCCGGTTCCGCGCCCAGCGCCTTGGCGTCCGTGGCAGCCTCGGCGGCCACCCGGGCGGCCTGCGCCGCATCGATCTTGACCAGGTGGGTGGCGATGTCGGCGAGCAGCCGGACCCGCTCGACGCCGGACGGGCCGCCGGCCGCCAGGCGGTACGCCTCGTCCAACTCCCGACGGCCGTCGCTCTTGCCCAGAAGGGCCATCAGTCGGCCGCGCTGGTCCAGCAGGCGGGCGGCGCGCAGCGGCGCGGCGTCGGCGTCCACCTCGGCCAGTCCGGCACGGGTCAACGTGATGGCACGGCTGAAGTCGCCGGCCGTCACCGCCGCGTCCAGGGTCTGCTCCAGCAACGCCAGATGGTCCATGCCGAGCAGGTCGGCCGCGTCCGGCACCAGCTCCCACAGCTCCAACGCCCGCTCCAGCAGTCGACGCTGCTCGGCGTAGGCGTACCGGTCGGCGGCGGCGCAGGCCGCGACCCGCGCGGCGACCAGGGCGCGGGGGTGGTCGTGCGCGGCGTACCAGTGGTGGGCGATCTCGGCCGGAGCGCGGCCGGCGACGACCAGGTGGGGTTGGGCCTCGATCGCGGCGGCGAACCGCGCGTGCAGCCGGGCGTGCTCACCGGGCAGCAACTCGTCGTGCACGGCCTCGCGTACCAGGGCGTGCCGGAACTCGTAGTCGCCGTCCGGGTCGGCCACCACCAGTTGGGCCGCGACGGCGGCGCGCAACGCGTCCTCCAACTCGGCCTCGGGCAGCCCGGCGACCTCGGCGAGCAGGTCGTGGGCGAAGCGGGTGCCACCGGCGGCGGCGATCCGCAACACCCGCTGGGCCGGCTCGGGCAACCGGTCCACCCGCGCCAGCAGCAGGTCGCGCAGCGTCTCGGGCAGCGCCGCGCAGCCGAGCGGGTCGCCGGCGACAGCCAACTCCTCGATGAAGAAGGGGTTGCCCTGCGTACGGTTGTGGATGTCGTCGACAGCGCGCGGCGACGGCTCGCCGCCGAGCAGGTCGGCGAGGACCGCGCCGGTGCCGTCGCGGTCCAGCCGGCCCAGCTCGACCCGCTCGACCCCACGGGCCCGGTCCAGCTCGGCGAGGAACGGGCGCAGCGGGTGCCCGCGCTGCAACTCGTCGGTGCGGTAGGTGCAGACCAGCAGCAGCCGGCCGGGCCGCGCGGCCCGGACCAGGAAGCCGATCAGATCCCTGGTGGACCGGTCCGCCCAGTGCAGATCCTCGATCACCAGCAGCAGCGGCCGGGCGTCGGCGAGCCGCTGGAACAGCTCCGCGACCAGGTCGAACAGGTAGCCACGCGGGGCGTCCGTCAAGGGTCCCGCGCTCGACGCGATCGACGCCGCCGGCACCCGGCCCAGCTCCGGCAGCAGACGGGCGAACTCCGCCTCGTACCCGGCGAAGACCTCCGGGCCGTCGGCACGCAGCACCGCGCGCAGGGCCGCGGCGAACGGGGCGAACGGCAGACCCGCCTCGCCCAGCTCCAGGCACTGGCCGACCAGTACCCGGGCGCCGGCGGCGGTGGCCCCGGCCGCGAAATCCTCCAGCAGCCGGGTCTTGCCCACCCCGGCCTCGCCACCGACCAGCACGGTGGCCGGCTCGCCCCTGCCGGCCCGACTCAGCGCGTCGTGCAGCGCCGCGAGCTCGCGTTGACGGCCGACGAGCACGGAACTGGCGGCACGTACGGTCACGGCACCGAGCATGCCATGACCGGACGACACGCCGTCCCCACCGACCGACCCGTGCCACGGCGGGCCGGCCGACGGGTGCGGCCCCGTCCCGCCGCCGTGAATGGGCGACGGGACGGGCCGGTCGGCAGTGGCGGGTGGGACCGTCGCGGTCACCGGCGGTCGTCCGCCGCGGCGGGCCGGCTGGCGGCGGCCCATCCAGGTACGGCCGCCGCAGCGTGGCACCGACCGGGCCAGGCGCTCGGCCGCGGCGTCGGCCCGCAGCTCAGCGGCATGCGTACGGTGCAGGGAGAGCAGAAAGTCCACGTCGTTGCCGAACATGTCAGGCTCCTTCGTCGCGTCGTCGTCCTCTGCCGACAACTCTTCGCGCGAAGGCCCCGCCCCGGCATGGGCACGACGCCTCATCTTCCCCAGCCGCACCCTCCTTACCCGCCCGGTCGGGGCACCCGGGCCGACGTAAGGTACTCAGCTCGGCGGCACCCGGACGCGGATCAACCCGGGCGACGGCGACCACTAGACTCTCCGGCATGGCAAAGCCCCAGGAGAAGGTCTCGTTCGGCCAACGGCTGAAGCAGATCGGGATGGTGTTCCAGTTCACCGCCAAGCAGGACCGGTGGTTCGCGCCGCTGGTCGCCGCGGCGGTGCTCATCCCGCTCGCGCTCACCGTGGTCGCGGTGATCCTCTGGAGCTGGATCTGGCTGCCGCTGGGCATCCTGTTCGCCCTGCTCGCGGTCCTGATCGTGCTCAACCTGCGGTCCAATGCGGCGATGATGAACGCCGCCGAGGGGCAGCCCGGGGCGGCGGCGCAGATCATGGACAACATGCGCGGCGACTGGCGGGTCACCCCGGCCGTCAGCTCCACCACCCAGATGGACATGGTCCACCTGGTGATCGGCCGGCCGGGCGTGATCCTGCTGGCCGAGGGCAACCCCCAGCGCGTACGCGGTCTGCTCGGGCAGGAGAAGCGCCGACTCGCCAAGGTCATCGGCTCCGCCCCGCTGCACGACTACGTGATCGGCCAGCAGGAGGGCGAGCTGCCGATCCGCAAGCTGCGCACGACGCTGCTGCGGCTGCCCCGCGCGCTCAGCGGCAAGGACGTCAACTCGCTGGACAAGCGCCTCAAGGCGCTCACCGCCCGTCCGCAGATGCCCAAGGGCGCGATCCCGAAGAACATGCGGCCGCCGGGCGGCGCCCGTCAGCCGCGACGCTGACGCGTACACCGCAGAGGAGCCGGACCCCCGCGGGTCCGGTTCTTTTCGGTGCAGCCTGGCTTCAGGCGCGGGGGGCGTCGACGACGACCGAGTCGACGAGGCGGTCGTGCACCCCACGGCGGTGCTCGTCCATGATCAGCGCAGGTACGACGAGCGCCAGCAGCACGCCCCGGGCCAGCGCGCGGAGCAGGCCGATCCGGCCCCCGTCGTGCCAGTTCACGCAGCGGACCTTGGTGATGTACATGCCCGGGGTCTGCGCGAACAGGCCGAGGAAGATGCCGTACTCCAGGATCAGCACGAGCACCGGCGCCCAGCCGTCGCGTACCGGGTCGGCGAAGATGTTGGCCACCAGCAGGCAGAGCACCCAGTCGATGATCAGCGCTCCGAAGCGCTGCCCCAGGCTCGGCGGGGTGAAGGTGGGGTCGCTGGCCGGCGCTGCCGGGACGTGCGGGTTGGTCACAGCGATCAAGGGTATCCGCGACCCGATCGGCCCCTCGGAGTGCCGTCACCACTGCGTGCCGATTCGGGCCAATGACCTCAAGTGTCACTACACTGACCCAGCCGGTACGCCGTTCCCGCAGGTTGAGCGCCCGGACAGGAGCATCCTGACGCTCCGCGAGGGACGTAACACGGCAGAAACACTGAAGACATGGCCGGGCAACTCCCCGGCCCTAGCGTCGCCAGAAGCCTAGCCACCCCGTGGACGTGCCAGGAGGATGTGTGTTCGCCAATCCCGAGGAACTCCTGCGATACCTCAAGAACGAGGACGTGAAGTTCGTCGACGTTCGTTTCTGTGACCTGCCCGGTGTGATGCAGCACTTCAACCTGCCGGTCGAGTCCGTCAACGACGACCTCTTCACCGACGGCCTCGCGTTCGACGGCTCGTCGATCCGCGGTTTCCAGGCGATCCACGAGTCGGACATGCTCCTGCTCCCGGACGTCGCGACCGCGTTCATCGACCCGTTCCGCGCGCAGAAGACGCTCGCGCTGAACTTCTTCATCCACGACCCGTTCACCCGCGAGGCCTACAGCCGCGACCCGCGCAACGTCGCGAAGAAGGCCGAGGCGTACCTGGCGGCGAGCGGCATCGCCGACACCGCCTACTTCGGCGCCGAGGCGGAGTTCTACATCTTCGACTCGATCCGCCACGAGACCTCGGCGCACCAGTCGTTCTACTACATCGACTCGATCGAGGGCGCCTGGAACACCGGCCGCGAAGAGTCGGGCGGCAACCTCGGCTACAAGACCGCCTACAAGGGCGGCTACTTCCCGGTGCCGCCGGTCGACCACTACGCCGACCTGCGTGACTCGATCGTGCGTCGCCTGGTCGACACCGGCTTCACCGTGGAGCGCTCGCACCACGAGGTGGGCACCGCCGGCCAGTCCGAGATCAACTACAAGTTCTCGACGCTGCTGCACGCCGGTGACCAGCTCCAGCTCTTCAAGTACATCGTGAAGAACGAGGCCTGGGCCAACGGCAAGACCGCCACGTTCATGCCCAAGCCGCTCTTCGGTGACAACGGCTCCGGCATGCACACCCACCAGAGCCTCTGGCTCAACGGTGAGCCGCTGTTCTACGACGAGACCGGCTACGCCGGCCTGTCCGACATGGCTCGCTGGTACATCGGCGGTCTGCTGCACCACGCGCCGTCGCTGCTGGCGTTCACCAACCCGACGGTCAACTCGTACCGTCGCCTGGTCCCCGGCTACGAGGCCCCGGTCAACCTGGTCTACTCGCAGCGCAACCGCTCCGCCTGCACCCGCATCCCGGTGACCGGCAGCAACCCGAAGGCCAAGCGCGTCGAGTTCCGCGTGCCGGACCCGTCGGCGAACGTCTACCTGGCCTTCTCGGCCATGATGATGGCCGGCCTGGACGGCATCAAGAGCAAGATCGAGCCGCCGACGCCGATCGACAAGGACCTCTACGACCTCCCGCCGGAGGAGTGGGGCGACGTCAAGCAGGTCCCGGGCTCGCTGCCGGCCGTGCTCGACTCGCTCGAGGCCGACCACGACTACCTGCTCGAGGGCGGCGTCTTCACCCCCGACCTGATCTCCACCTGGGTCGACTGGAAGCGCGCCAACGAGGTCGACCCGGTGCGTCTGCGCCCGACCCCGCACGAGTTCGCCATGTACTACGACTGCTGAGCAGTCACACCGCACCACCGTCTGGGCCGGCTCCGCGATTCGCGGGGCCGGCCCAGACGCATTGGCACGCTCCCGCTTCGCCAGGTTGGGTCGGGTCGCGCTCGGCGCGACCAGCGAGCGGAGTGCCCCGGGCTGCCTCCTCCGAGGAGGGTCGGCCTGTGTCCCAGTCGTCCTTTGCTCTGCTTCAGCTGAGGAAACACCTGGACGTCCGATAATCGGGCACCTGGTGTTGCCTCCGCTGAAGCAGAGCAAAGGATGTGCCTCGACAGGTGCCTCCTCCACCCCAACGGGTGCGGGGACAGCACCCGGGCATCGACACGCCCGGCCCGCCCGGCCCGCCCGGCCCGCCCTAACGCCGCAGCCTCGGCACCCATCTTCCAGGGGTGTCGACGTCGCTGCGGCGCAGCAGCAGGGCCCGCGGCAGGGCTAGGACCAACAGGGCCAGGACCAACACGGTCATGACCACCGCGCCGGGGGCCTTGGTGAAGCGGGCCAGGTTGGTGCCGTCGGGCAGCGCCAGGAAGGCCGCCAGCGCCGCCGGCAGCGCGAACCACGCCGTCCGGGCTGCGGTCAACGCGAGCAGCGCCAGTGGCCAGGTCGCGTACCAGGGGTGGAAGACCGGGGACAGGACGACCGTGGCGACAAGTGCCAGGCCCGCACCGCGCAGCGCCACCCGGCAGCGGTCCGAGACCGGTCCACCCGAGGCTCGCAGCCCCCTCCAGGTCCGCCACCAGAGCGCCACCAGCAGGACCGCGAGCAGCAGCAACGCCACCGTCCGGGCCACCGGAACCGCCTGCGGGTCGCGCCCGGCCAGCGCACCGGCGTAGTCCACCACCATGCCGACGGCGGTGGGCGGCGACGTCCACTGCTCGGAGTCCCCGCTGCGGGTCAGTCCGCCCACCCACCCGAACCCGAGTCCGGACAGCGCCGAGGTGACCAGCAGCGCGGCGACGAGGCCGCCGCCCAGCCACACGCCGCTCCGAAACACCGTGCGGCCCGACGCTCCCGCCAGCACGGCGAACGGCACCACCACGACGGCGCTGGCCTTCACGGTCACCGCCAGCCCGAGTAGCACCCCGGCCAGCAGCAGGGCGACGGCCCGGCCCGGCCGACGGACCACCACCAGCAGCCCGCACAGCAGCAGCCCGAGCATCACGGCGTCGTTGTGCGCCCCGGCCACCAGGTGCACGCCGACCAGCGGCGCGGCCAGCGCCAACCAGGCCGCCCGTCGGGTCGCCACGCCGGCCGCCCGCGCCAGGGAAGGCAGGCAGGACGCCGCCAGCACCAGCCCGGCCACCGCGATCACCCGCAGCGCCACGACCGTGCCCGTGAGCCCGCCGCCGACGCCCACCGCGAGCGCGGCGAGCAGGACGAACACCGGCCCGTACGGTGCGGGTGTGTCCCGCCAGATCGGCGCCACCGTCTCCACCCACGGGCAACCTGCTGCGGCCACCCCCACGGCGTACGGGTCGGCACCGTGCGCGTACGTCCAGCCCTGGCAGGCGTACGAGTAGACGTCCCGGCTGCCCAGGGGCGGCGCGATCAGCAGCGGCAGGACCCAGAGCACGGCGGTGACGTACGCCCAGCGGCCCGTCGGCGCACCGGCACGCAACGACCACCAGGCGCCGACGAGCAGCGCGCTGCCGACGAACCAGCAGGTCAGCGTCGCCGGCCCGCCCGGTGCCTGCCAAATCGACTGCGGCGTCGCGCCGAGCGGGGCGTCGGGCAGCGCCCCGCCGAAATACCCGGCGACGGCGAGCAGGATCGCGCCGACCAGGCCGGCGTACCGGGCAGACCGGGCGGTCGACGGGCCGGGGATCGGCGGCGGTGCGCCGGGAGTGGTCACCGGCACACCGTCCCTCAGTCGGCGGCGACCGGTTGGCGGGCCGCCCGAGCCGACCGTACCAACCGGATGACCAGCACGATCACCAACAGCGTCATCAGCGGCGCCCCGACCGTCTTGGTGTACCGGGGCAGTCCGGTGCCGTCCGGCAGCACCAGGAACGACGCGACCAGCGCGACGACGACGAACCATCCGGTACGCCGGGCGGTGGCCGCCAGAACGGCGAGGGGCCAGACCCAGTACCAGGGGTGAAAGAGTGGCGCGAGGGCGACCGTGGCGGTCAACGCCACGGCGGCGTACCACAGCGGCTCCCGCGTTCGGGCCCGCCACCACAGCCACACCAGCAGCACCGCCAGCACCGCGACGCCGATCCCCCGGGTGACTGCGAGCGCGTCGACGTGCCCGCCGAAGGGCACCGCCAGGTAGCCGATGGTCTGCCCGAACGCCGTGGACGGTGACGTCCAGGCGATCACGTCACCGCCCCGGGCCAGCCCGCCGACCCAGCCGAAGTCCAGTCCGGCTGCGAAGGTCACCCCGACCACGACGGCGACCGCGCCGCCGACCACCCAACCGCCGTGGCGGATCAACGCGCGGATCGAGTACCCGCCGACGATCGCTGCCAGCGCGGCGAACGGCACCACGACCAGCGCCGTCACCTTGATGCCGGCGGCGAGACCGAGCAGCGCGCCACCGGCGAGCAGCGGACCGGGGCGACCGGGCCGGGAGGCGACGACGGCCAGCCCGGCGACCAGCAGACCGACCATCAGGGCGTCGTTGTGCGCGCCGGAGACCAGGTGCACGGCGACCAGCGGGCAGGCGAGGGTCAGCCAGACCGCCCGGGAGGCCGGTACGCCCACCCGTCGGGCCAGCACCGGCAGGCTGACCGCCATCAGCGCGACCCCCGCCACGGCGATCAGCCGGAACACCACGATCGCGCCGGTCAGCGAGCCGGTGGCCTTGACCACCGCGCCGGACAGCACGACGAACAGCGGCCCGTACGGCGCGGGGGTGTCCCGCCAGATGTACGAGATGGTGTCCAGCCAGGGGCAGGGCAGCGCGGAGACACCCTGCTCGTAGGGGTTGATCCCGGCGGCGTAGCTGGCCCCCTGGCAGGCGTACGCGTAGACGTCCCGGCTGGCCAGCGGCGGCGCGATCAGCAGCGGCAGCAGCCAGAGCCCGATGGTGACCAACGCCCAGCGGGTCGACGGCACACTGTCGCGCAGCGACCACCAGGCGTACGCGAGAAGCGCGGTGCCGACCAGCCAGGCGGCGAGCACCAGCGGCCCGTTCGGCGCCTGCCAGATGCTGACCGGGTTGCTGCGCAGGGGTGAGTCGGGCAGGGCGCCGCCGAGGAACGCGGCGACGGCGAGCAAGGCCGATCCCGCCAGTCCGGTCCAGCGCGCGAGGTGGTGGGGCACGCCGGACATGCTGCCAGTACGGTTGTCGCGGTACGGAGGTGGGCATGCGGCACAGTCGGGTGGTGGCGGTGGCCGCCGGTTGCTCCGTCGTGCTCGCCGCGCTCTGGTTGGCGCTGCCGCTGATGGGCTCGGACCTGTCCGCGCAGGTCGCCCGCGCTGACTTCTTCGCCGCCCACGGTCTCACTCCGGTGGATCTGCGCTGGTACGCCGGGGTGCAGCAGTTTGGCTACAGCCTCGTGTCGCAGCCGGTGATGGCGGTGCTCGGCGTACGGGTGACCGGTGCGCTGGCGCTGGTGGCGTCGGCCACGGCGCTGGCCGCGCTGCTGGTCCGCAGCCCGGTGCCCCGACCGCTGCTGGGCAGCCTGATCGGCGTGGTCACGCTGGCCGGCAACCTGGTGTCGGGACGGGTGACGTACGCCCTGGGTGTCGCGTTCGGGCTGGCGGCACTGGTAGCGCTGACTCGGCGCGTACCCCCGGGTCGGCGTCTCGCGCTGCCTGCGGCCGGCGCGCTGCTGGCCTCGGCGACGAGCCCGGTTGCCGGTCTGTTCGTCGGCCTGGCGGGCGTGGCGCTGCTGCTCGCCCGCCGGTACGCCGACGGTCTGGCGCTCGGCGTCGCGGCGGCCGTGCCGCTGGCCGCGACCGCTCTCCTCTTCGGCGACGGCGGCTGGATGAACATCAGCCGGACCGACACCCTGCGCGCGGTGGTGACGAGCCTGGTGGTGGCGGCGCTGGTGGCCTACCGGCCGGTGCGGTTCGGCGCGCTGCTGGCCGCCGCCGGGGTGCTGGCCGCCGCTGCGGTGCACACGCCGGTGGGGTTGAACGCGACCCGGCTGGCGACGATGTTCGCGCTGCCGGTGCTGGCCGCCGCCGCCCGTCCGCCGGCCTGGCTGTCGGCCCGGCTGGCCCGCCGGCACACCGATCGGCCCGCTGACGCCCCGGCTGGCAGCGCGACGCCCCGGCTGCTGGGTGGGATCGGCCTGGCCGTCCTGTTGGCGGCCGTCTGCTTCTGGCAGCCGCCGGTGGTCCCCGCTGACCTGCGGGGCATCGGCGACCCGACAAGCGCGCCCGGCTACCACGCGCCGCTGCGCGCGTTCCTGGCCGGGCAACGGCTCACCGGCCGGGTGGAGGTGCCGCCGACGCGCAACTACTGGGAGGCGGCCCGCCTCGGCGAGGTGCCGCTGGCCCGGGGCTGGCTGCGGCAGGCCGACATCGACCGCAACCCGCTGTTCTTCACCACGGTGCCCGGCGCGACCGGCACCGGCGTTCCGCTGACGCCGGCCAGCTACCGGGCCTGGCTGACCGAGAACGCCGTGCAGTACGTGGCGGTGCCGGACGCCCCGCTGTCCTGGGTGGGTCGCGCCGAGGCGGAACTGGTCGAGGGCGGCCTGCCGTATCTGACGCCGGCGTGGTCCGGCCCGCACTGGCGGGTCTGGGCGGTGACCGACCCGACGCCGCTGGTCGCCGCGCCCGCCGAGCTGGTCCGCGCCGACGGCGCGGCGGTGACCTTCCGGGCCCCGACCGCCGGCCCGGTGGCCGTCCGCGTCCGGCACAGCCGCTGGCTGGCCGCCTCCGGCGGTGCCACCGTCGCCGCCGACGGCGACTGGACCACCGTCACCGTCCCCCGCGCCGGCGAATACACCCTCGGCGGCTGAGCGCGCTACGCCTCCAGCACACGCTGGGCGGCGGCGCGGGAGCGACGGCCGGTGCGCAGGTACTCGTCGAGGAACTCCCCCGGGTCGTCGCGGCCGAGCAGCCGCACCACCCCGGCCAACTCCACCCCGTGCCGGGGCAACTGGTCGCCGGCCCGGCCCCGGACCAGCATCAACGCGTTGCGGACGTGCGCGGCCAGGGACCAGCCGGCGGCCATCTCCGCGGCGTCCGCCGGGTCGACCAGGCCGGCCCGCTCGGCCGCCGCGAGGGCATCGAGGGTACGCGTGCCACGCAGTTCCGGGACCGCGCCCGCGTGCCGGAGCTGGACGAGCTGGACCGCCCACTCCACGTCGGCCAGCCCGCCCCGGCCCAGCTTCGTGTGGGTGGCCGGGTCGGCGCCGCGCGGCAGCCGTTCGGTCTCCACCCGGGCCTTGATCCGGCGGATCTCGACGACCTGCTCGCGGGTCAGCCCGTCGGCCGGGTACCGCACCGGCTCGATCATCGCCTCGAACTCGGTGCCCAGGTCGGCGTCGCCGCAGACGAACCGGGCGCGCAGCAGCGCCTGGGCCTCCCACACCCGCGACCAGCGGGCGTAGTACTGGGCGTACGCGGCGAGGCTGCGGACCAGCGGACCCTGGCGGCCCTCGGGGCGCAGGTCGGCGTCGACACCGAGGGGCGGGTCGGGGGCGGGCATGCCGAGCAGTCGACGCAGTTCCTCCGCGACGGCGTGCGCGGCGGCGCTGGCCGCGCTCTCGCTGCTGCCGGCGGGCGGGTCGTAGACGAAGAGCACGTCGGCGTCGGAGAGGTAGTTCGACTCGTACCCGCCGAGCCGGCCCATCCCGATCACCGCGAACCGCAGTCCTTCCGGGGCCGGTTGGCTGGCCCGGGCGGCGCGCAGCGCGGCGGCGAGGGTGGCGTCGGTGACGTCGGCGAGGGCCGTACCGACCTCGGTGATGTCGGCCAGCCCCGACGACGGCCGCGTGCCGCCGTCCGCCCGCGTCGGGGTGGGTGCCAGTGCGCCGGCCCGGCAGAGCACGTCGGCACAGGCCACCCGGACCAGCTCCCGGCGGCGCGACGCGCGCACGGCGCGGGTCGCCTCGACCGGATCGGTGTGCCGGGCCGCCGCCGCCAGGAAGCCCTCCCGCAGCACCGGACGCGGACGCGGTGCCAACTCGTTCTCCTCGGCCAGCAGACGCAGCGCCTCCGGATCGCGGGCGAGCAGGTCGGCGACGTACCGCGACAGGGCCAGGACCCGGGCCAGCCGACGGGCGACGGGACCGCCGTCCCGCAGCAGCCGCAGGTACCAGGGGGTGCTGCCCAGCTTGTCGGACACCTTGCGGTAGTTGAGCAGCCCCCGGTCCGGCTCCGGCGCGTCGGCGAACTCGCTCAGCAGCACCGGCAGCAGGGTCCGCTGGATGGCTGCCGTGCGACTCACCCCGCCGGTCAGCGCCTGGAGGTGACGCAGCGCCCCGGCCGGGTCGGCGAAACCGAGGATCTCCAGCCGGTGCCGGGCCGCCTCCGGGGTGAGCCGGAGCCCGTCGGCGGGCACCCGGGCCACCGACTCCAGCAGCGGCCGGTAGAGCAGTTTGGCGTGCAGTCGGCGTACCTCGGTGGCGTGGGTGACCCAGTCGGCCCGGAAGCTTTCGACGGCGCTGCGGCCCGGCACGGCCGTGAAGCCCAGCGCGGCGGCCAACCAGCGCAGCGCGCCCGGCTCGGTGGGCACGGTGTGCGTGCGGCGCAGGGCCTGGAGTTGGAGCCGGTGCTCGACGGCGCGCAGGAAGCGATAGCCGCGCAGCAGCGACTCGCCGTCGGCGCGGCCGACGTAGCCGCCGGCGACGAGCGCGCGCAGCGCCGGGATGGTGCCGGGCGCGCGCAGCGTCTCGTCGCCACGGCCGTGTACGAGTTGCAGGAGCTGGACGGCGAACTCGATGTCGCGCAGCCCGCCGGGACCACGCTTGATCTCGCGTTCCAGCTCCTTCGGCGGGACGTTGTCGATGATCCGCCGGCGCATCGCGCGGACGTCCTCGACCGCCTCGGGTCGTTCGGCGGCCCGCCACACCAGCGGCGCGAGCTGGTCGACCCACTCCTTCGCCAGTGGCAGGTCACCGGCGGCCGGGCGGGCCTTGAGCAGCGCCTGGAACTCCCAGGTACGCGCCCACCGGCGGTAGTAGGCGAGGTGGCTGGCGAGGGTACGCACCAGCGGGCCACGGCTGCCCTCGGGTCGCAGGGCGGCGTCCACCGGCCAGGCGACCATTCCGCAGACGGAGATCAGTCGGGTCGCCACCTGGGTCGCGGCGGGCAGGTCCGCGTCCTCGGCGGCCACGAAGATCACGTCCACGTCGGAGACGTAGTTCAGCTCGCCGCCGCCGCACTTACCCATGGCCACCACGGCCAGCCGGGGCCGCTCGGTGCCGGCCGCCAACTCGTCGACGGCGATCTCGTACGCGGCGGCCAGGGTCGCGTCGGCCAGCGCGGACAGCGCCGCCATGGTCTGCTCCAGGGCACGGCCGCCGGTGAGGTCGGCCGCCGCGATCCGCAGCAGGGCCAGCCGGTACGCGCTGCGCAGCACCGCCACCGGATTGCCGTCACCGACCAGTTCCAGTCGACCCTCGGCGATCGGCGCGAGCCCGTCCGACGCGGTGCGCAGCGCCAGGCAGTGCTCGGGGTTCGCCACCAGATGGTCGCCGAGCGCCGACGACGCGCCGAGGACGGCGATCAGTCGACGCCGCAGCCCGGGATCGGCGTGCAGTTCCGCGAGCAGTGGCGAGCCGGTGCCGCTGCCGGCGGCGCTGGTGCCGGCGGCGCTGGTGCCGGCGGCGCTGGTGCCGGCGGCGCTGGTGCCGGCGGCGCTGATACGGCTCTCGGCCTCGACGATGCGGTGCAGTTGGCGCAGCGCGAGGTCCGGGTCGGCGGCGCGGGACAGCGAGGCGAGCAACTCCCCGGCCGTGTCGTCGACCGGCTCCTGCTCCTGGAGCTGCCAGAGGCCCAGCCCGTCCGGGCCGAGCAGGTCGGCGGCGCGGGCGCCACCGTCGTCCTCGGCGGTGCCGAAGCCGTAGCGGGCGAGCCGGCCCGGCGCCCTCGTCGGCCGGCTCATCAGTGCCCGAGCAGAGGCAGGCCGCGCCGGATCGTGCTGTCGTCCAACTCGCCCAGGGCCAGCGCGGCGAATCGGGCGGCGAACGGCTGCCAGACCTCCTCGACGTCCACCATCACCGAGTCGCAGGCCGCGACCACCAGCTCCGGGTCGTAGCCCAGCTCGGCGAGCAGGGTCGAGTCGGTGGCCCAGTCGGCGATCATCGCGGTGTCGCACTCGATGTGGAACTGCACACCCCACGCCCGGTCACCGAGCCGGAACGCCTGGTGCGGATAGCGGGTGGAGGCCGCCAGCAGGGTCGCGCCCCGGGGCAGCTCGGTGATCTCGTCGGAGTGCCACTGGAGCACGTCCGGGATCAGCGGCACGTACCGGAACAGGGGGTCCTGCTCGGCGGCGTCCCGCCGGCCGACCACGCCGGGGCCGATCTCCGGCCCGGACGGACTCCGCTCGACCAGCCCGGCGTGCGCGGTGGCGAGCAACTGCGCGCCCAGACAGACGGCCAGGGTGGGCACGCGGTACCGGACCGCCTTGCGCAGCAGGCCCTCCACGGCCGGAAACCAGGGCGCGCCGGGCGCGCCGTCCGACAGCGGGTACGCCTGCTGGTCGCCACCCAGCACCACCAGCGCCACGTACCCCTCAAGGTCCGCGGGGAGTTCGTCACCGGCGTGCGGGCGGAGCACCCGCAGCTCCAGCCCTGCCTCGGTCAGCCACTCACCCAACCGGCGTGCGTCGTCCGTCGGGTCGTTCTCGATCACCAGCGCGGTTGCCACCCGTCGAGGCTAGCGGGTGCCGAGCGCTCCGCCACGTCCCGGCACGGTCCGTGCCACCGGCTGGCGGCCTCCGTGCCGCGACGGTGGTTAGGCTCTGCGGTTGTGATCAACGAGGACACCGCCGCCGTCCGCCCTCCCGTGCTGCGCCCGGGTGACGCGGTGCTGCTCGTCTCGCCGTCCGGGCCGACCTCGCCGGAGCGGGTGGCCCGGGGCGTCGAGCTGCTCACCGGCTGGGGTCTGCGCCCCATACCGGCCCCGAACGTGTACGCCCGCCACGGCTACCTCGCCGGCACCGACGACCTGCGGGCCGCCGACCTGAACGCGGCGTTCGCCGACCCGGAGATCCGTGGGGTCATCTGCACCCGGGGCGGCTACGGCGCCCAGCGGATCGTCGACGCCATCGACATGGCCGCCGTCCGCCGTGACCCGAAGGTGGTGGCCGGCTTCTCGGACATCACCGCGTTGCAGCTCGCCCTGTGGCGGGGCGCCCGACTGGCCGGGGTGCACGGCCCCGGGGCGGCCTGGCGGGACGAGCGGACGCCGTTGCGCTCCGCCGAGTCCCTGCACGCGGCGCTGATGACCACCGAGCCGGTGACCGTCGAGGCCGTGCCCACCGAGGAGACCTTCGGCGTACGCGTCCCGGGCCGCGCCACCGGCACCCTGCTCGGCGGCAACCTCTGCCTGATCGCCGCGTCGATCGGCACACCGGACCTGCCCGACCTGACCGGCGCGGTGCTGTTGATCGAGGACGTGCAGGAGCCCCCGTACAAGGTCGACCGGATGCTCACCCACCTGCGCCGGGCCGGCGCGCTGGACGGCCTGGCCGGCGTTGCGGTCGGGCAGTTCACCGGCTGCGGCGACGGCTGGGACACCACGATCGTCGACGTGCTCACCGAACGCCTCGGCGACCTGGGCGTACCGGTCCTCGGCGGCCTCCCCATCGGCCACGGCCCCGACCAACTGACCGTCCCGGTAGGCACCGAAGCACAACTGGACACCGAAACCCAAACCCTGAAAGTCACCCCCGCAGTCCAGTAACCCCCACCCCCACCCCCAGCCCCAGCCCCAGCCCCACCCCCAGCCCCAGCCCCAGCCCCAGCCCCAGCCCCAGCCCCAGCCCCAGCCCCAGCCCCAGCCCCAGCCCCAGCCCCAGCCCCAGCCCCAGCCCCAGCGATCATGAAGTTGTTGTCACTCGCTACGGCGTGTCGCGGCAATAACTTCATGATCAGCGCGGGTCAGGTGGGCTCGTGCGGGTCAGGTGGGCTCGTGCGGGTCAGGTGGGCTCGTGCGGGTCAGGTGGGCTCGTGCGGGTCAGGTGGGCTCGTGCGGGTCAGGTGGGCTGGTGCGGGTCAGGTGGGCTAGTGCGCCGGTTTCTAGGGCTGCCCATACTCCGTCGGGGGTGTGGACGATGCCGTGTGGTTCCGACTGCGGGCTGGGTAGGGCGTAGCTCTCGAATCGTCCGGTCGCATCGAAGTGACCGATCCGGTTGGCGCCCCACTCGGTGAACCAGGCTCCCCCGGCCGGGTCGGCCACGATCGCGTGCGGGCGCGCGGCCCGGTCCGGCAGCGGGAACTCGACGATCACGCCATCAACGTCGATCCGGCCGGCCTGGCCGGCGGTGATCTCGACGAACCAGATGACGCCGTCGGGGCCGAGGGCGATGCCGACCGGCCCGGCGTCCGCGGTGGGCAACGGGTACAGCGTCACCGTGCCGTCGAGGGCGATCCGGCCGATCGCGTTCGCGCGGTTGAGGGTGAACCAGAGGGCGTGGTCCGCGCCGGCAGTGATCATCGAGGGGAGACCGCCGGTGACCGGCAGCGGAAAGGCTGTCACCGTGCCGTCGGTGGTTACCCGGCCGATCGTGTCGGAGGTCATCCCCGCGTACCAGAGTGCCCCGTCGGGTCCGACCGCGATGCCACCCGGCCCGGTACCGGGCGGCAGGGCGACCGTGCGCTGCGCGCCGTCGACGGTGATCCGACCGATCCGGTCATCACCGGAGCGGGTGAACCAGAGCGCACCGTCCGGACCCGTCGTGATGATCAACGGGCGGCCGCCGGCCGGCTCCAGCGGGTGGGTTCGGACCGAGCCGTCGGGGTCCAGGCGGGCGATGCCGCCGCCGTGGACCAACGTCAGCCACAGCGCGCCGTCGGGCCCGACCGTGATGCCGTACGGGCCGGCGTCCGGCTCGACGAGTGCGATCTCCCGGATCTCGACTCTCATCTGGGCGTACGTCCCTTCGTTGGCGGTGGACTGACCCTGACCGCCCGACAAGCGACAACACAACCGATTTCCGCCTTCGATTGTCAGCCCGCTGACAGGTTCGCCACGGCTCGCACCCAGGCTTACCCGTCACTGTCGGTGACGACATCGCGTATCACCTAGCCTTCTGGAGGAGAGCATGTCCCGCACCATCAGTAGGAAGCACATGCTGGCCGGTCTGGCCGCCGCCGGCGTCCTCGGCGTCGGGATCGCGGCCCCGACGATCGCCTTCGCCGCCGACACCCCGACGCCGAGCGCCAGCACCGCCCCGGCGCCCGGGGCCAAGGCCGACCGGCAGGGCCAGTTCGCCGAGGAGTTGGCCAAGGAGCTGGGCGTGCCCACCGACAAGGTGACCGCCGCGCTGGAGAAGATCCGCGAGCAGCACCGGCCGGCCGACCGGCCGCAGCGCCACTCCCCCGAGGAGCGCAAGGCCGCGCTCAAGGAGCGGCTGGACCAGGCCGTCAAGGACGGCAAGCTCACCCAGGAGCAGGCCGACGCCATCACCAAGGCCGTCGAGGCCGGCGTCTTCCCCGGCCCGGCCGGCCGCCCCGGCCCGTTCGGCCACGGCGGCCCGGCCGGACAGGGCGGCCCGGCCGGACAGGGCGGCCCGGCCGGACAGGGCGGCCCGGCCGGACAGGGCGGCCCGGCCGGACAGGGCGGCCCGGCCTGATCCACTCGACTTCCGTGAATTCGGGGTGTCCGGCGCTCCCGGATACCCCGACTTCCACGATGTTGAGGTGATCAGCGACTCCGGTTCGCCGATGTGGCGGTGTCCATCGCACTCGGACACCGCCACATCGGCTACCTGGAGTCGACCTTGCGCCTGGCGGGCCGCCGGGCACCCGCCCACCGGCGTCAGCCCTGCGCGGGTGGGGACGCGAACACGCCCAGGTGGTTGCCGGTCGGGTCGGTCAGCCGGGCCAGCGTGAGCCCGGTCGGCGTGGTCCGGGGCGGCATGAGCACCTGACCACCGGCCGCCTCGGCCCGCCGGCAGGTTTCCGCCACGTCGGTGACCTCGGCATAGAAGATCGTGTAGTTCGGCGCCGAGCCGTCGGTCGCCCGGATCGCTCCACCGATCCCGGTGTCGCCACCAGCCCCGGTCGTCCGGTAGGAGCCGGCGGCCCCGCCCTCCTCCGTGAAGGCCCAGCCGAACAGGTCGCCGTAAAAGCGCTCCGCCTCCTCCGGCCGGTCGGTGCCGATCTCGAACCACGTGATGGGCGTCGCGGACATGCTGCCTCCAGGTCTTCGCGTTGCCGGCCGTTCGGCCGGCTTCCGGTGCAGTCTCGAAGCCGCTCGCGACACCGTCCTGTCGGTGTTTCCCGATCACCTGGCCGGGTGACCGCCGGACGCGCGCTCACACCGCGCGCTCAGACCAGGCTCAGCGCACGGACACGCCCGTGCGGGATGTCCAGGTCCTCCAGGCGGAGGTCCCGGACCACCACCTCTGGCCGGGCCTCGACCGACCGGATGCGGTCGGTGCGGAAGCATCGCAGCTCGGCCCGGAGGCGGCACCAGGCCACCAGGTACCAGTGGTGGGTGTTGCCGAGGTAGCCCAGCGGTTCGACGTCGCGGAGCGAGTCGGTGCCGGCGCGGTCGGCGTACCGGATGCGCAGCACCCGCCGCGCGGCGACCGCGTGGGCGACGGTGGCCGGGACGGGCGTGGCCGGCCCGTCACCGACCAGGTGCACCCGGCCGGCGAGCCGGTGCGCCTCGGCGGCGTCGGCGGCCGGCAGCACCGCCAGCAGTTTGCGCAGCGCGGTGGCGCCCGGTGCGGCGAACGGCGAGCCGGCGAGCCGGTGCAGCGCCACGGCCATCGCGACCGCCTCGGCGGCGGTCAGGTTGACCGGCGGCAGCGTGTGGGCGCGGTCCAGGACGTAGCCGCCGGTACGGCCGGGCTCGGCCCAGATCGGTACGCCGGCCTGCTGGAGCGCGCCGATGTCCCGTTCGATGGTCCGGCTGCTCACCTCGAAGCGCACGGCGAGCCAGCGGGCGCTGCGCGGCCGTGGCGACACGGCCCGCAGCTCCTCGACCAGGGCGTAGAGCCGGTCCGTACGGTTCATGCCCGGCACGCTACGACCGGGGTACGACTGCGCTCAGGCAACGCAGGCTCAGGCGAAGCAGGCTCAGGCGATGCAGGCGCAGACGATCAGCGCGGCGCCGAAGTGCGTGGCGGCGCTGACCCGGGCCGCCGGGTGCGGCTCGGACGAGCAGATGACCTCACCGAGCTTGCCCGGGGTGAGCAGGTCCAGGACGAAGAACGCCAGCGCCATGATGGCCAGCCCGAGCAGCCCGAACACCACGGTGGAGGCGAGCCCCCTGGCGAAGTCGCTGTAGCTGGTCAGGATCGCCGTGAAGACGATGCCAGCGATGCCGAGCTGGTTGGCGGCGAGCAGCAGCCCCGCGTTGGCGTTGCGCTCGACCCAGATCAGCTCCCGCAACCGCCCCGGTGTCAGCAGGTCGACGAGCCCGAACCCGGCCGCCATGAGCCCGACGCCCACGACCCCGAACACGACGCTCTGCCAGGCACCGCTGAGCAGGTCCTCCAGCACCGACTGCCTCCCGAATCTCCGCCCGGAAGGGGTACCGGCGCGGTGATCGAGACGATAGCGGCAGCGGGCAACCGCGTCAGCCCCGCGCCTACAGCGCCAGGTAACGCTGCCGCTCGTACGGGGTGACCTCGCGGCGGTACTGCTCCCACTCGGCCCGCTTGTTGCGCAGGAAGAAGTCGAAGACGTGCTCGCCCAACACCTCGGCGACCAGTTCGGATTCGGCCATCACGTCGATCGCCTCGGCGAGGTTCTCCGGCAGCGCCTCGTACCCCATGGCGCGGCGCTCGGCGCTGCTGAGCGACCAGACGTCGTCCTCGGCCCCCGGCGGCAGCTCGTAGCCCTCCTCGATGCCCTTGAGGCCCGCGCCGAGCAGGACCGCGAAGGCGAGGTACGGGTTGGTCGCCGAGTCCAGCGAGCGGACCTCGACCCGGGCCGAGTTCGGCTTGCCGTACGCCGGGACCCGCACCAGCGCGGACCGGTTCAGGTGACCCCAGCAGACGTACGCCGGGCTCTCGGTGATCCGGTCGGGCAGGTGCTGCGGAAAGAGCCGCTTGTACGAGTTGACCCACTGGTTGGTGACCGCCGTGTACTCCCGGGCGTGCACCAGCAGGCCGGCGATGAAGGACTTCGCCACCTTGGAGAGCTTCATCGGGTCGCCACCGTCGTGGAAGGCGTTGCGCTCGCCCTCGAACAGCGACAGGTGGGTGTGCATGCCGCTGCCGGGCTGGTCGGTGAACGGCTTCGGCATGAAGCTGGCCTGCACGCCGGTGGAGAGGGCGACCTCCTTGACCACGTGGCGGAAGGTCATGATGTTGTCGGCGGTGGTCAGCGCGTCGGCGTACCGCAGGTCGATTTCCTGCTGGCCGGGCGCGACCTCGTGGTGGCTGAACTCCACCGAGATGCCGATCCGCTCCAGCGCCAGCACGCCCTGGCGGCGGAAGTCGCGGGCCACGGCGTGGGTGGTGTGCTCGAAGTAGCCGCCGGTGTCGACGGGCGTGGGCACCGAGCCGTCCTGCGGACCGTTCTCCAGCAGGAAGAACTCGATCTCGGGGTGGGTGTAGAAGGTGAAGCCCTTCTCGGCCGCCTTGGACAGCGCGCGGCGCAGCACGTGCCGCGGGTCGGCCCAGGAGGGGCCGCCGTCGGGCAGCAGGATGTCGCAGAACATCCGGGCGCTCTCGCCGCTGACCCCGCCCTCGAACGGGAAGACCTGGAAGGTGGTGGGGTCGGGCATCGCCACCATGTCCGATTCGAAGACGCGTGCGAAGCCCTCGATCGCCGAGCCGTCGAAGCCGATGCCCTCCTCAAAGGCCGCTTCCAACTCCGCGGGCGCCACCGAGACGCTCTTGAGCGTGCCCAGCACGTCCGTGAACCACAGCCGGACGAACCGGATGTCCCGCTCTTCCAGCGTACGGAGGACGAACTCCTGCTGACGGTCCACTTCCCCAACCCCTCGCGACACTCTTTGTCCGCCTTGGCCGGGCTGCGCCCGACCTGACCGCCCAGTGTTCCCGGGCCTGGTTACGCAGACGTTACGCGAACCGCCGCCGCCCGTCCCCTCGTGTCCCGCCCGCCGAGCGGTACCGATGCGGCACGACGGCCGCGCGGTGTCCGCGCGTGGCCGCCGTCTCGTCCGAGGGTACGGATTGCTCCGGCGAAGCTGAGGCAAGATGAGGACATGCCCACCCTGCGTCTCGCCCTGTCCCAGGTCAACCCGAGCGTCGGCGATCTCGTCGGCAACGCCGACCTGGTCCGCAGCTGGACCCGCCAGGCCGCCGACGCCGGCGCCCAGCTGGTGCTCTTCCCGGAGATGATGCTGACCGGCTACCCGGTCGAGGACCTGGTCTTCCGACGCTCCTTCGTCGCCGCGTCCCAGGCCGCCGTGCGGCAGCTCGCGGCCGACCTCGCCGACGACGGCCTCGGTGACCTGCCGGTCGTCGTCGGCTACCTGGACGCCGACGGCCCGCCGCAGGTCAGCGGGGACGCCGAGCCGGGGCGGGGCGCCCGCAACGCCGCCGCGCTGCTGCACCGGGGCGAGGTGGTCGCCCGCTACTTCAAGCACCACCTGCCCAACTACGGCGTCTTCGACGAGGACCGCTACTTCGTCTCCGGCGAGGAGCTGACCGTCGTGCGGATCGGCGGGGTGGACGTCGCGCTGACCATCTGCGAGGACCTGTGGCAGGCCGGTGGGCCGTTCACCGCCGCCCGGCAGGCCGGCGTCGGCCTCGTGGTCAACATCAACGGCTCGCCGTACGAGTTGAACAAGGACGACATCCGCCTGCCGCTGGTCCGCCGCCGGGCCGCCGAGGCGAACGCCACCATCGCGTACGTCAACATGATCGGCGGCCAGGACGAGCTGGTCTTCGAGGGCGACTCGATGATCGTCACCCCCGACGGCCAACTGCTCACCCGTGCCCCGCAGTTCGTCGAACACCTGCTCGTGCACGACGTCGAGCTGCCGGCCGCGACCACGACCCCCGGCAGCGACAGCGTCGCGGACGGCATGCGGATCAGTCACCACACGGTGGAGGCGATCCCGCCCGCGCCGTCCGGCCCGGCCGTCACCGGCGGGCTGATCGAGCCGGTCGCCGACGAGGCCGAGGTCTGGCACGCGTTGGTGCTGGGCCTGCGCGACTACGTCAACAAGAACCGGTTCGCCTCGGTGGTGCTCGGCCTCTCCGGTGGCATCGACTCGGCGGTGGTGGCCGCCCTCGCCGTCGACGCGCTCGGCCCGGACCGGGTGGTCGGTGTGTCGCTGCCCAGTCAGCACTCCTCCGAGCACTCCCGTGAGGACGCCGCCGACCTGGCCAAGCGCACCGGGCTCGACTACCGCGTCGAGCCGATCCAGCCGATGGTGGACGCCTTCCTGGCCAACCTGTCGCTGTCCGGGATCGCCGTGGAGAACCTCCAGGCCCGGGTACGCGGTGTCATCCTGATGGCGCTGTCGAACCAGGAGGGCCACCTGGTCCTGACCACCGGCAACAAGAGCGAGCTGGCGGTCGGCTACTCCACCCTGTACGGCGACTCGGTGGGCGGCTTCAACCCGATCAAGGACGTCTGGAAGACGCTCGTGTGGCGTCTGGCGAAGTGGCGCAACGCGGACGCGGCCCGCCGCGGCGAGACCGCCCCGATCCCGGAGAACTCGATCGGCAAGCCGCCGAGCGCCGAGCTGAGCCCCGGCCAGCTCGACAGCGACTCCCTGCCCGACTACGACGTACTCGACCCGATCCTCATCGGGTACGTCGACGGCGACCTGGGCCGCGACGGGCTGGTCGAGTCGGGCCACGACCCGGCCGTCGTCGACAAGGTGCTGCGACTGGTGGATACCGCCGAGTACAAGCGACGCCAGTCCGCGCCGGGCACGAAGATCTCCATGAAGGCGTTCGGCCGAGACCGTCGACTGCCGATCACGAACCGGTGGCGCGAGCACGGCTGACGTCGCACGGCTCCCGAGTGACATCTTCCACTGGGCCCTGCCGCCAGGCTGTCGCGCGGTGCGACGATCGGCGGAGCCCGGGGACCGCGCAGGCGGCCTCGAGGAAGGGAGACAGTCATGATCGAGTCCACTCCGCACGAGGTGACCGCGCTGTACGGCGGCCCGGTCACCCGACGGGTCCGCACCCGCGACCTGATCGCCGCCAAGGAGCGCGGCGAACGGTGGCCGATGCTCACCTCGTACGACCAGTACACGGCGGGCATCTTCGACCGGGCCGGCGTACCGGTGCTGCTGGTCGGCGATTCGGCGGCGAACAACGTGTTCGGCTACGAGACGACCCTGCCGGTCACCGCCGACGACCTGTTGCCGCTGGTACGGGCCGTGGTGCGCTCGACCCGGCAGGCCCTCGTCGTCGGTGACCTGCCGTTCGGCTCGTACGAGGAGGGCCCGGCCCAGGCGCTGCGCACCGCCGTACGGTTCATGAAGGAGGGCGGCTGCCACGCGGTGAAGCTGGAGGGCGGCCGACGGTGCGCCGCGCAGATCGCCGCGATCGTCGGCGCCGGCATCCCGGTGATGGCGCACATCGGTTTCACTCCGCAGAGCGAGCACACGCTGGGCGGCTACCGGGTGCAGGGGCGGGGCGACACGGCCGACGAGGTGCTGGCCGACGCGCGGGCGGTGACCGAGGCCGGCGCGTTCGCGGTGGTGCTGGAGATGGTGCCGGGCGTGGTGGCCAAGCAGATCACCCACGAGCTGCCGATCCCCACGGTCGGCATCGGCGCCGGCCCGGACACCGACGCCCAGGTGCTGGTCTGGCAGGACATGGCCGGCCTGCGCACCGGCAAGGCGCCGCGCTTCGTGAAGCGGTACGCCGACCTCGCGGACGTCCTCACCGACGCCACCCGCCGCTTCGCAGACGAGGTCCGCGGCGGCGATTTCCCGGCCGCCGAGCACACCTTCTAGGGCCGAACACGGCTGACCGTCCGGCACGGCCAGGCTGCGCCGACTGGGACTGCCGGCTAGGGGGCACGCTGGGAGCAGGCGACTGCCGGCGGCACTGCCCCGCCGGCAGTCACAGGGCGCCGCCTCCACCGGCGGAAGCCAAGGTCGGCGGGCACTCCCCGTTGCAGAGGCCGCGGTGGACGAGCCGACTTTCCAGCGAAGATGGGCATCGAGCCAGGGCTGTCCCCGCTGGCATGTCCGGCCGCGGTCACGTTCGCCGGTGGTAGTGGTTGCGGCGGGGGACCTGTTCCGGGTCGAGCCAGGCCGGAGGGACGAATTCGGGGTGACTGTCGGCACTGAGACGGATGGCCCACTCGCCTTGATGGATGTGCCGGTGGTGGTGGCCGCAGAGGAGCACTGCGTTGTGGAGGCTGGTGTCGCCGCCGTCGGCCCAGTGGCGGATGTGGTGGGCATCGCACCAGCGCGGCGGGCGGTCGCAGCCGGGAAACGCGCAGCCTCGGTCGCGGAGCACGAGGGCTCGGCGCAGAGGGCCGGTGACGAGTCGGCGTTGCCGGCCGACGTCGAGGGTCTGGCTGGTGCCGCCGAGGACGGTGGGCAGGATGGCGGCGTCGCAGGCCAGCCGCCGCACGGTCTCGGCGGTGAGCGCGAGACCGGTGTCGAGGGTGCCCGCGCCGAGCTGCCGGACCAGGCCGTCGAAGCTGGTGGTGACGACGAGCTGCGCGGGGTCGCCCCCGTGTTCGGGCAGTTCACCCGTACGCAGGGCCAGTCGGCAGAGGTCGGCGAGCGCATCGTGACGTCGTTGCCCGGGTGACCGCTGGTCGTCCTGCCCGGAGGGCGCGGTCAGCGGGTCGATGGCGGTGCGGAGCAGGCCGGCGGTCTCCGCGTCGAGGGTGCCGCTCAATCGAAGCCGGCCGTCGGTCAGCTCGGACAGGGTGAGATGACGGTCCCGGGTGGCTCGACGGGCTTCGGCGTCGAGGGCGGCCTTGGCGGCGGCGTCGGCGATCTCGGGGGCGACGTGGTCGAGGATGCGGGTCGCGAGCTTGCGCAGCAGGGTGGGATCGAACTGGCCGGCCCAGTCGACGAGGACGCCGACGGCCCTGCCGGCGACCTCGGTGCCGGCGGTGGCCCGAACGTTGTCGACGGTGTCGGCGATGACCCGGGCCTGCTCCAGGGTGACGTCCCCGTCGGCCAGCGCCTGGCGGACCTCGGGAGCGCCCGTGTCGAGGGTGCTGGCGAACTCGACCAGTCGGCGGGCGGCGGGGACGCTCAGCCGGAGCCGGTCGCGTAACCAGACCGCCGTCGACGACGCGCCCTGCGCCTGTGCCGTGCCCCGGCCATCCAGCTCGCGAACCAGGGCCAGCTTGACCGCCGCGAGCTGCTGCTCGAGCCGGTGCGCGGCGTCGAGCGCAGCCACCAGGTCATGCTCCGCGAGGGCCCAGACGGGCGCGGCGGCGGATGCCGCCACTGCACCCCGCGCCTGCGCCAACTCGTCAATCACAGTCCAAGATTAGAACAGGAGTACGACAGATTCGATCACCATGATCAATGAGTGTGGTCAGACTGCCGGCGATGGAGGCAGTCATGACGACGGCTAGTTTTCGCGCACCTCGCGGGTGTCGGGCAGATCGAGGTACGCCAGCAGCCGCAACAGCCCGCTCACGTGCGAAAGGTCGTGCCACAGCGACACGATGCCCTCTGGACCACCCCGCCGCAGGAGGCTCGTCAGCTCGGCGACATCGTCGCTGCTCTGCCCGCAGTCGATGTCCAGCTCGGGCTGCTTGACCATCCGAAATGCCGCGCCCAGGTCCATGTTCCAGTAGTGGTCGACGTCGAGCTGTGACAGCTGGATCTCCGGACCGAATCGGCTCTCCGCCGCATCCAACAACATGGAGCACGCTCGGCGCAGATCCGCGATCCTCAACACCGCGTCAGCATCGGTCATGCCTCATGATCCCTCAGGGCACTGTCAGAGGTCGGTGACGCGGATGCCGGCGTGGGCCTTGTAGCGCTTGTTGATGGCGATCAGGTTCGCGGTGAACGCCTCGATCTGGTGGGCGTTGCGCAGCCGCCCGGCGTAGATGCCGCGCATCCCGGGGATTCGCGCGGCGAGCGCTCCGACGATGTCGACGAGTTCCCGGTCCTCGGTGCAGATCAGCACGTCGAGGTCGATCCGGTCGACCTCGGGGTCGGCCAGCAGTGGGGCGCTGACGTGGTTGAACGCGGCACACACACGCGACTCGGGCAGCAGCGCGGCGGCCTGCTGGACGGCGCTGCCCTCGGCGACGGTGAGCGCGTACGGGCCCTGCTTGTCGAAGCCCAGTGGGTTGACGCAGTCGACGACGATCGTCCCGGCCAGCGGCTCGGCGAGAGCGGCGACGGTGGCGGCGTGACCGTCCCACGGCACCGCGATGATTACCACGTCGCTCCGGCGGGCCACCTCGTCGTTGGCGGCGCCGGTGATGCGGACGTCGGCCGGCATCCGGGGCAGCGCGGCGATCTCGGCGGCGGACTCGGCGGCCCGCTCCGCGGACCGGGAGCCGATCAGCACCGTCTGCCCCTCCCGGGCGAGGCGGTAGGCGAGGCCGCGTCCCTGGTCGCCGGTGCCTCCGATGATGCCGATCGTCAGCCCGGACACGTCGGGCAGCGTGCTCGCGTCGTATGCCATGGGCTCATCCTCGCAAACCGCTCGGCGGCGACTCAGGCCAGCTCGAACAGCACCGTCCGTGCGGCCGGGTCGGCGGTGACCAGACGGACCCGGACCCGTTCGCCGAGGGGCAGTTCTCCGAGGCAGCGACTGCGGACCGGCGGGGCGTCCAGCGCCACCGTTCCACCTGGCGGGCGCGGCCGGGACTTGCCGTTGGGAGGGGCGTCGACGTCGAGCACCGCCGCGTCGAAGGTCTCCCCCACACGGTGTTCCAGGAGTACCGCCTCGGTCAGCTCGACAGCACCCCGGCTGGCCGCCGAGGCGACGCGGTCGGTGCTGGCCATCACCTCGGGCAGCCGGGGCAGCGCCGAGCGCGCCCAGTCGGGCACCTCCCGGCCCGTGTGCAGGGCCAGGCAGACCTCGGTGGCGTACCGGTCGGCGAGGCGTCGCAGCGGGGCCGTGACGTGGGCGTACGCGGCCGCCACCCCGCCGTGCTCCGGCTGCTCCGGTCGACTGCCGTCGAAGGCGGTGTACGCGGCGCCGCGCATCAGCTCGGCCGCCTGGTCGATGAACGCGGCGGAACGCGGCTGCGCGGCGTCCAGGGCGGCGATCACCTCGCCGGGGCTCATGCCGTCCGGCCAGCGCACGCCCAGCGGCGCGGCGGCGGCCCGCAGGCGTTGCACCGCGTCCGGCTTCGGCGGAGGCATCGTCCGCAGCAGGCCGATCCCGCCAGCCAGCATGAGGTCGGCGGCCGCCATTCCGGTCAGCAGCGAGATCTGGGCGTTGTGCTCCTCCATCGGAGCCGGCCCGCGCAGCACCAGCCGCCACCCGTCGCCGTCGGGCTCCACGTCCTGCTCGGGCAGTGGCAGGTTGATCGCCCCCCGGCGCAGTCCGCGGGCGGTCAGCCGGTCGCCGATCTCGGGCAGCAGCGCGATCGGCTCGGGCAGCCGACCGGCGTCGGCGGCCGCCTGCACCCCGACGTAGTCGAGCTTGGCCCGACTGCGTACCAGAGCGCGCTCCAGCTCGACGGCCACCGTGCCGCCGTCGGCGTCCAGGTCGATGGTCCACACCACGGCGGCGCGGTCGTCGTCGGGCAGCAGGCTGGCCGCGCCCTCGCTGAGCGTCACCGGGTGCAGAGGCACGTTGCCGTCGGGCAGGTAGACCGTCTGCCCGCGCCGCCAGGTCTCCTCCTCGAGCGCGCCGCCCGGCGGGACGTGGGCGGCGACGTCCGCGATGGCGTACCGCACGCGGTAACCCCCGCCCGGCCGGCGGGCCAGGTGCATCGCCTGATCCAGGTCACGGGAGGTGGCCGGGTCGACAGTGACGAACGGTATGTCGGTGCGGTCGACGGACGGCCGCGGCGGCGCGGCCGCCGCCGCGTCGGCCTCCAGCTGGGCGGCGGCCGGAAAACCCTCGGGCAGGCCGAGCTCGCGGCGCAGCGCGCCGAAGTCGATGCGGGGAGCGAGTACGCGTCGGATGACCACGGATCAATCCTGACAGCGCCGCCGGTGATCCGCTTCCCGTGACCGGCCGGTGGGTCGGCCCGTTCAGCCGGTCGCCTTGCGGGCGGTGCCCGTACCCCGTGTGGTGGTGGCCCGCGCGGTCACCTTGCGGGCCGGCGCCTTGGCCGCGGTGGTCTTCTTGGCAGTCGTCTTCTTCGCCGCGGCCTTGCGCGCGGTGGTCGACGAGGTGGCGGTCACCTTCGCGGCCGGTGCCTTCTTCGCCGCCGCCGTGCGGACGCCGCCGCTCGGACGGGTGGACGTGGCCTTCTTCGCCGGGGCCTTCTTGGCGGGGGCCTTCTTGGCCGTCGTCTTCTTCGCCGGGGCCTTCTTGGCGGCCGTCTTCTTCACGGTGGACGCCTTGGTCGCCACCTTGCGGGCGGGCGCCTTCGCGGCGGCGGTGGCCCTCTTCGCGGCCGACGCCGTGGTCTTCTTCGCCGCGCTGGTGGTCTTCCTGGCAGCGCCTGTCGTCTTCTTGGCCGTACCCGTCGTCCTGGTCGCGGCGGTGGCGCTCTTGCGCGTCGCGGCGGCCGGGGTCCGCTTCGTGGCGGCGGTCGTGCTGCGGGCGGCGGTCGAGGTCCTGGCCGGGGCCTTCTTCGCCGCCGCGCTGGTCGTGGTCGTGGTCTTCTTCGCCGGGGCCTTCTTGGCCGTCGTGGTGGTCTTCTTCGCCGGGGCACGCCCCGCGCCGCCGGCCGCCTTGCGGGCCGGGGCCGTGGCGGCGGCGGTGGACTTGCGCACGGGGGTGGTCCGGCTCGCCGACGTGCCGCGCTCCGCCGCGGCGGTCTTCTTCGCGGTGGTCTTACGGGCAGCCGGGCGTGTGGTGGCCTGCTGGGTAACGGCCATCGTCGTTCCCTCCTTGGGGACGTGCTCTCGCGTGCGTCCTCGCGGAGCACGAACTACCGCGACGCGGGCCGTCCCGCGCCGTCTACCTGTCCTCCCCGGTCCAACGCGCGTCCTCGGCCTCCCACGCCTCGTTCCGCTCCTGCACTCGCTGCAGGGCGTTCTCCGCGTCGGCCGCCGAGTCGTACGGGCCGAGGACGTGCTTCGCCGGGCACACGTCGGCGTCCGTCTCGACCCGGTGGTGTCGGGTGCACCAGTAGAACTGCCCACTACGTCCGCTGTCGCTCATGGGAAACACTGTGCACCGCGAACCGGCCGACCGCCACCGGATCACGCAAGTCGCCGAACCCTCTCCACAGTAGAGACGCTTGCCGCGGCGCGGGCGAAAACGCCGAAAGAAGTGCAGGTGGGGGCACTGGACGCGCGGAAGCCCGGGGTCGGGCGAGGCGGGACGCGCGGCCTATGATCGCCCGATGGCGGTACCGGACTACATCGTGCGGATGCGCAGGCACGTCGGCCACGACCTGCTGTGGCTGCCCAGCGTCAGCGCGGTCATCCGCAACGACGACGGCGAGCTGCTGCTCGGCCAACGCTCGGACGACGGACGCTGGTCGGTGATCAGCGGCTTCGTCGAGCCGGGCGAGCAGCCGGCCACCGCGCTGGTCCGGGAGGTGCGGGAGGAGACCGGCCTGGACGTGACGCCGCTGCGCCTGACCAGTGCCGTCTCCCACCCGCACACCTATCCCAACGGTGACCGTTGCGAGTACCTGAACCTGGGCTTCGTCTGCCGGGTGGTGTCCGGCACCGCGCGGGTCAACGACGACGAGTCGCTGGACGTGCGGTGGTTCCCGCTGGACCGGCTGCCCGCGTTGGACCGGCACGCGCTGCTGGTCATCGCCTACGCGCTGCGCGACAACCCGTCGGCCGGTCACCTGCCACCGGGCACCGGCTGGGACGACGTACCCGACTGACTTTCAGGCCGCGACCCGCTCGACGGGGATCCACAACTCGGCGTCCGCCGTGGTCCCGTCCGCGGACACCCGCACCCGGGAGATCTCCGGTCCGGGCCGGCTGCGGTACGGGTTCGACGGAAACCACTGGGTGAACACGTCCCGCCAGAGGAACTGCACCGCCTGCGGGAACGCGCCCGAGGTGGTGAACACCGCCCACGTTCCGGCCTGCACGGGCAGCGCGTCCAGGTCGTCCGGTGGCGTCGTACCGGTGACCACCCCGTGCCAGTAGTCCAGTTCGCTGCCCTCGGCGCGGCTGTCGGCGAGGTTGTCGCTGACGTTGACGATCCCGGCCGGCTCCTGGTCGGAGAGCGCCTCGATCCGAGCTGTCGTCTCCTTGTCGATGCTCCGGATGAACGCGACGATCGCCGGGTTCATCCCCTCGTGCACCAGCGGGACACGAGCCTTGCGCCCCACCAGCGCGAACGCGTCCTTGCTGACGATCCGGTACTCCATGCTGCCGCTCCCTTGCACGGTGAGTCGGAAGGACATCCGGGGCTGGGCGCGCAGCGCCGCCCCCGTACGCCGGGCCTCTCCGGGCCCCACGCCGTGTACGGCGTGGAACGCCCGGGCGAACGCCTCGGCCGATCCGTAGCCGTAGCGCACCGCGACGTCGAGCAGCGTCCGCTCCCCCGCCAGTACGTCCGCGCCCGCGACGGTGAGCCGACGTCGGCGGATGTACTCCGACAGCGGCATACCGGCCAGCGCGGAGAACAGCCGCCGGAAGTGGTACTCCGACGTGAGCGCGATCCGTGCCAGGTCGGTCACCTCGATCTGCTGATCGAGGTGCCGCTCGATGTGCGCCATGGCCTCGTTGAGCCGCTCCAGCACCCGGACCTCCTTCCCTTACGAGCAGCAACGCTAGGCGGCAGGGCAGGAGGCCCACCCGACATCCGGTGCCCGCATCGGTCGGGTACGTCAGCGGCGCGGTCGCTGCATGATCCAGGTGGGTACCGGCTCCGCCAGCGAGCCGACCACCTCCCAGCCGACGCGGCGGTACAGCTCGACGTTCGCCGGCTTGCTGGTCTCCAGGATGGCCGGCAGGCCGTCGGCCGCCGCACGCGCCAACCCGGCCCGCATGACCGCGCGACCCCAGCCGCGTCCGGCGCTGTCCGGGTGGGTGCCCAGGACGCCGAGATACCAGAAGGGGTACGTCGGCAGGGCCGCGTGTACGGCGTCGTCGTAGCCCTGGACCCGGGCCAGCACGTCGGTCACAGCGGTCGAGACTATCGCCGGTGGGGCATCCCCGGCCTACCCGAAGGTGAAGGCGTACGCCTCGGCGCCCGGCTCGTCGAACACGATCTCCAGGGTCCGCTCACGCACCGCGCCGTCCTGGCGGACGAGCTGGTACAGGCGCCCGTCGGCCAGGACGCCGACGCCGCCCTCGTCGACGTCGACACCGTGCGACGGGCCGGGAGCGTCACCGTCGAGCAGGACCCGGAACGGGATCGGCTGTCCCGCCCCGGGGGCCAGCACGAGGTGCGCGTCGCGGGCGTGGAACCGGAAGGCGATGCCGCCGCCGGCCCGGTCCAGCACGACGTTCTCCGACCCGATCGTCCACTCCCCCGCGAGGGCCCACTGGTTGAGGCCGAGGCTCTGCGGCACCTGGTAGGCGCGGCGTTCGTCGAGCGCGGGGCCGTTCGGCGACGCGAAGTGTTCGCCACGGTCGAAGCCGAGGTACGTCTCGGGCGTCCGCAGGTTGTCCCAGTCGGCCTCCGCCTCCACACCGACCCCGCGCACGGGTACTAGGTCCCGCTCGATGCCGAGCAGACGCTGGATGGTCCGCTCGGACTCCTCGTAGCGGCCCTCACCGAAATGCTCGTCGCGGATCACGCCGTCGGCGTCGACGACGTAGAGCGCCGGCCAGTACTGGTTGGCGAAGGCCCGCCAGATGACGTAGTCGCTGTCGACGGCGACCGGGTAGTCGATGTCGCGCGCCGCGACGGCGGCGCGTACCCAGTCGATCCGGTGCTCGAAACCGAACTCCGGGGTGTGCACCCCGACGACGACCAGGCCGTCGTCGCGGTAGGCCCGCGACCAGGCCCGGACGTACGGCTCCTGGCGCAGCCAGTTGATGCAGGTCAGCGTCCAGAAGTTTACGAGTACGACGCGACCGCGCAGCTCGGCGGGGCCGAGCGGCTCGGAGTTGAGCCACTCGACCGCCCCGCCGAGCGGCGGCACATGCACGGCCATCTAGCGCAGCGACCGGAAGGCGGTCCGCAGTTCCTCGGAGAACAGCTTCGGCTGCTCCCAGGCCGCGAAGTGCCCGCCGACGTCGAGCTTGTTGTAGTAGATGAGGTTCGGGTACGCCTGCTCCGCCCAACTCTGCGGCGCCTCGTACAGCTCGTCGGGGAAGACGCTCACGGCGACCGGAACGTTGACGCCCTTGGTGGCGAAGAACGAGAGCTTGTTCTCCGCGTAGAGGCGGGACGCGGAGACCGCGGTGTTCGTCAGCCAGTAGAGCGAGATGTTGTCCAGGATGTCGTCGCGGGTCAGGCCCGCCTGGGCACCCTCGAAGACCTGCGCGATCAGGGCGAGGCTCTTCGCGTCGTGGTCGAGCAGGAACGACGCCAGGCCGACCGGAGAGTCCGCCAACGCGGTGAGCGTCTGCGGACGCGTCGCCATCATCAGGGCGTACGCGACGTGCTTCCAGACGTAGTCCAGCTCGGTGGCCGCGCGCATCCCGTCGTCGGACAGGCCCGAGGGCAGCGATCCCATGGCGTTGTTCGCGCCGGTGGTGTCGCCCTGGAACAGCAGGTCGATCTCGGGCGGGACCGCGCCGGGCATGTTGGTGTGGATGCCGAGCAACTGCGGCGGGGCCTGCACGCCCATCTGGTCCACGACCACCGCTCCCCAGTCACCGCCCTGGGCGACGAACCGGTCGTAGCCGAGACGCGTCATCAGCTCGGTCCAGGCAGTGGCGATCTTCTGCGGGTTCCAGCCCGTCGAGGTGGGCTTGCCGGAGAAGCCGTGCCCGGGCAGCGACGGGATCACCAGGTGGAAGGCGTCCGACGCGCTCGCGCCGTGCGCGGTCGGGTCGGTGAGCGGCTCGATGATCTTCATCTGTTCGATCACCGAACCGGGCCACCCGTGCGTGACGATCAGCGGCATCGCGTCCTCGTGCTGGGAACGCACGTGGATGAAGTGGATGTCCACCCCGTCGATGGTGGTCATGAACTGCGGTACGCCGTTCAGCCGCGCTTCGACCTTGCGCCAGTCGTACTCGTTCTCCCAGTAACGCGCGACGGCCTGGATGGTCGCGAGCGGCACACCCTGCGACTGGTCGTCCACGATCTCCTTGTCCGGCCACCGGGTGGCCGCGATCCGCCGCTTCAGGTCGTCGAGGTCCGCCTGGGGAATTTCCACCGTGAACGGACGGATCTCCGTGGTGCCCGGCCGTGTCTTCGTCTTGACCGCCATACGTGCTTCCTCCCTGTCTGAGTTCGCGCCTCGCGAGGGGAATCATGCGGTGCGGGCACTGCCCGGACCTGCGCGCCACCGTGGAAAAGGGCACGCCGCCGCCATATCTCGGAGCCTAGAGCGCCGTCGACCGGGTCCGTGGCGATACGAGCAGTCGCGTGCGGTCGTCGCCGCCGCGATCAACGTGTCCCCAACCGGCGCGGGCCATGGGTCGGTTCCTAGCCAGCCGTCCAGGTCACGGCGGTCAGTCGGGCGCCGAGCACCCGCCGCGCCCGGGCCACCTGACGCGCGTTCGCGTTGACCAGCACCGCCTGCTCCGCTGCGGCGAGAATGGGCAGATCGGACAGCGAGTCGCTGTAGGCCACCCGCCAGGGCGGCGTCACCTGGTGGGCGGCCAGTTGCACCATCTTCGTCGCCCCGTGGTTGTGCACGATCAACCTCGGGCCGTTGATGTGCGAGGCCACGAGTTCGACCTCGGCGAGACCGATCACGTCGAGCACCGCACGCGCGAGGGTGTGCTCGCAGGCGGTCGCCACGACGACGCGGTCCCCCGCCGCGAGGTGGGTACGGATCATCGCCAGGGCGGGCGCGATGACGCGCCCTGGCTCTGCACCGAGGTCGGTGCCGAACCGCCCGAGCTCGGCCCGCAACTGCTCCGCGCCACGACCCCACAGGCCGATCCGACTCATCCACCGCGCCGCCCGCACGCGGGAGGCGGGGATGATCATCATGGGCGCGAGGAGGACGAGGAGGAGGACGGCCAGCGGCAGTCGGGCGCCCGCGAAGGCGACGCGCCGCATAAAGAGCCCGAACGCGTCCCCGCGCAGCAGTACACCGTCGAGGTCGAAGATGACGGTGTCGACGGTCGGGGCGGTGCCCTCCTGCTCCGGAGCCATCTCAGCGGTGTGCGGGAACGAGCCGGCGCAGGTAGCTGACGATCCGGTCCTCGTCCGGGTCGGTGGCGCGGAGGCCGACGTAACCGTCGGGTCGGACGAGAACGAGGGTGCCGTCGGTGGCGTCGTAGTTGGCGAAGACGTCACCGGTGGGATCGGTGTACCGACCGTCGGCGGCCTGCCCTGCGCCAAGAACGCGGTACGCGCGCACGTGCTCCGGGAAGCGCTCGGCCAACCTGCTGGCGACCTCGGCGCTCCCGGCCCCGAAGGCCAGGGCGGTGACGTGCGTGCCGCGGAAGAGGTCGAACAACCGCACCGCGTCACCGTTCGCCGCCACGAGCATGCCGCCGGGTGCCCGATCCCCGGCGGTGAGCACGCCGGCCGCCACCTGGCCGTGGAGTTCGCTGAGCGAGCTCGCCGGGTACCGGACGCCGAGCTGAGTGACCGACTGCTGCTGACCGTCCTTCGGTAGCACGGTGGCGAGCCCACCGCCGAACATCTTCGCGGAGAGACCCAGCACGTCGAGGGCGACCGGCTGGCGTTCCTCCTGATACGTGTCGAGCAGCGCGTCGGGTGCGCCGGACACGGCGTGGGCCAGTTTCCAGCCAAGGTTGTACGCGTCCTGGATGCCGGTGTTCATCCCCTGTGCACCGGCCGGAGTGTGCACGTGGGCGGCATCGCCGGCCAGGAAGATCCGCCCCACCCGGTAACGCTCGGCCAACCGCGCGTTGGCCCGCCAGATCGACTGCCACCGTACGTGCTGGATCAGGATGTCGGCGCGGCCGCTGATGTCGCTGATCAACGCCTGCATCGCGTCGGTGGACAGCGTGGTGGCACTGTCCGCCGGCACACCGGTCTGCAGCTGGAACGCATTGATGCCGGGCAGCGGGCACAGGGCGAGACCGGCGCCCGACGCGTGTATCCACTGGTACCAGAAGTCACGGTCCAACCCGGCGAGCTCGACGTCGGCCACCAGCCACCGGGAGTCCTCGTCCGTCTCACCGACGAAGGCGATGCCACTCTGCTTGCGGACGAGGCTGGAGCCACCGTCGCAGCCGACCAGGTAGGCGACGCGGACCTCGGCTTCTGCACCGTCCGCGTCGAGCCAGGCGGACACGCCCGCCTCGTCCTGACTGAACCGCAGCAGTCGGGTGTTCTGCTCCACCTGCACCCCGAACTCGGCCAGCCGGGTTCGCAACAGCGCCTCGGTGCGGTACTGCGCGATCATCAAGGGCCTCGTGTACGGCGTCGCCGCGCTGGGCTCGGCGGCGTTGGCGAGCACCTCGTGGGTGATCGTCTCGCCGTTCGGCAGGTACTTGCGCAACAGCATTCGAAAACGCCCATTGGCGACAGCCGCAGCAGCAAGGCCGAGATCGTCGAGTACCTCCAGGGTTCGTGGTTGCATACCTTTGCCCCGAGAACCAGCGCGGGGCTCGGCAGCCGCCTCGATGATCCGAACCGGTATGTCGCGCCGAGCCAGCTCGCACGCCAGAGTGAGGCCTGTCGGCCCCGCCCCTACCACCAGAACAGCCGGGTCCGGCACAAGGTCAGTCACGACACCGACTGTAGGGCCGACCTCTTGACGCTCTGACGACTTTCGCTGGTGACCAGCGCAAGTACGTAAAGCGTCCGTCAACTACCGCCCGCACCGCTTTGCGCTGCGGCATCCGGGTACGGCAGCATCAGCCGCCGTGAGGGTAAGCGGCACCGGAATCGAACAGAACGCCCCCGACGGGACGAACAGAAGATTTCGGCTGACTCGGCGCGGCCAGCACTGGTTCGCCGGTGTCGGGGTTGCCGCCCTGGCCGCCGTCCTCGGCGTCACCCTCGCCGTCCGTGGCGGTGCCGCACCGGCCTGCGCCGCGCCACCGAGCGGCAACACGGTCCACAGGGCAATGGCGAGCTTCTACGACGCGGGCCGCTCGGGTGGCACCTGCTCATTCCCGGGTCCGCCCGCGGACCGGCTCTACGTGGCCCTCGGCTCCTCCCAGTACGGCAACGCTGCCGCCTGCGGCAGCTACCTGGACGTCACCGGCTCGAAGGGCACGGTCCGGGTGATGGTCATGGACCAGTGCGGCGGGTGCGGCAGCAGCAAGATCGACCTCTCCGACGAGGCGTTCACCCGGATCGCCGACCGGTCGCAGGGCATCGCCCGCGTGACGTACCGGGCGGTGGTCGACCCGTCACTCGACGGCGGCCTCACCTTCCGGATCAAGGGCGGTGCGTCGCAATACTGGTTCGCGGTGCAGGTCGGCAACCACGGCAACCCGCTGCGCTCGGTCGAGGCGAAGGGACCGACCGGCGGTTTCCGCACGACTGCCCGCCAGGTCGACAACTACTGGACCGTCGAGGACGGGATCGGCCCCGGCCCGTACACCATCAGGGTCACCGACGTGTACGGCCACCGGAGCACCGCCACGGGCATCCGCATGACGCCGAAGCAGGTCCAGCGCACCACGGCCTCCCTCGTCGCCCCTGAGCCCAGCGCGGCCGCCACGCCGTCGCCGTCGCTCCCGCCGTCGCTCCCGCCGTCGCCCTCGCCTTCGCTCTCGCCGACGCCGGCCGAGGCAGCCGCTCCGACGGCGACTGTCGAGGCCCTGGCCGGCGCGGCCCCGCTGGTCGCACGCTGCTGACCCGCGCCAGCGCTGGTCGCACGCTGCTGACCCGCGCCAGGCGGCCTGGGCGTGGGCCGGCGGCGAATCAGGTGCTGATCGCCCCCAGCACGGCGGCGTTGTTTCCGCGAGCGGCGCGTTCTCCGGCGGCCACCACCTCTTCCGGGGTGGCGCCACGGGCCATCGCCTTGGCCATGGCCTCCTGACGCCGCTGCTCGATCTGCTCGTGACGCCTCTGCTTCAACCGACTCCAGAAAGACATGCGTCAGACCATCCCCGCGCGCCGGCTGCGGCAAACCGGTCAGGGGCGATGTGCCGTCCGCGCCGGCCACCTCCCCGCCGCAGCCCCTACGGGCAGGATTTCACCCGCGGCCTGGCGGACCTGTCGACCCTGACCGGCCCCACGAAGCTGCTGCCCAAGTGGGCGTACGGGGTGTGGTACTCCGAGTACTACGACCGAACCGCCACCGAGTTCCAGAACCTGGTGGCCCGGGCGAAGGCCGAAGGCGTACCCCTGGATGTTCTTGTCCTTGACACCGACATCAAGGCGCCGGACAAGTGGAACGGCTGGAGCATCGACCCCACCCGCATTCCCGACCCGAAGGCGTTCTTCGACTGGGCGAAGAAGCAGGGCCTGCACACCGGCATCAACATCCACCCGAGCATCCTCGGCTCGGACCCGAAGTTCGCCCAGGCGCAGGCCACCGCGAAGGGCAAGCTCCAGCGCGTCGGCTGCAACGGCGGTCCCGACTGCTACGCCTTCGACTTCGGCGACCCGGACCAGCTCAAGGCGTACCTACAGCTCCACGACGCGATGATCCCGAAGGGCAGCAAGGGCCCGGACCTGTGGTGGCTGGACTGGTGCTGCGACAACACGAAGTCCTCGCTCGCCGGGGTGACCGCCGACGCGTGGATCAACCAGCAGTACGCCGACAAGACCGGCTTCGCCTTCTCCCGGGCCTACGGGTCGTTGCAGGCCGGCGGCTACAGCAGCCCGACCCCGGTGTCGACCGGCCCGTGGGCCGACAAGCGCACCACCCTGCACTTCACCGGCGACACCACCAGTGACTGGGCGACGCTGCAGATGGAGGTCGGCTACACGCCGGGCGAGTCGGCCGCGACCGGGCTCGCCGCCGTCAGCCACGACATCGGCGGGCACACCGGCGGCCTGCGGGAGCCGGGCAGCGAACCGGGCAGCACCAAGCTCCCCGACGACCTGTACGCCCGGTGGGTGCAGTTCGGCACGTTCCAGCCCATCGACCGGCTGCACTCCAACCACAGCGACCGGCTGCCCTGGCAGTACGGCCCGGCAGCCAACGCGTCGGCCAAGAAGTTCCTCAACCTGCGTAAGGAACTACAGCCGTACACCTACGCCGCCGCCAAGGAGGCGACCCGCACGGGTACGCCCATCGTCCGCTCGATGTACCTGGCGTACCCGAACGAGCAGGCCGCGTACGCCACCGCCGGCTCGGAGTACCTCTACGGCCCGGACTACCTGGTGGCACCGGTGACGACGCCCGGCGACACCGCCACCACGTCGGTGTGGTTCCCGCCGGGCGACAACTGGACGGACATCTTCACCGGGAAGACGTACCGGGGCGGCACCACGCAGAACATCACCACCACGCTGGACACCATGCCGGTGTTCAAGAAGCACTGACGTTCCAGGAATCCGAACGGCCGGGTGGGGGCAACCCCGCCCGGCCGGTTCGTTTCGCTGGAGACCCTGACCTCGATGTGTGCGTCGGCTGGCCCGGCATGCCGATGTGCTGTTGAACGGTATACCTCAGAGTCATATTCATACCTCTGAGGTATACGGGCACGTACCGCATCCGCCCGACGCAGCATCTGGCCGGAGCAGCCCTCAGACGGGCTCGATCGCGAGGTCGGTGATCAGGTCGTCCTTGATGTCGAACACAAATGCGAACGACAGAGGCCCGCCGGGAAAGTCACCGTCCCCGGAAGCAACCAGCCGGTCGTCCGCGAACGAGGTCGGGGTGAGCACTACCTTCGGGTTGATCAGGTGCCCCTGGATCCACTCGCGGATCTCGGCCTCGCCGACCCAGGCCTTCCCGTCATCCCGCACGGTGGCCCCGTCGCCGAAGACCGCAGCCAGCACGTTCGCGTCGTGCGCGTTAGTGGCCGCGATGAAGGTGTCGACGGCCTTGGGCAGAGTGATGTCGCTCATTTCTGCTCTCCGATTCTTCTTAGGTGCCAGGACGCGGGCGCGCGCTGGCAGACACATCGTCTGGAAACAGGCTCAGAAGTCCGCTCCGCGGGAGAGCTTCTCGTTCGCGCGCAGCTCCGCGAGTGCGTCCTCGTGCATCGCGACAACGACGTCGTAGCCGGAGTTGCCGAGCACGATTCGTTTCGGTGGAACGGGTGCGTTCATCGCGGTGATCACGGCCTGCACTCCACGAACAGGGTCTCCTGCCTGCTTGCCGTTGTGGTCCACGAACGCCGCCTTGATGCCCTCGACCATCGGCACGTAGGCGTCGACGATTTCGTTGACGTCCTCGTCCTGGAAGTAGGTGAAGGCCTTGGTGCGGAACGCTCCCGGCTCCACGACGAGCACGCGCACACCGAACGGCTCAACTTCCTGGCGCAGTGTCTCCGACAGTCCTTCGACCGCGAACTTCGCCGCCGCGTAGTAGCCGAACCCCTGTGCGCCGACGAGGCCTGCCACCGACGACATGTTCACGATCCAGCCGTCGCCGCGTGCCCGCATACCGGGCAGGACCGCGCGCACCACCTCGACCACGGCGAACAGGTTGAGGTCGAACGTGCGGCGAATCGTCTCGTGAGGGGCACCCTCGATCGAGCCGTACCAGCCACGGCCCGCGCTGTTCACGAGCACGTCGATCCCGCCGAATCGCTCCTCGGCCGCCTTGACCGCCGCACGCACCTGGTCGGCGTCGGTGACGTCGAGCTGGAGAACCAGCACACGGTCGCCGTGCGGTTCAGCCCACTCCTGGAGTTCAGAGGGCCGACGCGCGGTCACCACCACCTGATCGCCCTGCGCCAGGGCAGCCTCGGCATAGACCAGGCCGAACCCGCCGGGAGTCCCACCCGTGATGAACCAAGTCTTCATGACTTCTCCTATCGCTATAGAAAGCAATGTAGCGCTACATGAGGTAATGTAGCAAGCATGCAGAACGCACGGGATCGGCTCCTGCTCGCCGCAGCGGAGTTGCTGGAGAGCGGCGGCACGGTGTCCACGAGGGCGGTGTGCGATCGCGCCGGGGTGCAGGCCCCGACGCTGTACCACCACTTCGGCAGCAAGCAGGGCCTGATCGACGCCGTGGCGAGCCACGGCTTCACCCAGTACACGGCGATCGAGAGCTCTGGCGACCCGCTGGACGACCTGCGCGAGGGCTGGGACAGGCACGTGCAGTTCGGGCTGGAGCACCCGTCGTTCTACGGGCTGCTCTACGGCCGCGCCCAACCGGGAAAGCCGTGCGCCGTCACCGCTCCCGCGCACGCCGCGTTGCGCGAACGGTTAACCGCCGCCCGGGGCCTGCTCAAGGTGCCGGCGGCCGATGCCGCCGAACAGGTGTTGGCCGCCAACGTCGGCATCACGCTGACCTTGATCAGCCAGCCGGAGCCGGATTTCGGGCTGTCCGGACGCGTCCGCGAGGCAGCGCTGGCCGGAGTCCTGCGCATGCCTCCCACCGACGACCGCGCGACTCGCGCGAGCGCCGCACTGACACTGCGTGCGCTGGTCGGCGATGACCAGGGCGACCTCACCCCTGGAGAACACGCGCTGCTCGGCGAGCTGTTGGACCGCCTGGCCCACTAGTCGAGCCATCGAATCCCGGTCTCCGAGCTGGTGGACGACGGACGAGTCGACCTGTACGCCGGATTCTGTGCGCGGCGCGTACCCCGAGGGGTTCCGCGCCGGCGGCGGCCATCCATCTCGGCCTGCCGTTGCCGACAGGCTCTAGCGGCCTACCCGCAGACATCGGGCGGGCAGCCCTCGAGCGTCTGCGCCGGGTCGTCATCTTGCGGTGACGGCCCTTGCTTGGCCTTGCTCCGGGTGGGGTTTACCGAGCCACCCCGGTCACCCGGGGTGCTGGTGGGCTCTTACCCCACCGTTTCACCCTTACCGTCCCCGTTGGGGGTCGGCGGTCTGTTTTCTGTGGCACTGTCCCGCGGGTCGCCCCGGGTTGCCGTTAACAACCACCCTGCCCTGTGGAGTCCGGACGTTCCTCGGCGGCGGGCCGAAGCCCGCCGACGCGACCGCCCGGTCGACTCGTCCGTCGCGCCTCCATCCTAACGACGCCGCGGGGACGCCCCTTTCCGCCCACCTCGGCTCGGCCGATGACGATGACGGACCGGCGCGGCCGACACACGCCCGAGGGCGCTCAGGCCCCCAGACGCGCCGTCCACGACGCCACGTCGGCGACCGTGGAGTTGCCGCCGCAGAGCACGAGACCCAACCGGGCGTCATCACCCACCCGCTCCCGTACCTGGCGGGCGGCCGGCAGCAGGCATCCGGCGGCCGGTTCGGCCCAGACCTTCGCATGCTCGGCCAACTCCACCGTCCCCCGTACCGCCTCGGCGTCGGAGACCACGAGCACGTCGCTCACCAGGGCGGTCACGTGGTCGTAGGTGAGCGGCGAGACGGTCGGCGCGCTGAGCGTGGTGACGATCGACGACAGCGGTACCTCGACCGGCCCGCCCTTGGCCAGGGCCTGCGACATCGCCTGCGCGCCCTCGGTCTCCACGCCCCAGACCCGTACCCCCGGCCGGCGTGCCCGCAGCGCCGCGGCCACCCCGGAGATCAGTGCCCCGCCGCCGACGCTGACCAACACGTCGGTCAACTCACCGGCGTCGTCGGCGAACTCCAGTCCAACCGTGCCCTGCCCGGCGAGCACCACCGGATCGTCGAACGGGTGCACCAGGGTCAGGCCGTCCTCCCGTAACCGGGACACGAGCGCGAACGCGGCGGGCATGCCGTCGGTCAACTGGACGTCGGCACCCGCCGCAAGGGCCACCTCGACGGCACGCGCCGGCGCCGTCCGGGGCATCACCACGGTCGCCGCCACGCCCAGGGCGCCGGCCATCACCGCGACCGCGATGCCGTGGTTGCCGCCACTGACCGCCACCACGCCCGCCGCCCGCTCGGCGTCGTCCAGGACGAGCAGCTTCGCCGCCGCGCCACGCGCCTTGAACGACCCGGTACGTTGCAGCAGCTCCAGCTTGGCGGTGACGGGCACGCCGAGCAGCTCGGACAGGCCAGGGCTGGGCACGGTGGGTGTGTGGACCACATGGCTGGCGATCCGGCCGGCGGCCGCCTCGATGTCCGCGAGCTCGATCATCGCTGAAGCGTGCCACAGCAGCGGCACGGGTCAGATCGCGGATCAGGAGGAGACCATCAGCGGTACCCGGTGAGCAGTTCCGCCCGAAGGTCGACGCCGGTGGCGGTGGACACCGAATAGACGTCCCCGAGCTGACCGAGTCACCCCGGCCACCCGGGCGATTAGCCGGCCGATTGTGCGGGGCTTCAGTGGGCCGGGCTAGCCTCGTGGGGCTATGGATCTCTCCCACGCCGCGCTGCTGCTCGCCGCCGGTCTCGCTGCGGGCACTGTCAACGCGGTGGCCGGTGGTGGTTCGCTGATCACGTTCCCGGCGATGATCGCGGTCGGGTTGCCGCCGGTGCCGGCGAACGTCAGCAACTCCGTCGCCGTGTTCCCCGGGTACGTCGCCAGTGTGGCGGGCAGCCGCCAGGACCTGCCGCGCCCCCGCGCGCTCGCCACGCTGGTGCCCACCACGATCGTGGGCACGATCGTCGGGGCGCTGTTGTTGCTGGCGACCCCGGCTCGCGCGTTCGAGCTGGTCGTACCCTTTCTGGTTCTCGGCGCGACCGCGGTCCTGGCCTTCCAGGACCCGCTGCGCCGACTGGTCGGTCACCCCCGGGATCTGTCGCCACGCCGGCGGACGGTCGCGGTTCAGACGATGGTCGCGCTCGGTGCGGTGTACGGCGGGTACTTCGGCGCGGCGCTCGGGGTGATGCTGGTCGCCGGCCTGGCGCTGGTGCTCGACGCGACCCTGGCGCGGGTGAGCGCTATCAAGAATCTGCTCTCCGCCGTGGTGGGGCTGACCACGCTCGTGGTGTTCGCCCTGTTCGGCCCGGTGAACTGGGCGGCGGTCGCGGTGGTCGCGCCCGCCACCCTCATCGGGGGGTACGCGGGCGCGCGGCTGGTCCGCCGGCTGCCGCCGGTGCTGCTCAAGGGGCTGATCGTGGTGTTCGGTACGGCGATCGGCCTCTACCTGCTCTACCGCGCCCTGCGCTGACGAGCCGGACGCCCAAGATCCGCGCAACTTCCGGGATACTGCTGCCTCAGCGCGCGTCGAGGCAGCAGTATCCGTGAAAGTGCGCGGATGTTGGAGCAGGTCCCTCAGTACGCCTCGCCCACCGGCTCCTCGGACGCGTGCTCGGTGTTCGCGGCAGCGCGGTTCCAACGGGACCACAGGACGCGCTCGCCGTAGCCGGCGGCCATCATGTGCGCGAACGCCAGGTAGACCAGCACTCCGACGGTGAGCACCCCGAACCCGACCCAGAACGGCAGCGCCAGGGACTGCTCGGCGAGCTTGCCGGAGATGATCGGCGCGGGCGCGGCGGCACCCCAGCGGACCAGGTTGAACGCGCCGGTGGCGAGCCTGCGGTCGCTGGAGCCGAGGCCGAGCGCCAGGTCGGTGAGGTTGGCGTTGGCCATGCCCATGCAGAGGCCGGCGAGCACGAGCACGACGAGCGCCTCGGCGGTGCTGGTGGACGTGGCGAAGAGAACCATGCAGATCAGCAGCCCGCCGATGGCCACGCCCACGGTCTGCACCGCGCCGATCCGGTGCGCGAGCCGGTGGCCGATCACCAGGATGCCGGTGGCCAGGCCGAGCCCCCAGCCGGTGAACGCGAGCCCCAGCGGGACGACGTCCAGGCCGAGGAACAGCGGCGTGTAGCCGAGTACGACGAAGAACACGAAGTTGTACGCGGCGGTCACCACGCAGAGGGCGATGAAGGCCGGCCGGCGGTAGGTGGCGAAGATCTGGCCGACGCGTACCGGGGCCTGGCGGTTGGTGGGCTCACGCAGCTTGCCGGCGGCCACACCGAGGGCGAGGACCATGAACACGCCGCAGACGAAGAACGGCAGCCGCCAGGAGACCTGGCCGAGCAGGCCGCCGATCAGCGGACCGACGGCGAAGCCGAGGCCGAGGGCGGTCTCGAACAGGCCGACCACCCACTCCCGGTCGATGGCCAGGTTGACCAGCACCACCATGGCGGTGGCGAAGAACATGGCGTTGCCCAGACCCCAGACGCCGCGCAGCACCGAGAGCTGCACGATGTTGCCGCTGAACGAGGCGAGGATGGCGGCCAGGCCGACCACCGAGACGCCGGCGACCAGCACCGGCTTGAAACCGAACCGGCCGCTGGCGAGCGTCGCCGGGATCATGCCCAGGGCCATGACCGCGATGTACGCGGTGAACAGCAACTCGACCTGCCAGGCGGTGACGCCGATCGCCTCCCCGATGGCGGGCAGGATCGGGTCGACGACCGCGATGCCCGCGATGGCGAGGAAGGCCACCAGCGTGGTGGCGTAGATGGCACTGCGGTTTGGTTCGGATGACCGATCCACTCCGACTCCCCAATTAGCTGTATCGTACAGGTACTTACCCTGTATCCTACAGCTATGAGCGACGACGACGAGAGCACCCTCGGACTGATCGAGACCGAGGTCGCCCTGCTGATGCGCTTCGGCGAGGCCACCCGGCGGGCCAGCGGGTCCGCCGAGCACCGGGTGCTCGACCGCGCGGCGTACGTGATCCTGCGGCACCTCGACGCGGCCGGCCCGCAGAACGTCTCCGCGCTCGCCGCGCGCCTCAACCTGGACGGCTCGACGGTGACCCGGCAGGTCTCCGCCCTGCAACGCGACGGCCTCATCGTCCGCGCCCCCGACCCCACCGACGGACGCGGCACGGTCATCTCCCCCACCACGGCCGGCCTCCAGCGGATGGCCGCCGTGCAGGCCGCCCGCACCCGGCTCTACGGCGACATGCTGTCCGACTGGACCCCCGAAGACCGGGAAATCCTGGCGCGGCTCCTGGGCCGCCTCAACCAGGCCCTGGTAAACCGCAACCGCCCCCGCTGACCCCCACCGACCCCCACTGACCCCCGCCGACCTCCGCCGACCCCCAAGATCCGCGCAACTTCACCGATGTTGCTGCCTCCACCGCAGCCGAAGCAGCAACATCCCTGAAGTTGCGCACACCCCACCTGGCCTTCGGCCCGACCGCCGCCAAGATCGCGCAACATCCTGGATGTAGTGGCATCCCCGCCGCCCGACACCACTACAACGCGCAAGGGGCGACAGGCGACAGGCGACAGGCGCGCGACGGGACCGCCAAGCAGCCCGGGCGCCAGCCTCGCGGCGGGCGCCCGGGCAACGGGTACAGCAACAGGGGATGGGTGTCAGGCGACCGGTTCGCGGGCCGGGTCGGCGTCGCGTTCGACGCCGGGGGTGACGCGGGGGTCACCCTCGTCGGCGAAGTAGTCCTCCGGCGTGGTGCCGTCGACTCCCTCGGGCGCCTTCGCGGCCCGCAGGATCAGCGTCAACAGGGCGGCGACCGCCAGGTTGACCAGTACCGCCACGATGCCCACGTAGATCGTCTTGGGCGTGTCGAAGCCGAACTTCTCCAGCGGGAAGGCCGAGCCCCCGAAGTGCTTCTTCGTCGGGCTCGCCACCTGGTAGAGCATCCACATGCCGAGGCCCATGCCGGCGACCCAGCCGGCGATCAGGGCGGTGCGGTGGAACCAGCGGGTGTAGAGGCCCAGCGCCACCGCCGGCAGCGTCTGGAGGATGATCACGCCGCCGATGAGCTGGAGGTCGATGGAGAACTGCGGGTCGAGGAAGACGATGCAGGCCACCGCGCCGACCTTGACCACCAGTGAGGTGATCTTCGAGACGTTCGCCTCCTGCGCGGCGCTGGCGTCCTTCTTCAGGTACTCCTTGTAGATGTTGCGGGTGAACAGGTTCGCCGCCGCGATCGACATGATCGCCGCCGGAACCAGCGCGCCGATGCCGATCGCCGCGTACGCGACTCCGGCGAACCAGTCCGGGAACTGCTGGTCGAACAGCAGCGGCACGATCGTGTTGTTGTCCACGCTGCCGGCCGAAGCCCCGGGCAGCGGCTTCACGCCGGCCGCGATGGCCATGTAGCCGAGCAGCGCGATCAAGCCGAGCAGCAGGCTGTACGCGGGCAGCGCCGACATGTTCCGCTTGATCACGTCCCGGTTCCGGCTGGCCAGGACGCCGGTGATGCTGTGCGGGTAGAGGAACAGGGCCAACGCCGAGCCGAACGCCAGCGTGACGTACTGGAGCTGGTTGTTGCCGTTGAGCAGGATGCCGTCGTTCGGGTTCGGTGACGCCTGGAACTTCGCGTCCGCCGCGTCGAAGATCTCGCCCCAACCGCCCAGCTTGTAGGGCAGGTAGATCACCGCCACGAGGATCACGATGTAGATCAGGCTGTCCTTGACGAACGCGATAAGCGCCGGCGCGCGCAGCCCCGACTGGTAGGTGTACGCGGCGAGGATGGCGAACGCGATGATGATCGGCAGGTGCCGGGCAACGGTGCTGTCCCCGGTCACGCCCATCGTCTTGAGGACCGCCTCGATGCCGACCAGTTGCAGCGCGATGTACGGCATGGTGGCGACGATCCCGGTGATCGCGATCAGCAGCGCCAGCACGGGCGAGTCGAACCGCGTACGGACGAAGTCGGCCGGGGTGACGAAGCCGTGCCGGTGCGAGACCGACCAGAGCCGGATCAGCACCAGGAAGACCAGCGGGTAGACGACGATCGTGTACGGCACCGCGAAGAACCCGGCCGCCCCGGCCCCGAACATCAGCGCCGGCACCGCCACGAACGTGTACGCGGTGTAGAGGTCACCGCCGACGAGGAACCAGGTGATCCAGCCGCCGAAGCTGCGCCCGCCCAAGCCCCACTCGTCGAGGTGCGCCATGTCCTTCGGCGCACGCCACCGCGCGGCCACGAAGCCCATCGCGCTGACCAGCAGGAACAGCAGCGAGAAGACGATGATCTCGGTGAGATGGTTGCGCCACATCAGCAGACCCCCTTCGTTCGCGACTGCGGGGCTCGCAAAACCGGCTCACTCCTCGCGCTCACCGCGCACCCCTTCGTTCGCGACTGCGGGGCTCGCAAAACCGGCTCACTCCTCGCGCTCACCGCACACCCCGCTTCTTCGTCAGCTGGTAGACGAACGTCGTGGTGGAGACGCCGAGCAGGATCCAGGCCAGTTGCAGCCAGTAGTAGCGCGGGAACCCGAAGATCCGGGGCGCGTCACTGTTGAAGAACGCCGGGATCAGCGGCACCACGATGGGGAGAAAGAGCAACCAGTTCCAGGGACTGTGGTCCTTCGCCCGGGACGGCGCCGTGGTGGGCGCCTCCGGTTCCGGTGCAGGCATCTGACACACCTCCGGGGAGTCGTGGCACGCGATGTAACGGCCGGAGGCTACGACTCTGTGACCGCCGTCACGATCAGCGCGCGGACGGCTCTGCGCCGAACGGCGCATCGGCTGCGCCGAACGGCGCGGACGCGCTGCTCAGGTAGTGGGGAGGTGCGCGGTGTCGTTGACCGTGCGGACCGCGATGCCGCCGTCGGGCCACAGGTCGAGCACCGAGATGCCCGCCGCGTCCAGGAAGAGCCGGTGCAGGAAGGCGTCGCTGGCGGCGAGGGCGTCGCGCAGCGCCAGCTTGATCGGCGAGACGTGCGAGACGACCACCACGGTCTCCCCGGGGTACGCCTTCGGCAGCGCGTCGACGACCCGGTGGACGCGTTCGGCGACCTGGGTGAACGACTCACCGCCCGGCGGGGCGATCCGCGCCGACGCGAGCCAGGCGTCCATCTCGCCCGGCCACTGCTGGCGTACCTCGGCGAAGGTGCGCCCCTCCCACTGCCCGAAGTCGCACTCGATCAGGTCGGCCTCGGTGCGGACCGGTACGTCACCTATCGCCTCGGCGATCGCCGCCGCGGTGGCCGTACACCGGGACAGGGGTGAGCTGAGCACGGCCGCGACGGACGGGGCCAGCGCGGCCACGCGCGCGCCGGTGGCGGCGGCCTGGGCGCGGCCGCGCTCGGAGAGCGGCACGTCGCCGCGACCGGAGTAGCGACCCTGTTCGGTGTACGCGGTCTCGCCGTGCCGCACGAGGATCAGCCGGGTGGCCGTGAAGCTCGGACGCGGCTCCCAGGAGGCCGGGGCGGTGGCCGGGTCGCTGCCGGTCGAGGCGCCGCCCGTCGGGGCGCTGGCCGAGGCCGGCGCGCTGGCCGCCAGCGGCGTGGGTCGGCCGGCGGCGGCGTCCATCGCGGCGTTGGCGAGCGCGTCGGCGTGCCGGTTCTCCTCGCGCGGGATCCAGGTGAAGCGGACCGCGCCGAAGCGGCCCACCAGCGCGGCCGCCTGGGCGGCGAGCGGACGCAGGCCGGGGTGCTTGATCTGCCACCGGCCGCTCATCTGCTCGACGACCAGCTTGGAGTCCATCCGGACGTCCACCTCGGCGGCGTCCAGTTCGGCGGCAGCGCGCAGCCCGGCGATCAGCCCCTGGTACTCGGCGACGTTGTTGGTCGCCGTACCCAACGACTCGGAGCGCTCGGCGAGCACCTCGCCGGTCTCCGGGTCGCGCACCACCGCGCCGTAGCCGGCCGGCCCCGGGTTGCCCCGGGACCCGCCGTCGGCCTCGACGACGACCACGCGCGGTGCCACGACCTACAGGCCCGACTCGTTGGTACGGACCATGATCCGGCGGCAGTCCTCGCAGCGGACCACGTCGTCCGGGGCCGCCTTGCGGATGCGGGCCAGGTCGGCGCCGGAGATGTCCAGCCGGCAGCCGCCGCAGCGGCCGGCGGTCAGCAGCGCGGCGCCCAGCCCGGTGTCCTCGCGGATCTTGTCGTAGAGGGTGACCAGCTCGGCGGGGAGGTCGGCCGCGAGCGGCTGCCGGGCACCCCGCTTGAACTCTTCGTCCTTGGCGATCTCGGCCAGCGCGTCGTCGCGGCGCTGCTCGGTGGCGGCCCGCTTCTCCCGGGTGTCGGCCAGCCGCTGCTCCACGCCGTCGAGGACGCTCTGGGCGGTCTCCCGCTGCTCCATCAACTCCAGCTCGGCGTCCTCCAGGTCACCCTGACGCCGGTTGAGCGAGGTCAGCTCGTGTTGGAGGGCCTCCAGCTCCCGGGCCGGACCGGTGCCGGCGGCGAGCCGGTTCTGGTCCTTCTCCTTGCGGGCGCGGACCTGCTCGACGTCCTTCTCCAGGCGGGCGATGTCCCGGTCCAGGTCGTCGACCGCCACCTGGGCGCGTACCCGCTCGTCCTCCAGCGACGACAGCTCCCGGGCCAGCGCCTCCAGTTCGGCCCGCTCCGGCAACGACCGGCGGCGGTGCGCGAGCTGGGCGAGGTTGGTGTCGATCGCCTGAAGGTCGAGCAGGCGGCGCTGGACCTGGGGGTCAGCCTTCACGGTCGGGCTCCTTGTCGTCCACAACGGGTGCGGCGGCGTGCACGGTCCACGGATCGGTGTCCAGGTCGGACACCAGCGTCTCGACGCCCGGCGCCTCCCTGAGGAGGGCGGCCAGGTCGTCCAGCCACGGTCGTTCGGTCGCCCAGTGGGCGGCGTCGATCAGGGCGGGACCATCGGCGGCGACATGCTCGCTGGCCGGGTGGTGCCGCAGGTCGGAGGTGAGAAACGCGTCCACCCCGGCGGCGGTCGCGGTGCCGAGGAAGCTGTCCCCCGACCCACCGCTCACGGCGAGGGTACGAACCATACGCCCGGGATCCCCCGCGGCGCGAACTCCCCAGGACGTGACGGGGAGCACGGCGGCGGCGTGCCGGGTCAGCTCGGCGAGGGTCATGGGGCGGGGCAGCTCGCCGATCCGGCCGATGCCCCGGTCGTCGCCGTGTGCCGGGGAGCCGGACGCGGGCCGTTGCAGCGGGCGCAGGTTGGTCAGGCCGAACCGGGCGGCGAGAGCGTCGGAGACGCCCGGGGACGCCACGTCGGCGTTGGTGTGCGCCACGTACAGCGCCACGCCGGCCCGGATCAACTGGTGGACGATCCGGCCCTTGACGGTCGTCGCCGCGACCGAGGAGACCCCCCGCAGCAGCAGCGGATGATGCGCGACGATCATGTCGGCCTCGGCGGCCAGCGCCTCGGCGACCGTCTCGGGCACCACGTCGACCACGCAGAGCACCCGGCGTACCGGGGCGGTCGGCTCGCCCAGCACCAGGCCGACGCGGTCCCAGTCCTCGGCCCAGACCGGCGGATAGCGGCGCTCCAACTCGACCACCACGTCGCTCACCGAGGGCGCGGATCGGCTTGTGCTCACGGCGGGCCAGCTTACCGGCGCGGAGGCCGCCGGACGGTGACACCCGGCCCAGCCGCGTACGACGGGCGGGCTCAGGCGGCGCGGTACGCGACGGTCCGCAGCGCGGCCAGCGGCATCTGCCAGGGGAAGGCGTGCATGTGCTGTTCGCCCGTCCCGGGTGGGTGCAGGGCGACCACGTGGTCACCGAAGAGCACCGTTATCCCCCACTCGGCCAGCCGGGCCACGCCGGCCCGGAACGCCGGGTGGGCGGCCATCGCGACGTTGGTGTACGGCACCGCGACGATCGGGATGCCCTTGCCCTGCGCCTCGACCAGCAGCCCGAGGGCGAGCGTGTCGGCGATACCCGCCGCCCACTTGTTGACCGTGTTCACGGTTGCCGGGCAGACAACCATGGCGTCGGCCGGCGGCAGCACGTCGGGATCACCGGGATTCTTGTAGTGCGTCCGCACCGGGTGGCCGGTCTGCCGGTGAAGGGCCGCCTGGTCGACGAACTTCGCGCCGTCCGGCGTGGTGATCACGCAGACGTCCCAATCGTCGGCCTGGGCCAGCTCGACCAGACGACCGACGTGACGGGCCAGCGGCGAACCGCAGGCGATGACATAGAGCACCGGACGGTGCTCGCTGGTGTGTGGTGCGCCGGTCGTCACACCGGCTCCGCGCTCATACCCCTACTCCCATCTGCTCAGCCAACTCCGCTACCGGAGAAGGCGGCGCACCCCGTGTGCGACGAAGGACATCCGACATCACCTCGTGGGCGATCGGCCGGCAGCGGATCTCCGACGGCGCGAGCCGGTCACCGAGCAGCAGCATCTCGCCGGCGTTCGCCACGTCGCCGATCTGGGCGTACCCGCGGGCGATGTCGAGCAGGTGGTGGGCCCGGCGCTCGGGCAGCAAGGCGTTGAAGTCGGGCTCCGCGATGCGCAACTGGTGGACCTCCACCGCGCGGCCCCCGTCGCCCAGCTCCACGGCGGCTGCGGCCCGGTGCAGCTCCACGTTCGTCGGGCCGAACGAGGTCCAGTAGTGGTTGTGGTCGCCGCCGAGCAGGGTGGCGGCCTCCTGCGCACAGTTGATCAGGTCGTCGACGCTTGCCGAGTCGCCGATCCGGGACGCGGCCATCGCGCCCTGCAACAGCAGCATCCCGTAGACGGACAGCCGGGCCGGCGAGACCTCGTTGCTGCCGCCGGGCGCGAGCCGGTTGGCGATCTGGACGTTCAGCTCCAGCGCCGGCCGGGCCCGGCCCATGGCGACCAGGGCGTTGCACACCCGGGTGGTGGCGATGCCGGCCAGCAGCGGGTCGTCGGCGCGCTGGGCCACCGCCATCGACCGGTCGGCCGCCAGCCAGGCCAGTTCGAACTCACCGAGCTTGCGCAGCACCGAGGACGCGATCTGGTAGACCTGCCCGAGCAGGTGGGCCGCCTCCGGCGCCTGCGCCCCGCTGTAGGCGGCGTCGGCCGCCTGGGCGTCGCGCAGCAGCTTGGGCAGCGCGCGGGTGAGCATCCCGTAGCGGCCGTACTGGTAGGTGAGCCAGGCGTGGTTGACGGCCTTGCGCATGTCGTCCAGCGGAGGCGGGTACGGCACAGCGTCGAAGTAGGCGCTCATCGAGTCGTACCGTTCCAGGGCGGCCCGGATCTCCTGCACCTCGATCTGGTCGATGCAGTTCAGCGCGTCCGTGCGTCGCTCCGGATCGCGGCCCAGCAGCAGCTGTACGTCCATCTGCAGGATGTCGGCGATCTCGTAGAGGACCGAGAACTTGTCCAGCCGGCGGACGCCCCGCTCGACCTTGTCCACCCAGCTCTTCGACTTGCCCAGGCGGTCCGCGAAGACCTGCTGCGACATCTTGCGCCGCCCCCGCCAGTAGGCCACTCGCCGTCCAATGGGTAGCTCGTCCATCTCCCCATCCCTCCCCTGCCACCGCCGCCCGGGGCGGGGCGATGTCCGCGGGTGCGGCGATCAGTCGTTCGTCTTGCAGTTTTCGCTGGTCGCACAGCGTGTACGTCAGCCGGAAAGCCAGTCCTCGTACTTTTCGTGCAAGTTGCACGAGCCGTTCGTCAACCTCAACGATCGTGGGTTACGGCAGTGACGGCGTTCGAACTGCGACCTGGCGTCCGCCGGGCCCGACCGAGAGGAGATGGCACACATGTGGGGGAACGTCGGACCGCGCGTCGCCGAACTGTCGCCGCTGGAACGCGTCCGGCTGCGCCGGGTCGCCATCCGGTACGCCGTACACGGTTGGGAGGTGACGCCCGGCGCCTGCCTCGCCCGCAGCCGGTTCGTGTGCGGTCGGGCCGGCTGTCCCACGGTGGGCTGCCACCCCGCGCTGGAGAACTGGGAGCTGGCCGCCACCACCGATCCGGCCCGGGTAGCCACCTGGTGGCGGACGCGCCCGCACGGTGTCCTGCTGCCCACCGGGCGGACCTTCGACGTTCTGGAGGTACCGGCACACCTCGGCCGGCACGTGCTCGACGCCGTGCAGACCCACCCGGCCGGCACCGGCGTACGCGGGCCCGTGCTCGTCACCCCCACCGGTCGGTGGATGTTCCTGGTACGGCCCGGCGACCCCCTGCGGCCGGAGTTGGAGCACTGCTTCCACGTGGTCCGGCACGGGCCGGGGTCGTGGATTCCCGCGCCGCCGACCCGACTGCCGGAGGGCACCGTCCGCTGGGCGGTCGCCCCGGAGCAGGCCCGTTGGCAGCTCCCCGACTCGTACCTGGTGCAGAACACCCTGATCGAGGCGCTGCGCGCCAGCGGGGTGACGCTCACCCACGACCTGCTCCCCGGTCACCTGCCGCTGCCCCGCCGGGGAAGGTGAGCCGGGAGCCGGTCGACGATTCGATCCGGTGACCGACAGCGTCGCCAGGCGGCCGGTCCTCGTTGAGCAGGTGACCGCGCGAACGCGCGTCACGAACGGGGGAACGATGTCCACGTACGACCGGTCGCCGTATCCCGGCGGCACCGAGCCGCCCCGTCGCGGCCAACCACGGCACCGCTGGGCCGGCACCCGACCGACCGGCTCGCGCCCCGGGCGGCCCCGCCCCACCGGCACCCGTCCCGCCACCACCCACCGCCCCCTCCGCTAACCCCCACCCCCACCCCCGCCCCACCCCCACCCCCACCCCGCCCCTGCGCCTCCCGCCCCCGCCTCGTCGATCTTGCACTTTGTGTCGCGGCATTCCCTGTCAAAAGGGGCAGATCGGCAACCGAAAGTGCAAGATCGCGGAGAGAGGTGCGGGGTGCGGGGTGCGGGGTGCGGGATGGGGTGGGGTGGGGTGGTTAGGGCGTTAGTGGGAGGGCGGCGGAGTGGAACTGGCGGGCGTCGTCGGTGATGACCGCGTAGGTGTGGTCGGTCAGCCGGTCCAGCCAGCCGATCCCCGCCGTCCCCATGGCCAGGGCGGCGGTGGCGTAGGCGTCGGCGACGCCCAGGTCGCTGCCGACCACCGTCACCGAGCGCAGCCCGCTGGCCGGCGCGCCCCGACGAGGGTCCAGCACGTGCCGTCCCCGCTCGTAGACGCCGGAGGTGGCCACCGCCAGGTCGGTGCCGGCGAGCACCAGGCAGGTCGCCATCTCGTCGAAGGGGTGCCGGATGCCGATGCGCCACGGCTCCCCCGTCGGCGAGAAGCCCCGTGCGCGGACGTCCCCGCCGGCGTTGACGTAGTGGTTCGCCGCGCCGGCGGCGAGGAGCCGGTCCGAGGCGACCTGGGCCGCCCAGCCCTTCACGAACCCGGACGGGTCGAGCCCGCCGGTGGCGTACGCGTCGAAGAACCCGTCGGTGACGCCCCACAGGTCGGCGCAGGCCTCCAGGACGAAGCGCAGGTCGGCCGACGCCTCGGAGAGCAGCACCTCGCCCCGGTCGAACCGGCACACCTCGCTCTCCGCCCGGTACGTGGTGAACCGGTCGTCTACCTCGTGCATCCAGGCGACGACGTCGTCGGCCAGCTCACGCAGGCGCGCGGAGGGCAGGTCGTCGGCGAGGTCCACGGTGATCGTCGTACCCATGATCTGTTCGACCCGGCACAGTCCGGGACGCGTCGTCGCCGCCGACACCTCAGAACGCCTGCTCGATGGCGGCTCGCAGCGACGTCTTGTACGCGTTGCTGGTCGCGGTGGCACCGGAGACGGTGTTGAGGTTGGCGCTCTGCTTCTTGACCACCTCACCACCGCTGCCGTTGTAGGCGCTGCTGACGTCACCGCTGTGGATGTCGGACTCGCCGCCGCTGGGCAGCGACAGCGTCACCGCGTCGACGATCTTGTTGCCGGAGACCACGATCTGCACCTGCACGTACCCGTAGTCGGCGGCGGTGTCCACGGTCGGCCCGGTGATCCGGCGGGTGGTGGGCTGCTGCGGGGCCTTGGTGGTCTTCGGCGCGGTCGGTGTCTTCGCGGTGGTCTTCGTGCCGGACGGCCGGGCGGTCGTCCGGCCGGGCTTCGGCGACGCGGGCGCGTCGGCGGTCGCCGACGGCGTCGGCGGCCCGTCCGCCGGGTCGCCACCGGGGGCGTCCGGGGCGACGCTCGGGTCGGCGGCCGGTCCGCTGGGGTTGACCGGCTGCGCCGACGGCAGGTTCTGGGCGACCTGGGTGGTGCCCGGCGAGCCCTTGAACACCACCAGGGCGGTGGTGGTGGCGGCCAGACCGGTGATCGCGAGCAACGCGCGACGCATGCGATGCCTTCCTACAGTTCGAAGGTTGCCAGGTGGATCTGCCGGCGGGGCACACCGGCGCCGCGCAGCGCGCGCACCGACAGCTCGACGAGCCCGGACGGCCCGCAGAGGTAGACGTCGCGCCGGGCGACGTCGGGCACCAGTTGACGCAGCCCGTCGGGGCTCATGAGCTGGCGGGGGCCGGGGTCGTCGCGGGAGCCGATGACGTACCAGATCGACGCGTCGCGTTCCTGGGCCAGCCAGTCCAGCTCCCGGCTGAGCAGCACGTCGGCCGGGGTGCGGGCCCGGTAGATCAGGGCGGCGCCCGGTGGCAGTTCCTCCAGCATGGCCCGGATGGGCGTGATGCCGCTGCCGCCGGCGATCAGCAGCGCGCGTTCGCGCAGCCGGTGTGCGGCGGTGAAGGTCCCCGACGGGCCCTGGGCGAACACCCGGGTCCCCGGTTCGAGGTCGCGCAGGTCGGCGGTGTGGCGACCGACGACCTTGACGGTGAGCCGCAGCCAACGGCCGTTCGCGGCGGCCGAGACGGAGAACGGATGCGACTGCCACCAGGAGCCGGGGGTGAGGAAGCGCCAGCGGAAGTACTGCCCGCCGAGCATGGCGAGCCGGCCCAGCCGCTCACCCGTGAGGTAGATGGAGATGGTGTCCGGGCTCTCCGCGACCACGTCGGCGACGCGCAGCCGGTAGCGCAGGTTGAACGCCAGCGGCGTGATCACCCGACCCCAGAGCACCGCGGCGACAACCAGCAGGTAGAGCGCGATCCAGCCGGTGCGTACCGGGCCCGGCTTGTAGAGCTGCGCGCCGTGGGTGAACTGGTGCCCGTAGCCGAGCAGCAGCACCAGGTAGCTCGACCGGTGCAGCAGGTGCCACAGTTCGTAGGGCAGCGCCCGACGGATGGCCCGGATGCTGCTGAACCCGATAACGATCATGATGCCCGCGGCGACGAACGCCGAGAGCATGTCCTCGTAGTCGCCGAGCAGCGTGCCCACCTCGGCGAGCACCGAGTGGTTGCGCAGGTCGGCGTACCCGACGACGATCAGCGACAGGTGCGCCAGCACGGCGACCAGCAGCGTCGCGCCGATGTCGCGGTGCCAGCGGCCGATCTGCTCGCCGCCGATCCACCGCTCCAGCACCGGCAGGCGACTCATCATCAGCACCTGCACGAGCAGCAGGTAGCCGGCGATCAGGCCGGTGATCCGGCCGGCCGCGGTGAGGGTCGCCGCGCTGCTGCGCAGCGATCCGGCCGGGGTGCCCAGCCACCACGGCAGCACGCTGGCCAGCAGCCCGATCACCAGCAGCGCGGCGAGCAGCCGTCGGCCGCCGGGTCCGCGCCGCTCCGGGATCTGCGGGGGTACGGGAGCAGCCGACCGGCCGCCGTGCCGGGACGAGGTCCCGGTGCGGCGGCCGGCGGCGTGGGTGTGCGAATGCGTCACGCGTACAGCTTCATCGGGGCGAACTTCATGCGCGGGAACACCTTCTGCACCTCGGCGTTGGTGAGCCCGAAGCGACCCTGCGCCAGGGAACCGTAGACATTGAACATGTTGTTGTATTCCGGCACGTCGCCGGAGTCCAACTTGCTGAGGCCGTTCCACGTGCCGAGCAGCGACCCGGCCAGCTTCTTGCCGGACAGGACGGTGACCACGCCGCCGTGGCCGTGGTCGGTGCCGCCGGTGTTCGAGCCGACCCGGCGGCCGAACTCGCTGGACACCATGACGGTGACGTCGGCGGCCTGCGGACCGAGGTCGGTGAAGAACGCCGCCATCGCGCTGGCCAGCTCGTTCAGCCGGCGGTGCAGCTGACCACCGCTCTGGGTGCCCTGGTTCTCGTGGGTGTCGTAGCCGCCCATGCCGACGGTGGCGACCCGGACGTTCGCACCACCCTTGATGAGCTGCGCGAGCTGCTGGAACGCGTTGCCGATGCCCTCGTACTTGACGCCCGTGGCGGGCTGGTACGGCTTGGCGGCGAGCTTCTGCGCGGTGGCGAGCGCGCCCATGCCCTCCTGCACGGCCTCCTCGACCGGGTGGTTGATCCCGGTGAAGAGTCCCTTGATCGCCTTCTCGGTGGCGGCGCGGAACTTGTCGTCGCCGTTGAGGCGCAGCGAGCCGACGCTGTTCAGCGAGAGCGCGCCGTTGTTGCCGACCAGCGAGCGCGGCAGGGTGCTGCCGATGCCGACGCTGCGGAACGCGGTGCCCTTGCCCAGGTTGTCGACCAGGCCGTCGAGCCAGCCCCGGCCGCCCGTCTCGTTGGGCAGCCCACCCAGGTTGCAGGCGTCGGCGGCCTGGAAGTGGCTGCGGGACAGCCGCTCGTCGGAGACCGCGGGGATGAAGCCCAACTGACCGGCCTTCAGGAAGCTCTCCAGCGGCTTGAACGCGCTGGTCAGCTTGAAGCCGCGGCTCAGGGCCAGCGAGTCGTTGCCGAGCAGCAGGTCGGGCCGGGCCTTGGCGAGCACCGCGTCGCCGTCCGGCGCGACGAGGCTCAGCCCGTCGAGGCCGCCGTACAGGAAGACGTGGATCAGCGTGCCGGTCTTGGTCGCCGCGAACGACGCCGAGGTGGTGACGAACTGGGCGGTGGCCAGGGCGGTGGCGGTGGCCGCGGCACCGGCGACGAAGGTCCGTCGGGTGACGCCGCGCCCGTCCTGCTGGGCCTCCTCCAGGTCCTCCAGCCGGCGGTAGCGGTCGGCCTCGGCCGCGTTCTCGGCGGCCACGAGGTCGGCCTCCGCGCGCAGCAGCGCCTCGGCCGGGTTGTCGGCCAGCCGTCGCACGTCGGGGCATTCGGGGTGCAGGGGGAAAGAGTTGTACACAGTCTTCTCCATCGGGTGCCTCACCGGAGGTGGTGCTGGGGGGAAGCGAGGATCGCCCGCGCGACGGCGGTGATGGCCCCGTTGAACGTGGCGTCGACCTTGGCGGTCGCCGACACACCGGCCACGCCGAGGATGAGGTTCTTCTCCCGGGTGCTCAGCTTCTGGCCCACGAGCCGCAGGGACAGCGCGTCCACGTACGCCCCGGCGGTCGCCGGCGGCTTGACCAGCTTCTCCGGCGCGGTGTACGTGAAGACGGTGCGGTAGCCCGCCACGATCTCGCCGGCCTCGTTCCAGCCGTTGACCATCGTGCCGGCCGAGGTCCACGCGATGTAGACGTCGGGGTAGCCATCCGGGGTGGGCTGACCCATCGGGTACTGGCCCAGCTCGCGCAGCTTGTCGTGGATCTGCCGCAGGCCCCGGGCGAACGGGGTGCGCTTGTTGTCGCCGTTGTCGTTCTTGGCCGACGCCTCGGGCGAGACGCCCAGGGTGCGGTACGTGGCGACCAGGTACTCCATCGGGCGGCGCACCTTCTGGCCCACCGCGGCCCAGAACTCGGACGAGCTGAACAGCGTCATCAGCACCGGCTTGATCATGCCGTTGTTGCTGCTGTACGTCTTGGCCAGCCGGTCCACGAGGGACTTCGGCGGGGTGTCCGAGACGAACCGGGTCGCCAGGCTCTGCGCCACGTACTTCGCGGTCGAGGGGTGCAGCGCGATGTAGGTGATGTACTTGTCGATCGCCGCGTCGACGGCGGCGATCTCCTTGGCCGTCGGGTTGTTGATGTCCTTGATGCTGAACGTGTTGGGGTGGGTGAAGCCGAGGATCTTCACCTTGCCCATGTAGTGCTGGTTGACGCGCAGGACGTACTGGCCCTTGTCGTCGACGCCACGGCCGGTCTGGAGCATGGCGGCCTGCCGGACGTCACCCTCCTTGTAGCCGCCGTCGACGCCGACCGAGTACAGCTCGAGGTTCTCGCGGGCGAGGTTCTCGTTGATGGCGTCCTTGCGGGAGTCCTTCTGGTTCAGGTAGATCAGCAGCGCGGGGTGCTTGTTCGCCGCGACCAGCATCTCCGGGTAGCTGCCGAGCGCGTGCTTGCGCACGACGTCCTTGTCGAACGAGGTCCGGTAGACCTCCCCGCCGTCGAAGTCGGCGGCGACGTGCAGGTAGTCGTTCCAGAAGTCGACCATCACCTCGAAGAGCTGACGCTTCGACCAGATCTGCCGGGCCAGGGTCGCGTCGACGACCTCCCGCTCCGGCTGGGCGCCCTGGTCGTTGAGCTTGTCCCGCTGGTCGCGCAACTGCTGCACGGAGAGCGTCTGGGTGGGCAGCTCGGCGAGCTTCAGCTCGGCCTTGCTCGGCTCGATCTTGTCCGGGGCGAGCTGCCCCCGGAGCCACGCGTCGATGCCCTGCTGCTTGATGTCGGCGACCACGGCGGGCGTCGCCCCGAAGGTGGCCCGCCGGGCGAGGTGCAGGATCGGGTCCTTGGCGAGCACGGTCTTGACGGTCACCGTGGTCGCCGCGGCGGCCGCCGCCGGGCCGGAGAAGGTACGACCACCGGCGGGCGCGTTCTTCTTCAGCGCCTCACCGGCGCGCGAGCCCATGTAGCTCTCGTTCTGCTCGGTGTAGGTACGCACCGTGCTGGGCTGCTGGCCGCTGGGTCGCGCCGCGGTCCCGTCGGTCACCGTGCTGCCGGTCGCGTCCGCCGACGCCTCGTCACCGAAGAGGTCGCGGAACTGCGGGGTCATGGCGAGCGCCGCGCCACCGGCCACGACGGCGGCGGTGCCACCGAGGGCCGCCATGGCCTTGCGCCGGCCGACCTTGCGACCCGGCTGGTCGTCGTCGTCCAGAGTGGGCAGACCGGCGCCGGCCGGGCCGGACGGGACGGGACGGCCGAGGCCCTCCGGGCCGACCCACTGCGGCCCACGCGGGGCGGGAGCGGGCTGGGCGTCGTACGCGTACCCGTCGGCGTACTGCTCGCGCGGGTCGCCCTGCGCCGGGTAGCCGCCCTGGTAGGGGTGGGGCGAGTCGTATCCGTACGACCCGGACGCGGTGGGGTCGCCGTACGTGTCCGAGGTGTGGTGCTGGCGTCCGTCCCAGCCGCGGTCGTCCCGCGGTCGACGTGGTGGCACATTCTGGTCGGCCATGTACCAATCCCGATTTCTGATGAGCGCCGGAAGCTGCGACCGAGCGGGTGCGGCAGGTGCGGCGACTGTTGCCTGAGGGGGTTGCTACGGCAAGGTAACCAAGCGCTCAGGTGCCTTCAAGGCGGGCCGAACACGCCCGTGACGGCACTTAAGACAGCCCTCACCACGGCATTCGTGGCCGGCGGCCCGTTCGGTCCGGGCTCCGACCTTCCCAGCAGGGCGGACGCGCGGCAGCCGGGTACGGATCGGACCGCGCCGCCGTACGCGTCACGATCTTCGCTGTTCACCACCACAGGCAAACTTAAGGTTCGGATAAGCCGGACGTGAGGTTGCCTCACCTAGGAAAAGTAGGAGGAGCGAGCGAGCGTGAGCCGCCGCCGCAGCGGGTATGCCGCCGAACCGCTGAACGCGTGAGGGGAAGGCAGCGCCATGCTCAGCAAAGAGGATCAGCGCAGGTTCGACCAGATCACCCGTCAGCTCCGGGAGAGCGACCCGGCATTCTTCGCCCGACTCGACCATCGGGTCCGGGCCCGTCGGGGCCGATATCTGATGTTGTTGACCATCGTGCTGTGGGCGTCGCTGCCGGCGATGGCCGTGTTCGCCGGGCGGCTGGCCGGCGCGATCTGCGCGGTGGTGCTGGTGGCCAACGCGGCGATCATGTGGCGGTTCCGCCGCCGCTGGACGTGACGGTTCACCCCGGTCCGAAGGCACGGTACGCGCGACGCAGCCGTTCCAGTAGGCCGGGCCCGCCGATGGCCGGTGCCGGCGGACCGAGCTGGCGCAGCAGGAGATCCGGCCCGGTCGCCAGTCGGGGTGGCCGGTCGGGCAACGGCACGGGTGACGCCCAGAAGCGGTCCACCGCCTCCGCGACACCGGTGGCGGCCAGCCCGGCGAGCGCCCGGGACGCGCCGGCCGCTGGCAGGACGTCGACCGCCGAGGGGCGTATGTCCACGATGGAGATCTGCGTGGGCGATGTAGGCGTGCCGGCCGCCTCGGCTCGGCGGGCGCGTAGCCGGCCGAGCAGGTCGGCGCGGGATCGGCCACGCCAGTGCAGCAGCTCGAACGGGTCCGCGTCGAACGCCTCGGCGAGCAGGTAGAACGTGGCCGCGAGGTGTTTGCACGGCACGGCGAAGTCGGGGCAGTTGCAGCGCTGGGTCAGCTCGTCGACGCCGGCTGGGAACAGCGGAGCGCCCGCCGCCGCGAACAGCTCCTCCAGCTCGTCGGGAAGGTCCCCGGCGAGCAGGCGGGCGCTGAAGAACGCCTGCCCGGCCAGCTCGTCCTCGATGCGGGACCAGAGCGCCTCCGGGAACACCTCCAGCGCGATGGAGACCTCGTACGGCCGCGGTCGGGAGCCCTGCACCTGGGCGGTGACCCGACCGGGTGCGACGTCGAGCCGGAGGACCTGACCGGCCCGCGCGTACGACCGGCCGCGGGTCAGCCGGGTACCGAGGGCGAACGACTCCAGCACCTCCAGGAACCGCCGGGACCACCAGGACCGCCCGATGGCACCCCGGGTGCTGCGTGCCTTCAGCCCTCCGTCGACCTTGCGGGGGCGACCGTAGTCGGCGAACCGGTCGCTCACTCCACCACCGCCCCGGCCTCCAGGGCGAACAGGTCCCGGAGCTGACCGGTGGACAGCTCGGTGATCCACTGTTCGCCGGTGCCGACGACCCGCTCGGCGAGGCTGCGCTTGTCGGCGATCAGCGCGGCCACCTTCTCCTCGACCGTGCCCGCGCAGACGAACTTGCGGACCTGCACCCGTCGCCGCTGCCCGATCCGGAACGCCCGGTCGGTGGCCTGGTCCTCCACCGCCGGGTTCCACCACCTGTCGACGTGCACCACATGGTTGGCGGCGGTCAGGGTGAGGCCGGTGCCGCCGGCCTTGAGGGACAGCACGAACAGCGGCGGCCCCTCGGCGGACTGGAAGCGCTGCACCATGGCGTCCCGCTCGGCCTTGCCGAGCCCACCGTGCAGGAACAGCACCTCCCGGCCGAAGCGCGCGGACAGGTGCCCGCGCAACATCGCGCCGAACTCCGCGTACTGGGTGAACAGCAGCGCCCGCTCCCCCGCCGCCAGGACCTCCTCCAGGATCTCGGTGAGCCGGGCCAGCTTGCCCGAGCGTCCGTCCAGCGGGGAGCCGTCGCGCAGCAGTTGGGCCGGGTGGTTGCAGACCTGTTTGAGCCGGGTCATGGTGGCCAGCACCAGTCCGCGGCGCTCGATGCCGTCGCTGGTCTCGATCCGGGCGAGCATGTCGTCGACCACCACCCGGTAGAGGGCCGCCTGCTCGGCCGTGAGGTTGCAGACCACCTCCATCTCCAACTTCTCCGGCAGGTCCGAGATGATCGACGAGTCGGTCTTGAGCCGGCGCAGCACGAACGGGCCGGTGATCCGGCGCAGCCGCTCGGCGGCCTCCGCGTCGCCGTGCCGCTCGATCGGCTCGGCGAACCGCTTGCGGAACGTCGCGGCCGGGCCGAGCAGCCCCGGATTGGCGAACTGCATGATCGACCAGAGGTCGGCGAGGCGGTTCTCCACCGGCGTACCCGTCACCGCCACCCGCTGCCGGGCCGGCAACGCGCGGACCGCCTCGGCCTGCCGGGTGGAGGCGTTCTTGATCGCCTGCGCCTCGTCCACCACCACCCGGTGCCAGTCGATGCCGGCCAGGTCGACGGCGTCCCGGGCAGCCACCGAGTAGGTGGTGAGGACCACGTCCGCGCCGTGCGCGGCCGTCGTGAACTCCGCCCCCCGCGCCCGCTCCGCCCCATGGTGTACGTGCACCCGCAGCCCCGGCGTGAACTTCGCCGCCTCCCGTTGCCAGTTGCCCACCAGCGACATCGGACAGACGAGCAGCGTCGGCCCGGTGTCCGGCGGATCTCCGGCGAGCAGCGCGAGCAGCTGCACGGTCTTGCCCAGCCCCATGTCGTCGGCCAGTACGCCGCCGAGCCCCAGCGACCGCAGGAAGGCCAGCCAGGCCAACCCCCGCCGCTGGTACGGCCGCAGCGTCCCGGCGAAGCCCGGCGGCGGGTCGAGCGGGGTGAGCCGGTGCTCGACCGCCCCGGCGAGCAGGTCGCCCAACGCCCCGTCGGCGCTCACCTCCAGCACCGGGAGCGCATTGGTGTCGTCGCCGTCGGTGAGCCCCAGGCGCAGCAGGTCGGCGACGGTCAGCTCGCCGGCCGAGCGGAGCAGGCGCAGACCGGCGGCGAGCCGCCCCGGGTCCAGCTCCACCCACCGGCCACGCAGCCGTACCAGTGGGGTCTTCAGCTCGGCCAACGCCGCCAACTCCTCGGCCGACAGTGGCTGGTCGCCGAGCGCGATCTCCCAGCGGTAGTCGACGAGCGCGTCCAACCCGACACCGGCCTCGGTGCCGGCCACCGTGCCGGGCGCGGTACGGCTGCGGGCGCGCAGCCGAGCGCCGAGCCGCGCCGACGGGCGCTGCCACCAGGAGGGCAGCAGCACTCCGAAGCCGGCCGCGTGCAGCACCGGGGCGCCCTCGCTGAGGAACCGGTGCGCGCCCTCGACGTCCAACTCCATCGCCTCGGGCGCGGCGGTGCGCAGCGCGGTGTCCAGGTCGGGCCAGAGTCGGCTGGCCCGACCCAGCTCGGCGAGCAGGGTCTCCTGCGGGCTACCGGTACGGCCGGCGGGACCATCGAGCGTTAGCGCCCGCCAGACCTCGGCGGCGTCGACGTGCAGGCCCGGCTCGTCGGCGGCCTGCAACCCGAACTCCAACCGCCACCGCGCGCCACCCTCGGCCAGTTCAGGGCCGTCCCTGCGGACGAACGGAGGCGACACGTCGCCCGGCATTGGACGAGTGGCCAGGATCGGTTCGGTGACCTCGTCGGGGGCCGGCTCGACCAGCCGGAAACTGGCCCGCACGGCCCCACCGGCCGCGTCACGCTGCCAGTCGTCCAGCTCGCTACGCAGGAGATCCAGCGCCGCCCGGTCGAGGGTGAAGTCGCGGCGGGGCCCGGCCAGCGCGGCCAGCCAGGCCGGCGCGGGTCCACCCGGACGCAGTCCCCGGGCCAGGGTGGTGCTCGAGAGGGCGGCCCGCGCGGCGGCGTCGGTGAGCGCGTCGAGCGCGTCCGCCACGAGCGCGGCGACGGTCAGCTCACCGTCGGCGGCATCGTCAACCGCTCGGGCAACCACCGCTCCGGCGGCGGCCTCGGCAGCGGCGACCGCCGGCGGCGTGGCGGCAGCGGCGACCGCCGGCGGCTTGGCGGCAGCGGCGACCGCCGGCGGCTTGGCGGCAGGGGCCAGCGGCGCAGGCGCAGGAGCGACCGCGGCGGCGGAGGCCTGCGGTGTGGCGGCAGGGGGCGCAGGAGCGACCGCAGCGGCGCGGGCGGCCGGCGGCAGGGCCAACGCCAGCGAGCGCGCCCAGGCGGCGTCGGTGCCGGTGAGCAGCGGACGCCACACCGCCCGCGCCACTATCTGGCCCCGCTCGTCGACGGAGCGGGCCACGCCGGCACCAGCCCGATCGACACCGGCCGGGACGGCAGCGGCCGGGGCGGCAGCGACCAAGGCGGCGGCGGCCGGGTCGGCAGCGGCCGGGTCGGCCCGATCGACACCGGCCGGGGCGGCACCAGCTGGGTCGGCGGCGGTCAGGGCGTTCGTGTCGGTCGGCGCGTGGACGCCCGGCAGGACGCGGCCCCGGGCCACCAGGTCGGCGGCGAAGTCGGCCAGTTCGGCGAGGTGCCGCAGGGTCGCCCCGGGCACCACCGGGAGTTCGTCCAGGGAGCGGAGCAGGGGCAGGGCGTCGTCTGGGGCGTACACCAGGGTGGGCACCCGCCACGCGGCGAGGGTGAGCCGGCCGCGGGCCGGCGGTGCGACGGTGGTCCGGATCAGCTCGGGCGAGTCGGTCGGCGCGCCCGCCCGGGTGGGCAGGGTGAGCAGCGCGGTGGCCGGGCGAGCTGGCTCGGCGGCGTCGGCGAGGGCCGCGACCAGGTTGGCGTGCCCGGCGGCGAAGGGGTGCGGGCGCTCCCGGGGCGGCCGGCCGGAGCGCGCGACGGGCACCGGCGCGGTGCTGTCCTCGCCCCACACGGCGAGCCCGGAGCCGGGCAGCCACAGCCCGTGGATGACCAGCACGTACTCCCCCTCGTCGCCGCCCCGGCCCAGGATAGGCGGCCCCGCGCGACAAGCCCGCGCCGATCTTGCGGTTTCTGTCGTCGACCTGCGTGGTAATGCCCGTTACGTCGGGACAGAAAGTGCAAGATCGACGAGTCGAGGGTTACCGCCAGGCTCAGAGCGCGCCCGGCGAGTGTCGTCGCGGAGGGCACCAGCCGGCGGGCCGCCTCGGCGTCGGACAGGCCGCGCAGCTTGCGCAGCACGACACCACGAAACGACTCCAGGATGGCGCGCTCGTCGCCGACGCGGGCGAGCACGGGTCCGAGCGTCGGATCGATGGTCTGCTCGGTCACGTCGCCGACCCTAGCCGCGGCGAACCCTCGCGCTGCCCCCATCCCGCTGCGAGCCGGCTGCACGGCGGGCAGGATGGGCGCATGGCTTCCTCCGTGCAGATTCCCCTCGTCGGCGGCACGGCGGACGGGCAGACCGTCACCGTCGAACTGGACACCAACGGCCGCCCGCCGCTCACCCACCACCACCTCGGACCCGGTGGACTGGCCGAGGCGCAGATCTACGAGTTGGAGTCCGCCCGCGAGGAGGCCCGCGAGTGGCTCTACCGGTGGACCGGCCCGGCGGTGTGACCGCGGGTCAGGCGCGGGTGAGGGTCCGGTTGCGCAGCCGGTCCAACACGCCGCGGGTGACCTCGGAGGTGCCGCGGGCCTGCTCGCAGACCTCGGCGACCCGGCGGGCCGTGGCCTCGGCGCGCTCCGCACGTTCGTCCCAGAGGCGGTCGACCTCGGCCAGCAGCGGCCCCTCCACCTCCCGTTCCACACCGCGCAGCGCCGGTACGCCGAGCCGTTGGGCCAGGTCGAAGACCTTTCCGGCGTACGGCAGCGGCAGGAACGGCGTACCCACCATCGCCGCGAAGATCAGGAAGTGCAGGCGCATGCCGACGGCGAGGTCGAAGTGGCGCATCAGCCCGAGCACCTGCTCCGGCGAGTAGGTGCCGTGCAGGATTCGCCCCCGCTCGGCGGCGACCATGTGCGACAGCACCCCGTGCGCGTGCCGGATGTCGTCGCGTTCCATCGGCACGAACAGGACGTACGCGTCGATGCGGTGCACCAGGAAGTCACCGATCTGGGCGAGCAGCCGGTGGTAGCCGTCGACGTCGAGGCGTTCCGCGGCCCGTCCCGGCTCCCGCACGCTGATCCCGACCAGCCTCTTGCCGGCCGGCACCCCCTCCTCGCTGAGCAGGTGCGCCGGGAAGTCGGCCGGCTCCAGGAGGAACGCCGGGTCGGCGGTGACCGTGATCGGGTTGAGCAGTCCGGCTTCCTCCAGGACCATCCGGGACTCCTGGTCCCGGACGGTCACCTGGGTCGCGCCGGCGAGGGTCTCGCGGACCATGCCCGTGTCGACCGCGTCGCTGAGCGGCCCGACCCCCACCGCGTAGGTGATGAGGGGTAGGCCGCGTTCCTGGGCGACCCGGACGACCCGCAGGTAGCGGCGGGCCTCCCGGTCGTAGAGGATGCCGCCGCCGCCCAGGATGAGCAGGTCGAGCTGAGCCAGCACCAACGCCGAGTCGGTGCGGCTGACGCCCTCCCACGGCACCGCCTCCACGTCCGGGTGGGCGGCCCGGGTGTGTTCCGGGTGGCGGGAGAAGACGATGATCCGGGCGTTCGGTTCCTGCGTGCGTAGATCGGTGAGCAGGCCGGTGAGGATCGCCTCGTCGCCGAGGTTCCGGCCGCCGTACGAGCCGAGCACACCGATGGTCAGTCCGGCGCCGTGCGTCATCCGTCGCTCCTCCCCAGGTGCGGTCCGCGCGGGTTTCCCGCTGGGCAGGCGAACAGTCCCGGTTCAGCTCGGTGGGTCGATCCGCTTCGCCATCTGCTGCGACGTGACCTCGAAACCCAGGCTCCGGTAGAGCCCGATCGCGACGGTGTTCGTGCCGAAGACGTTCAACCCCAGCTCGGGTACGCCCAGATTGGCCAGTTCCGCCTCGATGAGCTGGATCATCCGGCGCGCGTACCCACGCCCCCGGTGCGCCGGATCCACCTCGATGTTGTGGATCCACGCCTGCGTCGAGCCGACCACGCCCGTCGCGCCGGGCAGGGTCACCCAGATCCATCCGACCTCGGTGTCGTCGACCCGCGCCATCCGCAGCAGGACCCCCTCGCTGGCCGCGCCGGCGGGCAGTCCTTCCCGCAGTTGCTGCGCCGACCGCTCCCGGGCCGCCTCCGGGGTCATGCCCCGGTGCGCGACCAGGTCCTCGGCGTACCCCACCTCCAGCGGTTCCCACAGCCGGGCCAGTTCCTGCTCGGTCATCGGCGTCACTGTCAACTCCACCAGGGCCTCCCCTTCGATCTCCGATCCGGCACGTAGTGCAGCAGAGCCACGCGAGACGTCGCCAGCGGGATACCCGCGGCGGGGCCTCGACCCGCCCGATCCGCCGGGAAGTCCCGGGAAATGGGTTGTTCGCCGGGCCGGACCGGGCGCACCGTGGCCGGATGCAGGGGACAGCGACGCGGATCGGCTGGGGTGATCTACCGGCGGCGGTCAGATCCGCCGTGGAGGGCATCATCGGTGATCGGGTGGTCGAGGCGGTGTCCCAGTCGGGCGGCTACTCGCCGGGCACCGCCGACCGGGTCCGCACCGCGACCGGCCGGCGGGCGTTCGTGAAGGCGGTCAGCCCGGCACAGAACCCCGACAGCCCGGTCATGCACCGCGCCGAGGCCCGCACCGCCGGCGCGCTTCCGGCGACCGCGCCGACGCCCCGCCTGCTGGGCTGCCACGACGACGGCGAGTGGGTGGCGCTGGTCTTCTCCGACGTGGACGGGCGACACCCGACGGTCCCGTGGCGGGCCGACGAGCTGAGCAGTGTGCTGACGACGCTGGAGGCGATGGCCGCCGCGCTCACCCCGAGCCCCGTCGCACACGTCCCTTCCGCCGCCGAACTGCTGGCCGGAGACTTCGCGGGTTGGCACCGGATCGCCGCCGACCCGCCGCCACGACTCGACCCGTGGGCGCGGGCGCACCTCGACGAGCTGCGGGCCGCCGCCGACGAGGGCGTCGCCGCGCTGGGCGGGGACACGCTCTGCCACGTGGACGTACGGGCCGACAACCTGCTGCTCGACGCGTCCGGCGCGGTGACCGTCGTCGACTGGCCGTGGGCGTGCCGGGGGCCGGCCTGGCTGGACACCGCGTTGCTGCTGGTCAACGTACGGCTGCACGGCGGGCACGACACCGAGGCGATGCTGCGACGGCTGCCGCTCACCGCCGACGTCGACCCGGCCGCGCTCACCGGGTTCTACGCCGGGCTGGCCGCCTTCTTCGCCGACAGCGCCCGCCGTCCGCCGCCGCCCGGCATCCCCGCCATACGGGCGTTCCAGCAGGCCCAGGCCGACGCCCTGCTCCCCTGGCTGGCTGCCCGCCTCGGCTGACGCCGGGTCGGTCAGGGTGCGGTGGGCGCCGACTCCAGGTGGCGCGCCAACTGCCCCAGGTCGTCGAGGCGCAGGTCGGCGTCGAGCCCCTTCAGGGCAGCGGTCATCGCGCCGGCCGCGCGCCCGGCCTGCAACCCGACCTCGGCGTCCTCGACGACCAGGCAGCGCACCGGTGGCACGTCGAGCAGCGCGGCGGCGCGCAGGTAGCCCTCGGGGGCCGGCTTGCCCGCGCGCACGTCCTCGACGGTGACCAGGACGGGCGCGGTGATGCCGGCAGCACCGAGCCGGGCCTCGGCCAGCCGGACGTCGGCACTGGTCACCACCGCCCAGGGCAACCCCAACCGGGCCAACGTCGACAGCAGCTCCAGCGCGCCCGGGGTGGCCGTCACGTCGGACAGGTCGTCGTACTGCAACGCCAACTGCCGTGCCGCCGCCACGGCGACCGCGGCGTCGTCGAGCGCGGGAAGGAGCCGCCTGATCGTCTGGTCGGCGGGTCTGCCGTGGGCGATCGCGAGTGCCGCCGCCGGCTCGACGGCGTACTCGGACGCCCAGCGCTCCCAGGCCCGCTCGACGGCGGCGTCGGAGTCGACCAGGGTGCCGTCCATGTCGAAGAGCACCGCGCCGATGCCGGACAGATCCACGTGACCACCCCCTGTTCCCGCCCGAGCATAGGGGGCGTCCCGTCAGCCCTCGCGGTCGACGGCGGGACGCGCGGCGTCGACGAACGCGACGCGGCGGTTGGTCCGTACCTCGATGGCGGCGAGCCAGCGCTCACGCTGCCGGTCGCGCAGCGACGCCGCCGCGTCGCCCGGCTCGTCGGCGAGCCGGCGCTGCTCGGCGTACTCCGTCGTCAGGCTGGCCACCACCGACCGGCCCGCCGCCGCGACGTCCGCCGGGCCCTGGAGCAACACCAGGTTGTACGCCTCGTCCACGGCGCGCATCGCCACGTACGTCTCGTCGTAGCCGCTCGTGACCCCGTCCGCGCCCGGCTCGACCCACCGCCGGTCCAACCGCCGGTACGCCGCGTCGCAGGCGCTCAGGAACCCGACGTACGCGTCGCGCCGCAGCTCCTCGCGCCGCGCCGCGGACACCTCGGCGCTCTCCTCGCGGGCGATGGTGAGCTGGTGGGCCAGCTGCCGGCGGGTGCTGCGGGCGGCAATCAGCCCGGTCAGGGCGGCGGCGGCCAACGTGGACAGTGAGGTGATCAGCGCGATGGCGACGGTGTCCTGCACGCGCCCAGTCTGGCGGTGGGTGACGCATCGGTCCTCGGCGGGAGGTGACCGGTGACCCATCCTGGACAACATCCGATATCGAATTTAGGCTTGTCGATTATTTTCGATTCACGGGGGTTCTGATGGGACAACGGACCAGGCTTCGTCGTGCCGCCACGGCAGTCGCGCTGCTGACCGCGGTACCGGCCATGCTCACCGCCACCGCCGCCGCACCAGCGATGGCCAGCGCGTCGACCGTGGCGGCGATGGACTGCAACTCTGGCTACTTCCACGACTCCAGCATCGGCCGTTGGGGCGCATGGGCGGGCTGCACCGGTGGCGGCAGCCGGCAGTACCGCGCCAAGGTCTACTGCGAGGACAACAACGGCAATTGGCGGACGGTCCTCGGGCCGTGGAAGTCGGGCGGCAAGAGCAGCTTCGCCTACTGCGCCGAAGACTGGATCGAATTCGCCTTCGGCTCTTCGGTGGTCGTCTGAGCCCAGACGCCGCGTCGTCTGCCCGACGTGCCGCGCGTACTCCTGACCGTGCTCGTCGACGGTGGCCATGGTTGGGGACGTCAACAGGGTTGCTGAGCTGTGCGTCCCCTCGACTCAGCGCCGGGTGCGATTCCGGCGTACGGCCCAGACTCCACCGGCGACAGCCACCGCCAGCGGCAGCAGACAACAGATACTCAAGACCGCAAGGTGCCACGGTTTGATCGCTCCCATAGCCGCGAAGGCTATCCGGCGCGGTCAACTGCTGATCGCGGACCGAGGCAGCAGTCCGGGCGGCTCGGTCCGACGGTAACGTCGGACCGAGCCGCCGATGCCGCGGCTCGGACAGGAGCGCGAGCGATGCCGGAGACGCCGTCTGCGAGCCGCACGGCGGTGCTCGTCTGCCAGGGCCTGCGCCGAGATGATGGTGCCCCGCACGGTCGCGATCGACGACGCCATATGTGACCACCGCAGCTCGCAGATGGTGATCCTGGGGGCCGGGCTGGATGGTCGCGCCTGGCGGATGCCCGAACTCGCGGACCGGACGGTCTTCGAGGTCGACCAGCCGAACAGCCAGCGGGACAAGCGCGAACGCGCCGAGGGGCTGCCCGGCACGCCACCGACGTTCGTGGCGGTGGACTTCGGCCAGGACCGGCTCGTCGAAACGTTGGCAGCCGCGGGGCATCGCCCCGACGAACCGACAACGTGGATCTGGGAGGGCGTCGTGCCGTACCTGACGGCTGCCGAGGTGTCCACGACGGTCGCCGCGCTCGCCGCCTGCTCGGCGCCGACGAGCCGCCTCGTCGTCAACTTCCAGCTTCCCGGGACGTCACTGACGCTGGGTCGGCTCGTCGCACGGTTGCTGATGGCGTCCACCGGGCGGCGCAGCTTCTGGGCGACCGAGCCGTGGCGCTCGACCTGGACACCGGCCGCCATGACCGCGTTGCTCACCCGACACGGCTTCACCGTCACCGGCGACCACGACCTGCTCGACACGGCGCGAGCACTCGGCCTGCCGATCCGGCGTGCCACGTCACTCGCCCACAGCCGGGTGCTGGTCGCCGAACGCGCCTGACGCCGCGACCCAGGTCAGTCGACCAGCTCCGTCCGCCTCCCCCACTGGTCTGCCACGACGGCGCCAGCCGGCGGGTGATGCGGTCGAAACAATCGATGTACATTGATGCATGAATTGGTCCGGACGATCGCGCCGGAGTCCAGGGGTCGCTCCGCTGCCGGCGGCGGTCGCCGCCCGCCCACGGAAGGACGAACGTCGTGAGACGCAACAGACTGCTTTCATCCCTGGTGGCAGCGCTCACCCTGGTCGGAACGGCGATCGTGGCGGTCACCACCATGGCCGCCGCCCCGGCCCAGGCGGCGCCGGTCACGATCCAGAACGGCACGCAGTTCACCGACACCACCGGCAACCTGCTGCACGCGCACGGCGGTGGGGTGCTCAAGGTCGGCGACTACTACTACTGGTTCGGCGAGAACCGCAACGCCAACAACACGTTCCGGGCGGTCTCCGTCTACCGCTCGACCAACCTGCGCGACTGGGAGTTTCGCAACAACGTGCTGACCCAGTCGTCGGCGGCGGAACTGCAGTCGGCCAACATCGAGCGGCCGAAGGTCATCTACAACGCCAGCACCAACCGGTACGTGATGTGGATGCACAAGGAGAACGGCAGCGACTACGGCGAGGCCAGGGCCGCCGTCGCCTCCTCGGCCACCATCGACGGCACCTACACCTACCACGGCAGCTTCCGGCCGCTGGGCAACATGTCGAGGGACATCACGCTCTACAACGACGGCGGCACCGCCTACATGATCTCGGCTGGCGACGAGAACCGCGACCTGCTCATCTACCGCCTCAGCGTCGACTACCTCACTGCGGCCACGCTGGTCGGCAACTTCTGGAACGACGGCAACCGCGAGGCGCCGGCTCTGTTCAAGCGCGGTAGCACCTACTTCCTGCTCACCTCGGGCCTGACCGGTTGGAGCCCGAACCAGGCCAGGTACGCCACAGCGTCCAGCATTTCCGGTCCGTGGACCGGCATGACCAACGTCGGGGACTCGACCACCTTCCGCTCCCAGTCGGCCTTCGTGCTCCCCATCCAGGGCACGTCGACGACGAGCTACCTCTACCTCGGCGACCGCTGGGCCGGCGCCTGGGGCGGGCCGGTCAACGACTCCCAGTACGTGTGGTTGCCGATCGCCTTCCCCTCCGCCACGACCATGAGCCTGACCTGGTATCCCACCATCACCATCGACGCCGCCGCGGGCACCGTCACCGGGGAGGCGCCGCTCTCCTACCGCATCACCAACCGCAACAGCGGCAAGGTGGTCGACGTGCTGGACCATGCCGTCACCGACAACGCCGAAGTCAGACAATGGTCCTGGAACGGTGGCGCGAACCAGAAGTGGGAATTCCGCGACACCGGCGACGGCTACTTCCGGATCGTCAACCAGAACAGCGGCAAATGCCTCGACGTCGCCAACGCCGCCACCGCCAACAACGCCAACGTCGTCCAGTACACCTGTGGCGCGGGCGCCAACCAGCAGTGGCAGTGGGTCGCCACCGGCAGCTACTACCAACTGCGCGCCCGACACAGCGGCAAATGCCTGGACGTGGTGAGCAGCGGCACGGCAGACGGCACCGACATCACCCAGTACACCTGCGGCAGCGGTACCAACCAGCAGTGGACCCGCACCCAGTCCTGACATCGCGGAACCGGCTCCCTGGCCGTTACACGCACCGCCGCCTCCTCTCGACACCGTTGGGCGCACACGGCAAGCTGCGCCGGTGGCGATCGACAGAAAAGGCGAGTTCTGGCGGGGCGAGGACTTCACGGACCTTGCCGACTATCTCCGCGAGTTCAAGCCCGGCGGTTACCCGGTAGCGCGGGTCAAGGAGGTGATCTGCCCCCGGTGTGCGGGCACGACCTTCGCCGTCCTCGTCGACGACGAGGAGGGCTGCGCCGAGGTGAGCTGCGTGGCCTGTGGCGAAAGTGCCTTCGTCGCGGACAGCGCGGACTACTGGATGGACGCCGAGCCGGGCGACTGCGCGTGCCCATGCGGCGGCGAAGTTTTCCAGGTCGCCGTCGGCTTCGCCCTGTACGCGGAGGGTGAGGTTCGCTGGATCAGCGTCGGACTACGGTGCGTTCAGGATGGCACGATGGGCGTCTATGCCGACTGGAAGATCAACTACAGCCCTACTGATCATCTTCTTGATGGTGCCGCCTGAAGGTCCGGGCCAGGTTTGCACCCCCGCTTCGCAATGCGAATGCCGAGGCTCGGCCGGGCCGCCGATAGTTGTCGAGTGAGCGGCATCTCGGCCGGGGCTTGCACCCCCTGTTGCCCACCGACCTCAGTCCAAAGCGAAGGACGACGATGGAGAGCCGGACAGACCCGATCGAGATCATCGCCCGGGTATCCGAGGATGACGGCAAGCAACGCGCCTTCGAGGTCTGGCTCTACAAGGCTGGCAAGGAAGGCTGGCCGGTGACAGTGGAGTTGTCCTCCGTCGACGAACCAGGCGACGAGTGCGCGGTGGTGGAGATCGAGAGCCTGAAGTACCGGATCTTGCACGCGAAGCGTGTCCGACGACGGGTCGCCCTCCTGCCCGCAGGGCAGCATCTGATCGCCGCGGCCGTCGGCGAGACCACGGGCGAGTCGGACGGCAAACCGTCCAGCCGGCCCTTCCTAACTAGCCCCGTTCGAACCTGTTGGTCTCTGGGCTGCTGCCTTGCCCGCTGGCCCGCCTCGTCGAGTCAGCCGTCAGCAGGACGGGTAGACCGGGAGACGGTGATCCGATACACCGTCGCGTGATCGCCGACGGTGACCTCGATCTCGGGCTCTTCGCTCATTCGGCGGATCGAGAAGGTGTCGGCGTTGCCGGCCACCTCTCCGTGGACGACCGCCTCGATCACGTCTTCGAGTAGCTGCCATCGTCTGTCGTCGGTCATACCCGAGAGTAGGCCAGCGAGGAACGGCCCGCTCAGCCCGAGCCACGCTCCTGGCGCGTAGAGGAGGAGCATTCAGACGTTGAAGAGGGACTCAGTGCCGCTGCCGCGTTACCAGCGGCAATGCCGCCCCACACCTGCTCATGCGGCGTCTTGGGCTGCCATCGTTGGTGGCTGGTTGACGGCGTTTGACGATGTCTTGTGATCCCCTGTGTGCCCCACCTGCCGATACGGAGTGATTAGCTGTCGTCCTAGCATCCGACGGCGAGAGGATCGACGGTGGCGTTGACCAAGAAGGGCTCTCGGCTCATCACCGTCGACAGCGTGGTCTACAGGTGGCGGGTGCGCCGAAGGCCAACCTACGCCCAAGCGCTCGGTGAGCGACCACTCACCCTCGCCGTTGAGCAAGCCGACTGCAAGGGCAGCGTACTGCTAGTCGACATGCCCCAGAACCATCCGAGCAATTGGATCGGCGGGCCGCCGGTCCCTGTCCGTCCATCGATGGTCGCCGCAGTTATCCGCAAGGCGCTGAGCGACGGATGGCGGGCTGGACAGCCGGCTGCGGCCTTTAGCGTGACAGCGCTCGACGTAACGCAAGAACCGTCGACCCCTTTGGCCCCCAGGCAACCAACACGGCTCGCCGACCTGCGCTGTCATGAGCATGCACCTGCGGCAACCGTCCACGATCGTTCGCGCACGCCCACCGCCGCTCGTACCCGTCGTCACCCAGATAGTCACTCAGCCGTGGCGGGGACTGGAAATCCCTCGCTCCGCGAAGGACCCCGCGACCCCGTCGAAGACGGCGACGGCAAGCTCCGGCCGCGCGAGGGCATCGGACAACGACAGCTCCAGCTGGGGGTCGTACCCGGGTAGGCCCGTGACTGCCAGAGCCAGGCTCCATCCAGCTCCGTGATACCGACGACGAACAACCTGGCTTGCGGGTCAGGCACCCAGCTGCATGCCGGGCGACTCTGCCTCAAGCGCTACATCGCCCGCGAGACCTACCCTTACTCGACGCCGACGAACCACAGCGAGATCAGGACTACGGAATGCATGATCACGACGAGCTAGCGCCGGGGGTCTGGTCCTGGCTGCAAGCCTGGTACGCGACTCAGTGCGATGGCGAGTGGGAACACGAATACGGCATTCAGATCGAAACGCTCGACAACCCCGGCTGGTCGGTCCGCATCGACCTGGGCGATACGGCACTGTCGGGGACGGCCTACGAGCGGCAGGAGCTCCGTAGGAGCGAGCACGAGTGGGTCATGACCTGGGTCGCCGAAGACCAGTTCAGGGCAGCGTGTGGGCCACTCAACCTCGGCGAGGCGCTACACCTGTTTCGGCAGTGGGTCGAGACTACGACCCGGGTGCCCCGGCCGCAGGCTTGACAGAAACAGGAGCGTCCACTTCGCCGGCTACAGCCGGTGGTGACTGGTGGGCGCGGCAGGTTTCGAACCTGCGACCCCTCGCTTGTAAGGCGAGTGCTCTCCCGCTGAGCTACGCGCCCCGGAACGCCCCGTGTGCGGCGGGCCGGTGGCTGGCAAGCCTACCTGCTCGCCGCCGCCCCGACCGCACGCATACCCCTCAGATGGTCGCGTCGGCGATCGCCTTGCGCCAGCCCTGCTGGTCGCGGGCCTCGCCGGGGCCGGTCATCTCGGCGAAGCGGACCACGCCGGCCTTGTCGATGACGAACGTGCCCCGGTTGGCGATGCCGGCCACGTCGTTGAAGACCCCGTACGCCGCAGCGACGCCACCGTGCGGCCAGAAATCGGCAAGCATCGGGAACTGGTAGCCCTCCCGGTCGGCCCAGATCTTGTGGCTGTAGACCGAGTCGACGCTGACCGTCAGAACCTGGACGTCGTCGTTGGCGTACTCCCCGAGGTTGTCCCGCACCTCGGCCAGCTCACCCTGGCAGGTGCCGGTGAACGCCAGCGGGTAGAAGACCAGCAGCACGGCGCGCCTGCCGCGGAAGTCCGAGAGCCGGACCTCCTGGTTGTTCTGGTCCTTGAGCACGAAGTCCGGCGCCTGGGCGCCCACCTCGATGGGCATGCGGCTCTCCTCGGGTCGACTCGGGGGACGGGGTCAGCCCGGCGCGCCCGACGGCGGACCGTCGGGACGCGAGGGGACGAGAACGGGTTACTTCTTGGCCTTGGCCCCTCGGCGGAGCACCAGGCGGGCACCGCTCCAGTCCCGGCCGGCGTTGACGGTCGAGGTCTGCTGGAGGCCGGCGGTGGGCGCGGACTCCGCGACCTCGCTCGGCTCGACGTGCCCCTCGCGCCCCGCCTTGGGGGTGAGGAGCCACACGACCCCGTTGTCGGCCAGCGGGCCGAGGGCGTCGACGAGCAGCTCGAAGAGGTCACCGTCACCGTCGCGGTACCACACGAGCACCGCGTCGACCACCTCGTCGGTGTCCTCGTCGACCAGATCTCCACAGCGGTCGGTCAGGGCGTCCCGGAGATCCTGGTCGACGTCGTCGTCGTACCCCATCTCCATGACGACCATCCCCGGTTCGATGCCGAACCGGTCCGCCAGGCTGCGTACCCCGTCGGCGGCCTGACCAGCGGTCGCGCTCACTGTCGCGTGCCTCCTCATCTCGTCCCTGCTCGCGGCGTCGGACCGACGCCGTCAGGCAAAGTCCACACAGTTGTGCGTCTGCGCGCAAGTGGCGCACCGGGTGGAACGGAATTTACCGTGCCAGCAGCGTACGGGCACCGTCGGTAATGGCTTCCGGGGAGACCAGAACATGACGTGCCGCCGGACCTAATGGTACAAACGAGTCAACTCCGGCCACCCGCCGCGCTGCACCGACATATCCGGCGTCGACCAGCGCGGCGATCACTCCCTCGCCGACCCCGCCCGACCGGCGTGTCTCGTCCACCACCAGCACCCGGCCGGTCGCCGAGGACTCGCGGATGATGTCGGCCACCGGCAGGGGCGCCAGCCAGCGCAGGTCCACCACACGGGTGCCCACGCCCTCCTCGGCGAGCGCGGCCGCGGCCCGCAGCGACATCCGCACCCCGTTACCGAAGGTGATGATGGTCAGGTCGTCCGCCGAGCCGATCCGGTAGACCCGGGCCCGGCCGATCGGCACGTGCCCGGCCACCCACGAGCCCGGCTCGGGATAGCCGGCCAGCCACTCTCCGTCGCCATCGGCGTACAGGTCGCGGGTGTGGTACAGCGCGATCGGCTCCAGGAACACGCAGACGCTGCCGTCCACCGCCGCGCTCGCCAGACAGGTCCGCAGCATGGGCGCGGCGTCGTCCGGCCGCGCCGGCACCGCGATCACCAGACCGGGCACATCCCGGAGTACGGCCACCGAGTTGTCGTTGTGGAAGTGCCCGCCGAACCCCTGCTGGTACGCCAACCCGGCAACCCGCACCACCATGGGGTTGCGGAAGGCGCCCCGCGAGAAGAACTGCATGGTGGCGGCCTCGCCGCGGAGCTGGTCCTCGGCGTTGTGCAGGTACGCCAGGTACTGGATCTCCGGCACCGGCAGCATCCCGGCCAGCCCGGCGCCCAGGCCCAGCCCCAGCACCGACGTCTCGTCGAGCAGTGTGTCGAAGACCCGGGCCGCCCCGAACCGGTCGCGCAGGCCCTTCGTCACGCCGTACACGCCGCCCTTGACGGCCACGTCCTCGCCGAAGACGGCCATCTGCGGGTGGTCGAGCAGCCCGTCGGCGAGCGCCGCGTTGATGCTCTGTGCCAGGGTCATCGGCCCACTCAGCTCCGGCGGCTTGCCCCCGAACGCCTCCTCGCGGGCCGCCGCGCCCGGCCCGCTGGCCCGGGCCGCCGCGTCGGCCACGGCCCGCGCCACGCGTACCGGGCGGCGGGGGGCCAGCGCCGACACCACGTCGGCGGCGGAGGCCAGTTTCGGCTCGCCCAGCACCTCCTCGGCGAGCCGGCGTACCTGCCAGCCCGTCTCGTCGTACCGGGCCAGCAGCTCCTCGGCGGTCGCCACACCGGCGTCGACGAGCAGCCGCGCGGTGGCGGCCACCGGGTCCCGGTCCAGGTCCTCGGCCAGCTCGGCCGGGCTGCGGTACGCCGACTCCGCGTCGGCCCCGGCGTGGCCCATGAGCCGGATCGTGCGCAGGTGCAGCACGGCGGGCCGCCGGTACCGACGTACCCAGGCGGCAGCCTCCTGCGTTACCGCGTACGTCCCCGCGGGGTCGGCGCCGTCCGCGCTGAAGTAGCGGATGCCCGGCTTGGCGCGCAGCGTCGCCTCCACCCAGCCCTCCGGCGAGCGGACGCTGATGCCCAGCCCGTTGTCCTCGCAGACGAAGAGCACCGGGATGCGCAGGCCGGCATGGTCGTACCAGCCCGCGGTGTTGAAGGCGGCGGTGGCGCTGGCGTGGTTGACCGACGCGTCGCCGAACGAGCAGACCACGATGGCGTCCGGCGGCCAGGGGACGTGCGCCGCGCCGGCGCCGCTGCCGACACGCACTCCGGTCCCGGTGCGCCGTCCGGCGGTGTCCAGCCGGCGCAGCCGCTCCACGGCCAGCCCCATCCCGACCGCGCGGGGCAGGTGCGAGGCGATGGTGGAGGTGGTCGGCACGACGGCCAGATCGGCACGGCCGAACACCTTGTGCCGGCCGCCGGCGATCGGCTCCTCGCTGGACGCAACCATCCCCCGCAACACGTCCCGGGCCGCCTCCGCGTACGGCACGAAGCCACCGACGGGTGCCTCGGACCCGGCCGGCTCGGGTTCGGAGTCCGGGTCCGGAGCGTCGGCGGCCGGGGACGTCGGGGCGTCGGCGGGGGGTGTCGGGGCGTCGGCGGCGGGGGGTGTCGGGGCGTCGGCGGCGACCTGGGCGGCGCGGACGCAGTAGAAGGCACCGGAGCGGTAGTGCAGCAGCGCCGGGTCGGTGGGGCGCAGCGCAGCCGCGACGGCGGCGTTGCCCTCGTGCCCGGACGAGCCGATGGTGTAGAAACCCTCCCCGAAGCTGCGCAGCCAGCGCCCGGCCAGGTCGAGTTGCCGGCTGGTCACCTGCGCGTCGAACAGATCGAGCAGTTGGGCACCGGTCAGCGGGGCGTCGTCGGTGACCGGATCGGCGAGGTCACGCCGTTGCGCTGGAGCGGGCAGCGCCGCCAGCGTCTCCCGGAACCGGTCGTCGAGATCTTGCGGGGTGGTCACGTCCGACAGCATTACCGACGCAGGCCACCGTCGCCCAGTGGGACACGGCCGCCGCGGGTCGACTCACTGCGGGTCGCAGGGCTCCGGAAAACCGCCGTCGGACGCCTTCCACACCAGGTCACGCAGGGTGGACAGCTCCTCGTCGCTCAACGCGGCGAGGAGTCGGGAGTCGGACATCACCTCGGACACCCGGTCCCGCACGACGCGCCCGTCACCGGTCACCACGAGCGTCTTCTGTCGGCGGTCGGCCGGGTCGGTCCGGCGTTCGACCAGGCCGGCCTGCTCCAGCTTGTCGACGAGCGCCGTCACGTTCGACCGGTCACAGCTCAGCCGGTCGGCGAGGTCCCGTGCCGGCATCGGACGGTCTGGGTCCAGCTCGTGCAACGCCCGGGCCGCCGCCGGGGTGAGCCCCAACTCGACGAACGCGCTGCCCTGCCGATGCCGCAGGGAGGCCGTCAGCTGGGCCATCCGACCCATCGCGTCGGCGGCCAGCCCGGCCCGATCCCCCTGTCGGCCCGCCGCGGAGCCCCCCTGCGGTGCCACGGCCACATCGTACGCGTCACGCGGACCGCCCAGCTCAGCGATGAGGCCGCCCCAGCCTGCCGGGCCCTGCCCGCCGGGCTCGGTCGGGCGGCGTCGGATGAGGACTCGCGTCGGGCGCAGCCGCAACGGCCGCCGGGCGGTCAAGATCCGCACAACTTCGGTGAAAGTGCTGCCTCGGCGCGCCCGGAGGCAGCAGTTTCGGGTTAGTTGCGCGGATCTTGGGGCGGGACGGGACGGGACGGGGACGGGGCGCGGGCGTCAGGCGGGCAGGAACGAGAAGCGGACCTGGCGGGTGGGGTTGTCGCCGTTGGTGTCGACCAGGCAGACGGACTGCCAGGTGCCCAGGGCCAGTCGACCGGAGAGCACCGGCAGCGTGGCGTACGGCGGAACGAAGGCCGGCAGGACGTGGTCCCGGCCGTGCCCGGGTGAGCCGTGCCGGTGTCGCCAGCGGTTGTCGGTCGGCAGCAGCGCGTCGATGGCGGTGAGCAGGTCGTCGTCGGAGCCCGACCCGGTTTCGATGATCGCCAGCCCGGCCGTGGCGTGCGGCACGAAGACGTGCAGCAGGCCGTCGCCCTCGCCGGAGACGAAGCTCTGGGCCTCGGCGGTGATGTCCCGGACGGTCGGCCTGGACCCGGTCTGGACGGTGATCACGTCACTGCGCATACGTCGCATTCTGCCGCAACGCGCGATCAGGAGCCGCCGCCACCGCCACCGGAGTCCCCACCGCCGCCGGAGAAGCCACCACCGGAGTCGCCGCCGCCGCCGAAGAAGCCGCCGCCCCCGGAGTCACCGCCGAAGAAGCCGCCGCCGGAGTCGCCGCTCCCGCCATCGGAGCGGTCCCCGCCATCGGAGCCGCTCCCGCCATCGGAGCGGTCCCCGCCGCCCGGGTCGCCGTAGTACATCAGGGGCACGCTGGTGTCGGCGTGCCGTCGGCGCGGACCGGGCACACGACGAGGCCCCCGTCGGGGCGCGGATGCGCGCAGTCCAGCGCGTAGCTGCATCGCGCCGAGCGCCATCGCTCCGGCGCCGAGAATCGTGATCGGCAGCACGGCGGTGTCCCCGGCAAGGAGCACCGGCAAGGAGAGAAGCGCCCCGAGTGCGCCAACCGAGAGGATCACGCCGCCGCTCACCACCCGCAGCCGGTTCATATTCGGCACCGTAGCGAGCCCGGGCAAGCGGGCAGCGGGGCCGCCGTAGCGCTAAGTTACCGACGGGTACCTGTGTTCAGCATCGCGTCCGGGGGACCTAGACGTGACGACGGGTGCCACCAGGGGGCAGGATGGCGCTAGAGACCTATCCCACACACAACCGAGGGAACGCCTGTGGCTACGGAACGCAAGCGCCCGGTGATCAGCGACGGCCTACCGAGCCAGCTTCCGGACATCGACCCTGAAGAGACCAGCGAATGGGTCGAGTCGCTTGACGGTGTCATTGACGAGCGGGGAGCAAAACGCGCCCGCTACGTCATGCTGCGCCTGCTGGAGCGGGCCCGTGAGCGCCAGGTCGGGGTTCCGCCCCTGACCACCACCGACTACATCAACACCATCACCCCCGAACGCGAGCCGTGGTTCCCGGGCGACGAGCACGTCGAGCGGCGCATCCGGGCGTACGTGCGGTGGAACGCCGCGATGCTGGTGCACCGGGCGCAGCGCCCGGAGATCGGCGTCGGTGGGCACATCTCCACCTTCGCCAGCTCGGCGTCGCTCTACGAGGTGGGCTTCAACCACTTCTTCCGGGGCAAGAACCACCCGGGCGGCGGCGACCAGATCTTCTACCAGGGCCACGCCTCGCCCGGCATGTACGCGCGGGCGTTCCTGGAGGGGCGGCTCAACGAGCACGAGCTCGACGGGTTCCGCCAGGAGCTGTCACATCCGGGTGGCGGCCTCCCGTCGTACCCGCACCCGCGGCTGATGCCGGACTTCTGGGAGTTCCCCACCGTCTCGATGGGTCTCGGCGGTCTGAACGCGATCTACCAGGCCCGGTTCAACCGGTACCTGCAGCACCGCGGCATCAAGGACACCTCGCAGCAGCACGTGTGGGCGTTCCTCGGCGACGGCGAGATGGACGAGCCGGAGACGCTCGGCGCGATCGGCGTGGCCGCCCGCGAGGAACTGGACAACCTCACCTTCGTGATCAACTGCAACCTGCAGCGGCTGGACGGCCCCGTCCGGGGCAACGGCAAGGTCATGCAGGAGCTGGAGTCGTTCTTCCGGGGCGCCGGCTGGAACGTCATCAAGGTGGTCTGGGGCCGTGAGTGGGACCCGCTGCTCGCCGCGGACACCGACGGCGCGCTGGTCAACCTCATGAACACCACGACCGACGGTGACTACCAGACGTACAAGGCGGAGTCCGGCGCGTACGTGCGGGAGCACTTCTTCGGCCGGGACGCCCGCACCCGCAAGATGGTCGAGCCGCTGAGCGACGACGAGATCTGGAACCTCAAGCGGGGTGGGCACGACTACCGCAAGCTCTACGCGGCCTACAAGGCGGCCACCGAGCACACGGGTCAGCCGACGGTCATCCTGGCGAAGACGATCAAGGGCTGGACGCTCGGCTCGCACTTCGAGGGCCGTAACGCGACCCACCAGATGAAGAAGCTGACGCTGGAGGACCTGAAGACCTTCCGCGACCGCCTCTACCTGGACATCCCGGACAAGGCGCTGGAGGACAACCCCTACCTGCCGCCGTACTACCACCCGGGTGAGAAGTCCGACGAGCTGGCGTACCTGAAGGAGCGTCGCGAGCAGCTCGGCGGATACCTGCCGTCGCGGCGAACGAGCACCAAGCGGCTGACCATCCCCGGTCCGGAGCGGTTCGCCGACGTCAAGCGCGGCTCGGGCAAGCAGAAGGTGGCCACCACGATGGCCTTCGTCCGCCTGCTCAAGGACATCATGAAGGACAAGGAGTTCGGCAAGCGCTGGGTGCCGATCATCCCGGACGAGGCGCGTACGTTCGGTCTCGACTCGATCTTCCCGACCGCGAAGATCTACTCGCCGCACGGCCAGCGGTACACCTCGGTCGACCGGGAGCTGTTCCTGTCGTACAAGGAGTCGACCTCGGGGCAGATCCTGCACGAGGGCATCAACGAGGCGGGTTCGGTCGCCTCGTTCACGGCCGCGGGCTCGGCGTACGCCACCCACGACGAGCCGATGATCCCGATGTACATCTTCTACTCGATGTTCGGGTTCCAGCGGACCGCCGACGGGCTGTGGGCCGCGGCCGACCAGATGGCGCGGGGCTTCCTGCTCGGCGCGACCGCCGGTCGGACCACGCTGAACGGTGAGGGTCTCCAGCACGAGGACGGCCACTCCATGCTGATCGCCGCCACCAACCCGGCGGTGGTCGCGTACGACCCGGCGTTCTCCTTCGAGATCGCGCAGATCATGGAGCACGGCCTGCACCGCATGTACGGGGATGCGCAGGAGAACGTCTTCTACTACCTGACGGTCTACAACGAGCCGATCCTGCAGCCGGCGGAGCCGGAGGGCGTGGACGTCGATGGCCTGCTCAAGGGCATCTACCGCTACTCGCCCGCACCGCAGGTCGACGGTCCGAAGGCCAACGTCCTCGCCTCTGGCACGGGCATGCAGTGGGCGCTCAAGGCCCAGCAGTTGCTCGCCCAGGACTGGGGGGTGGCCGCCGACGTCTGGTCGGTGACCTCCTGGACCGAGCTGCGCCGCGACGCGGTGGAGACCGAGGAGTACAACCTGCTCAACCCGGGCGCCGAGGCCAAGGTGCCGTACATCGCGCAGAAGCTCGCCGACGCGGACGGTCCGAAGGTCGCGGTCAGCGACTGGATGCGTGCCGTACCGGACCTGATCGCCCGCTGGGTCCCCGGCGACTACACGTCGCTCGGCACCGACGGCTTCGGGATGTCGGACACCCGGCACGCGCTGCGCCGGCACTTCCACGTCGACGCCGAGTCGATCGTGGTCGCCACGCTGCGGCAGCTCGCCCGCAGTGGCGCGGTCGAGGCCACCGTGCCGGCCGAGGCCGCCAAGAAGTACGCGATCGACGACGTCAACGCCGCCCCGGTGGGCGAGACCGGCGGCGACAGCTAAACCGCACGACAGAAGGAGGGCCCGGCGCACCCGCGCCGGGCCCTCCTTCTGGTACGTCCCACCCCACCGACGTCGATCATGAAGTTGTGCTGGGGGACGAAGCGGCTGTATCACCTCGTACCAGGCACCATAAGTCCATGATCGACCCCCCACTGGGGGGTGGGCGCGGCGGCGGCGGGGGTCCGGGGTCCCTGGCGGGGATCCGGACCACCGCCGTCGCGGGTGACGCCGGGAGGACGCTGCGGGTCAACCGACGGCGGCCAGGTCGGTGAGCCGGGCCAGCGAGTCCTCCAGGTCGGCGCCGACCCGGCGTAGGCCCAGGCGCAGCAGGGCCGCCTTGACGGGCCCCGCGGGCCAGCGGACCACGATGAGCCGCACGACGGTCCCGCCCTCCTCCTCATCCGGGGTGAGCTGGACGTAGATCTCGGTGCGCGCCTCCGCACGAGCACCGGCGCCCCTGGCCCGCTCCCGCCAGCCGATCAGTGTCGGCTCCTGATAGGCGATCACCTCGGCCTCATGCGCCGAACCGCGCCCCGCCTGGACCAGTTGTCGCCGCCCGAAGCCCTCTCCCGAGAGCACCTCGGCCGCGCGAACCCCCGCCAGCCAGGCCGGCAACTGCTCCGCCCGCTGCACGACGTCCCAGACCACTTCCATCGGCGCCGCCACGTGCGCACTACGTTCCACGAGGATCATTTCCGTCTTTCCTCCAGTGAGGACATCCCACGATATCGGCACTCTATGCGTCAAATCGGACTTACCTGGACGGGTTCAGAAAAAGACACGCCGATCAACCATTGCGGATTAGGCCAGGCGGGCCTATGGCGCATTCATCGACAGCGCCCTAGAGTCCCGAACACGTTTCACGTTGACCGGGAGGGCGCATGTCGACCGCACCGATGCCCGAGTTCCCCGACGGCTTCCGCTGGGGCGTCTCCACCTCGGCCCACCAGATCGAGGGCGCCGCCACGGCCGACGGACGCGGCCCGTCCATCTGGGACACCTTCGCGCTCTCCCCCGGCCGGATCAGCGACGGCAGCAGCGGCGCGGTCGCCTGCGACCACTACCACCGGTACGCCGAGGACGTGGCGCTGCTGGACGGTCTGGGCGTCAGGGCGTACCGGTTCTCGATCGCCTGGCCCCGGGTGCGACCCGACGGCAGCGGTGCGACGAACGCCGCCGGTCTGGACTTCTACGACCGACTGGTCGACGCCCTGCTGGCCGCCGGCATCGACCCGGTGGCCACCCTGTACCACTGGGACCTGCCGCAACCCCTGGAGGACGCCGGCGGCTGGCTGCACCGCGACACCGCCGCCCGCTTCGCCGAGTACGCCGAACTGACCGCCGCCCGCCTCGGTGACCGCGTCCGGCTGTGGATCACACTCAACGAGCCGTTCATCCACATGAGCCTCGGCTACGGAATGGGCCAACACGCCCCCGGCCGGGCGCTGCTCTTCGACGCCTTTCCCGTCGCTCACCACCAGCTGCTCGGCCACGGACTCGCGGTGCAGGCGCTGCGGGCGAACACCACCAGCCCGGTCGCGATCGCCAACAACTACTCGCCGGTGCGGGTGGTCGGTGACAGCGACGCCGACCGGGCCGCCGGGGCCGCGTACGAGGCGCTGCACAACCGCCTCTTCACCGACCCGCTGCTCGGGCGCGGCTACCCGGACCTGCCCGGCCTCGACCAGGGCGTCGTCCGCCCCGGCGACCTCGCCACGATCGCCGCGCCCATCGACGTGCTCGGGGTCAACTACTACAACCCCACCGGTGTACGGGCGGCCGAGGAGGGCTCGCCCCTACCGTTCGACCTGGTGCCGCTGGACGGCTACCCGCGTACCGCCTTCGACTGGCCGGTCGCCCCCGACGGGCTGCACGAGCTGCTCGGCTGGCTACGCGACACGTACGGCGACGCACTGCCACCCATCGAGATCACCGAGGGCGGCTGCGCGTACGACGACGAGCCGGACGCGCACGGGCAGGTGGCGGACCCGGAGCGGATCGCGTACCTCGACGGGCACCTGCGGGCGGTCCGGGCCGCCATCGACGACGGGGTGGACGTACGCGGGTACTTCGTCTGGTCGCTGCTGGACAACTGGGAGTGGGCCGAGGGGTTCACCAAGCGCTTCGGGCTGGTGCACGTCGACTACGCCACCCAGAGGCGTACGCCGAAATCGTCGTACACCTGGCTGCGGGACGTGATCGCGGGCAGCGCGCCGGGGTCGGCGCGGTGACCACCCTCGACCCGCTGCCGGCGGCGCTCGCCGAGCCGACAGTGCCGGTGCGGCGCGGCTGGATCGGTCTGGTCTTCGCGGCCAACCTGGGCGTGTGGATGGCGTTCTTCACCCCGATCCAGGTGCTGCTGCCGCAGCAGATCGAGCGGATCGCGCCCGGCGACAAGGAGACCATGCTGGCCGTGGTCACCGGCCTGGGCGCGTTGGCGGCGGTGCTGGCGAACCCTCTGGCGGGCGCGCTCTCCGACCGGACCTGCCTGCGGATCGCGGGCCGGGAGTTCGGTCGACGGCACGTCTGGACCGCGGGCGGCGCGGTGCTCGGCGCTGCGGCGCTGGTGCTGCTGGCCCAGCAGCGCACCATCCTGGGGGTCGCTGTCGGCTGGGTCGCCGCGCAGGTGTGCTTCAACGCGATGCTGGCCAGCCTCACCGCCGCCATCCCGGACCGGGTGCCGGTGACGCAGCGCGGCAGCGTCTCGGGCTGGGTGGGCATCCCGCAGGCGCTCGGGCTGGTCCTCGGCGCGGTCCTGGTCACCGCCGTCGTCACCGGGAACGCCGCCGGCTACCTGGCGATCGCGGTGGCGATCCTGCTGCTGTCGCTGCCGTTCGCGCTGCTCACTCCCGACGAACCGCTGCCCCGCGCACACCGGCCGGCACTGCGCTTCCGGACACTGCTCGCCTCGATGTGGATCAGCCCGCGCCGGCACCCGGACTTCGCCTGGGCGTGGATCACCCGGTTCCTGGTCCAGCTCGGCAACGCGCTGGGCACCCTCTACCTGCTGTACTTCCTCACCGACGGGGTCCACTATCCCGACCCCGAGGGCGGCCTGCTGGTGCTGATCCTGCTCTACACGCTGGGCATGATGCTGACCGCCGTGGTCTCCGGCCGGTTGTCGGACCGCTCCGGGAGACGCAAGGTCTACGTGATCGTCTCCGGCCTGATCATGGCGGTGGCGGCGCTGCTGCTCGCCGTCGCGCCGGTGTGGCAGATGGCGATCGTCGCCGCGCTGCTGCTCGGGGCGGGCTACGGCGTCTACCTCTCGGTCGACGCCGCGTTGATCACCCAGGTGCTGCCCCGGGCCACCGACCGGGCCAAGGACCTCGGCGTGATCAACATCGCCAACTCGGCGCCACAGGTGCTCGGGCCGGCCCTCTCCGCGCCGCTCGTCGTCCACCTGGGCGGCTACCCGACGCTGTACGCGGTCACCGCCGTGGTCACCGTGGTGGGCAGCGCCCTGGTGGTCAAGATCCGCTCAGTCGCTTAGGGCGTGTGTCAGAGCCCTCGGTCGAGCCGAGGTGGAGTCCAGCCGGCGGTCCGGCAGGGCGGAGATCGGCTCGGATACCGGTGTTGCATCGGGGCCGATCTCCAACGCGGCCGGCCGTCGGCTGGGCCCGCCGCAGGCCGGCCAGAGGCTCTGACACACGTCCTAGTCGGGGGGCCGTGGCCGGAAGCGTTCACGTGCCGCCGTAGGCTGGAGGACGTGACGGTACGTGTGCGCTTCGCCCCATCCCCGACCGGTATGTTCCACGTCGGCGGCGCCCGCTCGGCGCTGCAGAACTGGATCTACGCCAAGCAGCAGGGCGGGGTGTTCGTGCTGCGCATCGAGGACACCGACGCGGCCCGCAACAAGCCCGAATGGACCGAGGGCATCCTCTCCGCGCTGGACTGGATCGGCATCTCCCGGGGCAGCTACGAGGGGCCGTACTTCCAGTCGGCGAACGCCGGCGAGCACCGCGCCGCCGCCACCCGCCTCTACGAGTCGGGCCGCGCCTACTACTGCGACTGCACCCGCGAGGACGTGCAGGCCCGCACCGGCTCGCAGTACCAGGGCTACGACGGCTACCACCGCGACCTCGGCCTCGGCCCGGGGCCGGGGCACGCGCTGCGCTTCCGTACGCCGGACGAGGGCACCACGGTGGTCGTCGACCTGATCCGCGGCGAGCCCACCTTCGAGAACAAGCTCATCGAGGACTTCGTCATCGCCCGCGGCGACGGCTCGCCGGTGTTCCTGCTGGCCAACGTCGTGGACGACATGACGATGGGCATCACCCACGTGATCCGCGCCGAGGAGCACCTGCCCAACACGCCCAAGCAGCAGCTGCTCTGGGATGCCCTCGGCGTCAAGCCGCCGATCTGGGCGCACGTGCCCGTGGTGGTCAACGAGAAGCGGCAGAAGCTCTCCAAGCGCCGCGACAAGGTCGCCCTGGAGGCGTACCGCGACGAGGGCTACCTCGCGGGCGCGATGCGCAACTACCTCATGCTGCTCGGCTGGGCGCCGTCGGGCGACCGGGAGATCGTCCCCTGGTCGGTCGTCGAGGACGAGTTCCGGCTGGAGGAGGTCAACCCCTCCCCCGCGTTCTTCGACGAGAAGAAGCTGCGCGCCTTCAACGGCGAGTACATCCGCGCGCTGCCCGTCGCCGAGTTCGTCGACGCCTGCCAGCCGTGGCTGACCGGCACCGGGACGATCACGCCGCCGCCGTGGCAGCCGGAGGAGTTCGACGCCGACGCGTTCGCCGCCGTGGCGCCGCTGGCCCAGACCAGGATCGCGGTGCTCAGCGAGATCGTGCCGAACGTCGACTTCCTCTTCCTGGCCTCGCCCACGATCGACGAGGCCGCCTGGACCAAGACGATGAAGGACGGCTCGGGCGAGTTGCTCGACGCCGCCGTCGCGGCTTTCGAGGCGCTCGAGTCCTGGGACGCCGAGTCGCTGAAGTCGACGCTGGAGGCGGTCGGCGCCGAGCGCGGCCTCAAGCTCGGCAAGACACAGGCGCCGGTCCGCGTCGCGGTAACCGGCCGCACCGTGGGCCTGCCGCTCTTCGAGTCCCTCGAGGTGCTGGGCCGCGACCGCACCCTGACCCGAATGCGCGCAGCCCGCCTCCGCCTGGTCTAAACCCCGCCCCGCGCCCCGCGCCCCGCGCCCCGCCCGCGCCCCGCGCCCCGCCCGCGCCGATCTTGCAGTTTCGGTTGTCGACATGCAGTGGAATGCGCGCTAAGTCGCCACAGAAAGTGCAAGATCGACGGAGCGAGGGCTGGTCTAACCTCGCGCCCCGCGCCCCGCGCCCCCGCGCCCCCGCGCCCCCGCGCCCCCGCGCCCCCGCGCCCCCGCGCCGATCTTGCAGTTTCGGTTGTCGACATGCAGTGGAATGCGCACTATGTCGCCACCGAAAGTGCAAGATCGGCGGAGCGAGGGCGGGGGCCAGGGCGGGGCCAGAGCGGGGCAATCGGCGGAGCGAGGGTGGGGCGAGGGGCGCGGGCGGGTTATGGCGGGTTATGGCGGGTTCGCCTAGGGGGTGTTGCTTCTGCGTCGGCGGAGCAGCAGCAGGGCACCGGTCAGGGCGGCCAGTAGTGCCAGGGCGCCCAGCGTCCAGAGCCACCAGTTGCCGTTGGTGTCGGACTGCTCGCCGGCGACCGGTACGGCGGACAGCGTGCCGGCTGACGGCGACAGGGGCCCGGCGGGGGACGCCGTGGGCGAGCCGGCCGGGGGTCCCGACGAACCGGTGCCGACGGCCGAGGGACTGGCTGTCGGGTCGGCGGCCGTGCCGGTGGTGAGGGTGAACCGCACCTCGCCCTTGATCGGGTGGCCGTCGCTCGACGGGAGCTGGTAACCGACAATGTAGAGCCCCGCCGCACCGGGCTCGAACGGCACACGCACGCGGGTGCCGTCGAAGGTGGGCCGCCCTCCGGCGACCACATTGTCCGGTCCGGTTATTGTGATCTTCGTCGTAGTGGGTGACGGCTTGGCCAGGAAACGCAGTTCGATCCGGGCCGGTGCGGTGGCCACCCGTGCGCCGTCGCGCGGATTGCTGCCGGTCAGCGAGTTGTGCGCGGCGGCCGGTGTCGCCGGGACCAGTAACGACACACCGAACGCCACGCCGAGCACCACTGGCACGACGCGTGCCATCCGTGTAACCCTGCCCCCCATGAACCCCTCCGTAAGGGTACGATCCGCCCGCTGATCAAACAGCTCCTCATTAGTCGAGCAGAGATCGCAGATAGTTCCAAATACTGTTCCACAAGCTGCAATCCATCGACGTTCTGCGGAGTCTGTAGGAGTGGGACCGACCACGTCGGTGCCGTCAACGGCCGACCGACCCGGACGTCACGGCGAAGCCATCCATCGAACGGGGCGAGGAGGCGGGATGGTCCGACAATTGAGGCGCCGGGTCGCCGTGCTGGCGGCCACGCTGGCGGCGGCACTGCTGACGCTGGGTGCCACCGGCCCGGCCAGCGCGGCGCCCAAACCGGCGCCAGCCGGCGTGGACATCAGCGGCGAAGGGCTCACCGAGCCGCTGCGGTTACGGGCCGAGACCCAGCCCGCGCACGTCCTCGCGGTCATCGACCAGGTCAACTTCTTCGGTCGTACCGGCATGCCGACGGGGCCCAAGGCAGCCGACCTCGGTCCGAAGTACACGGTCGTGGTGCTGGCCGGGGAGACCCCGAAACAGGCTTACGATCTCTACCCGAAGGCGGCTGGCGGCCCGCGTGTCTACCGCCCGGCCAAGCAGCCGGACGGCCGCAGGACGAACAGCGGCTGGTTCCTCGGTCGGCTCAGCATGTCCGAGACGCTGCGCACCGCCGGGGTGCCGCTGGAGCGGCAGTTCGACACGGTCAGCGGCGGTGTGGGCGGCGGCGAACGGGTGCTGCCGGAGGACACCATGGACCCGGTCCGGGACATCGACGAGGCGCTGGGCGAGTTGCAGCGGCTGCTGCTGCTCAACGTCGGGGTGATGTTGACCATCACGGTCGGCCTCGCCGGGATCGCCCTGCTGATCCGCCGCCGGACCCGCTGACCCGAGGGTCAGCACCAGCGGCGCGGCGGGCGCTCCCGTCGGGTGGCCCGTTGGCGGGGCCGCACCGGGCCGTGTCGATGGGCACCGGCCCAGCCCGGCAGTTCACTGAGGCAACCAGCGACGACGTCGGACTCCGGCTCACCCAGAGCGGCCAGCTCACCGGCCCGCTGGCGCGGGATCTCCTCGTCCGGTCGCCCGGTGGGCGCCTCGGTCGGGTGCGCCGCCGCCGGGCCGACCGCCCGGCGAGGCTTGCCAGCCACCTGCGGGTCGTGGTGGCCCAGCCGACAGGGCTCGCCCTGGGCGCAGCCGTGCTCGGCCTCCCCGTGCGCCATCCCCGGTCTCCTCACGCTCGCACTCACGCGCAGGTGCTTCCCCCGTACGTGCCCTGTCACCGTACTGGCCGGGACCGACGGGTGTGCACGGCGTACCCCGGGGTCAGCGCTTCGGGCGGCCGGGGAACAGGGTCGCCCAGACCGGGAAGGCGACCAGCCAGATGAGGATCACGGTGGTCAGGCTGCGGATCCAGTTGCCCAGTTCACGGGTCCTTTCCACGTCGTTCACCCAGAGGATGGCCGCACCGAGCAGGCCGCACGCGACGGCCCAGCCGAGGAGCCCCTTGGCCCACTCCCGCCACTCGTGACGAGCACGGGCCCAGCCGTCGCGGGGAGGCCTGACGGGCGGCGGCCCGCCGGCGAACCGGTGGGCGAAGCGCTGGTCCGCCCACCGCACCATCGAGTGCCCGAAGGCCACCGAGAAGCCGAGGTAGACGGCGGCGAGGCCGTGGCCGAAGTCGGCGGTGGCGCCGCGCCGCAGGTCGATCACCGACGCGGCGAGCAGCGCCAGATCGACAAACGGTACGCAGAGCAGCAGCACCCCGCCGAGCCGTGGCCGGCGCAGCGGATAACGGGCGACCAGCCCGGCACCGAGCAGCACCCAGAACGCGATCTCACAAGCGATGATCACCGCTACCACCATGGCGGCCTCCCCCGTCGTCGCCACCAGCGTCGTCTACCGGCGAGGCGCGGACCTCGACACCGGAGACGAGATCGGGGTCCTCCCTTCGACGGACCAGCCATCCGGGGCCGCGCTCGACGTACCCCTTTCGGCGCATGTCGGAGCGACCGGGCTCCTCCTCCGGTCGGAGTCGGAGGGCCGGCGGTTGTGATGGGATCGGGGCATGCGACCGCCACCGTGGCTCGGCTCCGGTACGCCCGGCCGCGACCTCACGCTGGCCGGCGCGTCGCTGGTCGGCGGCCTGGTGCTGTACGGCCTGGGCATGCAGCCGCAGATCGTCCCGCACCCGGATGTGCCGCCGGCCCTGTTCCTGGTGCCGCTGCTGGCGGTGTGCGGGGCCGTCGGCCTGCGCCGGGTCGCGCCCCGCGCGAGCCTGGCGGTGGGGACCGGGGCGCTCGTGGTGGACACGGCGCTGGGCAATTCGCTGGGCACGGTCGTCGTCTACACCCAGGTGCTCTACGACGCCTGCGTGTACGGCCCGCCCCGGCTGTGGCGGTGGCTGTTGGGGATCACGGTGACGCTGAGCGTGGTCGGGGCGGTGGCCGGCGTGCTCGGCTTCGGGCAGTGGCGCGGGGCCGCCGTCGGGGTGCCGGTGGTGCTCGCCGGGCTGCTGCCGGTGCTGACCGGGATCAGCGTGCGGCAGTACCGTGACCAGGCCGCCGCCGAGCGGACACGGGCCGAGCAGACCGCCCGGCTGGTCGAGTTGGACCGTCGGCAGGCGGTCAGCGCCGAACGGGCCCGGATGGCCCGGGAACTGCACGACGTGGTCGCCAATCATCTGAGCGCGGTGGCCATCCACGCCACCGCCGTGCTCTCCGTGCGAGGCCTGGAACGTGGCCAGGTGGAGTCCGCGTTGCGGGTGATCCGGGAGAGCAGCGTGCAGGGTCTGGCCGAGATGCGGCAGATGATCGAACTGCTGCGGGAGCCGGATGGTGGCGGACACGGCGTGGCGGGCACGGTGCCGGAGGCGGTCACGGCGCGACTGGCCGAGGCCGACGGGTTGGTCGAGCAGATCCGTGCGGCCGGCCTCGCGGTGCGGTTCCGCACCGACGGCACGCCCGGCCCGCTGCCGGTGGGGGTGGATCTCGCCGCGTACCGGATCGTGCAGGAGTCGCTGACCAACGCCCTCAAGCATGGCACCGGCGAGGCGGACCTGACGATCGCGTACCGGCTGGCGGAGGTGGTGCTGACGGTGGAGAACCCGGTGCGGCCGGACGGTTCGGAACTGCCGGGTGCCGGGGCCGGACTGGTCGGGATGCGGGAGCGGGTGGCACTGCTGGCCGGCCGGTTCGCCGCCGGGCCGCGGGACGGTCGCTGGCAGGTCAGCGCCGCGCTGCCCACCGGGGAGGGCGGATGACCGCGCCGGCTCGCGGGTCGGGCGAGGCCGGCACGACACCGGTACGGGTGGTGCTCGCGGACGACCAGCCGGCGGTGCGGGCGGGGCTGATCCTGATCCTGGCCGGCTCGCCGGGCATCGAGGTGGTCGGCGAGGCAGCCGACGGCGACGTGGCGGTCCGGCTGTGCCGGGAGGTACGCCCCGACGTGGCGGTGCTGGACGTGCGGATGCCACGCCTCGACGGCATCGCCGCGACCAGGGCGATCGTCGCCGACCGGCTCGCCGACGTGCTGGTGCTGACGACCTTCGACAGGGACGAGTACGTCTTCGGCGCGCTGCGCGCCGGCGCGTCCGGGTTCCTGCTCAAGGACACCGACGCGGCGGGGCTGGTCGCGGCGGTGCACACCGTGGCGCGCGGCGAGGGGTTCATCGCCCCCGCGGTGACCCGTCGGTTGATCGCCGCGTTCGCGGCGACGGCCCCGGGCGCGTCGGCCGCCACCCGGGCCGCGCTGGACACGTTGACCCCACGCGAACGCGACGTCCTGGCCTGTCTCGGGCTCGGCCTGTCCAACCAGCAGATCGCCGACCGGCTGGTGCTGGCGGAGAGCACCACCAAGACCCACGTGAGCCGGATTCTGGCGAAGCTGGACCTGCGCAGCCGGGTGCAGGCCGCGATCCTGGCCCAGGAGCTGGGCCTGCCCGCGCCGCCGCAGCCCTGAGCTGTGGCGGCCCGCCGACCGGTGCCGCCGTTCGTGGCCTGCTCACGGCATGTCAGGCTAGAGCGGTGAGCACGGCCGAGGGTGGGGAGCTGGCGGCCACGCTGCGTCGGATCGAGCGTTCGGCGGGAGCGCTGGCCACCGCCAGCGTGGCCCGGATGGACGAGACGCTGCCGTGGTTCCGTGCCCTGCCGGCCGACCAGCGCTCCTGGGTGATGCTGGTGGCCCAGGCGGGCGCCCGGTCGCTGGTGCAGTGGCTGCGCGAGGGCGGCGGCACGGCGGACAGCACGCAGGAGGTCTCCGACGACGTGTTCGACGCGGCGCCGCAGGCGCTGGCCCGGTCGATCACCCTTCAGCAGACCGTGGCACTGATCAAGGTGACCATCGACGTCGTCGAGGAGCAGGTGTCGCAGCTCGCCGCCGAGGGCGAGGAGCAGTTGCTGCGCGAGGCGGTGCTGCGCTTCTCCCGGGAGATCGCGTTCGCCGCCGCCCGGGTGTACGCGCGGGCCGCCGAGTCGCGCGGCGCGTGGGACGCCCGGTTGCAGGCCCTGCTGGTCGACGCGTTGCTGCGGGGCGACTCGCCGGACGTCCTGGCGAGCCGGGCCGCTGCGCTGGGTTGGGCGGACGCGCCGCCGGTCGCGGTGGCGGTCGGGCACTCCCCCGGCGGGGAGGTCTCCGCCGTGCTGCACGTGGTGTACCGGCTGGCGCGGCGGATCGGTGTCGAGGTGATCGGCGGGGTGCACGGCGACCGGTTGGTGATCGTGCTGGGCGGCGCGGCGGACCCGTTGAGCGCCACCGGCAAGCTGCTGGACGCGTTCGGTGACGGCCCGGTGGTGGTCGGTCCGGCCGTACCCAGTCTGGACGAGGCGACGGAGTCGGCGCGGTCCGCGCTGTCCGGCTTCCGGGCAGCGCCGGCGTGGCCGGCCGCCCCCCGCCCGGTGGCGGCGGCCGACCTGTTGCCGGAGCGGGCCCTCGCGGGCGACGCGGAGGCCCGTCGCCGGCTGCGCCACGACGTGTACGCCACACTGGTACGCGCCGGTGGCGAGCTGTTGGAGACCCTGGACGCCTTCCTGGCCGCCGGTGGCACCCTGGAGAGCGCGGCTCGGGCGCTGTTCGTCCACCCGAACACGGTGCGGTACCGGTTGCGCCGCATCGCCGAGGTGACCGGTTTCTCGCCGCTGTCGCCGCGGGACGCGTTCGCCCTTCAGGTGGCGTTGACAGTGGGTCGGCTGGATCCGGTGGTCCCGGTGGCCTCGTCGGTCCCGACCCAGACATTGACCCCGGCCACCCGGAAATCCACCCAAACCAGTGATGATCCCCGCCGATCTTTGTAAGAAACCTCCAAAGGTTCTAGTGCGGTTTGGTCGGCCTCGGCACAGCGCTACCCACGCGTATCCGGGAGAGTCATAGGCGTGCTCGCCGTACTTAGTCCCGGCCAGGGTTCGCAGAAACCCGGCTTTCTCACTCCCTGGCTCGACCTGACCGGCACCGAAGCGCGACTGCGCTGGTGGTCGGCGCTGGCGGGCGTGGATCTGGTGCACCTGGGCACCGCCGCCGACGCCGACGAGATCAAGGACACTGCCCGTACCCAGCCGCTGCTGGTCGCGGCGGCGCTGCTCGCCGCCGAGCACCTGCCGCTGGACGACGTGGCGCTCACCGTCGGGCACAGCGTCGGCGAACTGGGAGCCGCCGCGGTCGCCGGTGTGCTGTCGGCCGAGGCCGCGATCACCCTCGCCGGGATTCGTGGCCGGGAGATGGCCGCCGCGTGCGCGTTGGAGCCGACCGGGATGGCAGCCGTGCTCGGCGGCGACCCGGACGAGGTGCTGGCCGCGATCGACGCCAACGGACTGCACCCGGCCAACCGCAACGGCGCGGGCCAGATCGTCGCCGCCGGCGCGCTGGACGGGCTGGACGCGTTCGCCGCCGCGCCACCGGCGAAGACCCGCGTCATCCGACTCCAGGTGGCCGGTGCCTTCCACACCCCGTACATGGCTCCGGCCGAGACCGCGCTGGGCACCGTCGCCGCCGGGATCGCCCCCGTCGACCCGGCCCGGGTCCTGCTGTCGAACCTCGACGGCACCGCCGTCACCGACGGCGACGAGCTGGTGCGGCGGCTGGTCCGCCAGGTCACCGCCCCGGTGCGCTGGGACCTGTGCATGCGGGCCCTGGCCGAGCACGGAGTGACCGGCGTGATCGAGCTGCCGCCGGCCGGCACCCTCGCCGGTCTGGTCAAGCGCGAGCTCAGGGGCGACGGCGCGCCGGAGATCGTCACCCTCAACACCCCGGACGACCTGCCGGCCGCACGGGACCTGATCGCCCGCCACGGCACGGCGGGCCAACCGCTCGCCCCCATCGGAGGACACTCATGACCGGCAGTCGCATCGTCTCGATGGGGCACTACCAGCCATCCCGGGTGGTGACCAACGACGACATCGCCCAGCTCGTGGACACCAACGACGAGTGGATCCGCGACCGGGTGGGCATCGCGACCCGGCGGATCGCCGACAGCGAGACGGTGGCCGACATGGCCGCCGCTGCCGCCGGCAAGGCCCTGGCCAACTCCGGGCTCAGCGCCGCCGACATCGACCTGGTCGTGGTCGCCACGTGCTCCTCCATCGACCGGAGCCCCAACGTGGCCTGCCGGGTCGCCGCCAAGCTGGGCATCGGCGCCCCGGGCGCGTTCGACGTCAACACCGCCTGCTCGGGCTTCGCGTACGCGCTGGGCACCGTCGACCACGCCATCCGGGCCGGTGCGTCGCGCAACGCGATCGTCATCGGTGCGGAGAAGCTGTCCGACTTCACCGACTGGACCGACCGCTCCACCTGCATCATCTTCGCGGACGGGGCCGGCGCCGCGGTGGTCTCCGCCACCGCCGACGACGAGCCGGCCGGAATCGGCCCGGTGGTCTGGGGCTCGGTGCCGGACAAGAGCGACGCGGTACGCATCGAGGGCTGGCGCCCGTACATCCAGCAGGAGGGGCAGGCGGTCTTCCGCTGGGCCACCACCGCGCTGGCGCCGCTCGCGCTCCAGGCGTGCGAGCGGGCCGGGGTCGACCCGTCGGAGCTGGCCGCGTTCGTGCCGCACCAGGCCAATTCGCGGATCATCGACGGCATCGCCAAGCGGCTCAACATCCCCAACGCGATCATCGCGAAGGACATCGTCGAGTCGGGCAACACCTCGGCGGCGAGCGTGCCGCTGGCCCTGTCCAAGCTCGTCGAGCGGCGGGAGGTGCCCTCGGGCGCACCGGTCCTGCTGTTCGGCTTCGGCGGTGGTCTGACCTACGCCGGTCAGGTCGTCCGCTGCCCCTGAAGCCCCCTTGAGGCGCGTACGCGCTCCAGGAGCGGCGGTCGGCGAGGCCGGCCGCCGGAGAACCCCCTATGAGAGGAACCAACCGCAATGACCCGTGACGAGATCACCACCGGCCTCGCCGAGATCCTCGAAGAGGTTGCCGGGGTGAACCCGGACGACGTGGCCGAGGGGAAGTCCTTCACCGACGACCTCGATGTCGACTCGCTCTCCATGGTGGAGGTCGTGGTGGCCGCCGAGGAGAAGTTCGGCGTCAAGATCCCGGACAACGAGGTCCAGAACCTCAAGACCGTCGGGGACGCCGTCAGCTTCATCGAGGCGCAGTCCTGATCATGAGTCGTCCTGACGTCGTCGTCACCGGGCTCGGCGCGACGACCCCGCTTGGCGGGGACGTCGCGTCGACCTGGGACGCCATGCTCGCCGGCCGCTCCGGGGTGAGTGCTCTCACCCAGGAGTGGGCCGCGCAACTGCCGGTCCGGATCGCCGCCCAACTGGCCGTGGAGCCGTCCGAGGTGCTGGACCGGGTTCGCCTGCGCCGGCTGGACCGCTCCGAGGCGATCGCGCTCATCGCGGCGCAGCAGGCCTGGGCGGACTCCGGTCTGGCGGATGCCGGTCTGGACTCCGAACGCCTGGCGGTCAGCGTCGGCTCCGGTATCGGCGGCGCAACCACCCTGCTCGCCCAGGACGACATCCTGGAGGCGTCCGGGCCGCGGCGGGTCTCCCCGCACACGATCCCGATGCTGATGCCCAACGGTCCGGCTGCCTGGGTCGGGTTGGAGCTGGGCGCCAAGGCCGGCGTGCACACGGTGGCCAGTGCCTGCGCGACCGGCGCGGAGGCGATCGCGCTCGGCCTGGACATCATCCGCGCCGGCCGGGCCGACGTGGTGGTGGCCGGCGGCACCGAGGCGGTCATCCACCCGCTGCCGATCGCCGGGTTCAGCTCGATGCGGGCCATGTCGACCCGTAACGACGACCCGGAACGCGCCTCCCGTCCGTGGGACACCGGCCGCGACGGCTTCGTCCTCGGTGAGGGCGCGGGCATCGTGGTGCTGGAGCGGGCCGACCACGCCGCGGCACGGGGCGCCCGGGTGTACGCACGCCTCGCGGGCGCCGGCATCACCTCCGACGCGTACGACATCGTGCAGCCGCACGCCGAGGGTGAGGGCGCCATCCGGGCCATCGCCAGGGCCATCGCGGACGCGGACATCGCGAAGCAGGACATCGTGCACGTCAACGCGCACGCCACGTCGACCCCGGTCGGCGACATGCTGGAGATCGGCGCGCTGCACAAGGCGCTCGGCGACCACCCGGTGCTGGCGGCGACGAAGTCGATGACCGGCCACCTGCTCGGCGCGGCCGGCGCGTTGGAGTCGATCGCCACGATCCTGGCCATCCGTGACGGCGTCGTGCCTCCGACGATCAACCTGGACGACCCGGAACCCGGGCTGAGCCTGGAGGTCGCCGCGCACAAGCCACGCCACATGGAGATCCCCGCCGCGCTGAACAACGCGTTCGGTTTCGGCGGCCACAACGTGGCTCTGGTCTTCGCCCGGCCGTGAGGCAGCGGCCGTGAGACGGCCGATCCGCAGGTCAGCGAAAGGGCCCCCGCACGCGAGGGGGCCCTTTTCGTGTGCTCAACCCCGGTTGCGGGGGTGCTGCCGGGCGGTGCGCTCGTTGCCGTGGCGGTAGTTGCCCGTCCAGCGGGCCATCACGAGCTGCGGGTCGTCGTCGACCTCGGCGAGGAACTCCGCCGCTCGGGCGCCGCGCAGCGTGCCCGCCACCCGGCCGTGATGGGTGATCACCACCGTGCCGTCGGCCCGCTGGTCGTACCGGAAGCCCTGCGCCTGACCCATGGCCGACACGCTGCCAGGATGGCACTGCCAGCGCGACCGGATTCCCGTGCCGAGCTCATGTGCATAGACGATGAATATAAAAGGGCTATGCTTCTGGTGTGAGTCGTCCAGACACTCCTCCTGGCGCGTCCGCCGCCATCGGGGCAGCCCTCTACGCCCTGGCCACCAGGGCCGCGAGACGCCTGCCCCGGGACATGAGCCTGACGTCCGCCGCCACCCTGGCCACCCTGGACCGGACCGGCCCACGGCGCATCACCGATCTGGCCGCGGTCGAGGGCATCACCCAGCCGGCGATGACGACCCTGGTCCGGGTGATGGAGGTGTCCGGCCTGGTCGAGCGGCGGGGCGACGCGTCCGACAGGCGGGTCACGTTGGTGTGTCTGACCGAGGCCGGCGCCGCCTATGTCCGGACGCGACGCCAGGCGGGCGTCCACGCGTTCGAGCGGTTGATCGACGAGCTGACCGGCGACGAGGTCGAGGCGCTGGTGGCGGCCCTTCCGGCGCTGACGCATCTGGCCGAGCTCGACAACCAGGACCGCGAGGGGCCGCAGCAGTGACCGGGCAGCCGGCCGACGGGGTCGCGGTGGAGGCGTTTCCGCAGACGCGTTCCGAGGCGCGGCTGCTGGTCCCCGCTCTGCTGTTCATCGCTCTGGTCGTGGCGGCGGTCGCCAGCCTCGGGACGCCACTCATCACCAGCGTGGCGACGTCGTTGCACGTCTCGCTCGGCAGCGCGCAGTGGACGCTGACCGTCGCGCTGCTCAGCGGTGCCGTCGCCACGCCGGTCCTGGGCCGGCTCGGTGCCGGCCCGCACCGGCGGGCCACGATCCTCGCCACGCTGGCTGTCGTCGTCGCCGGCAGCGCGCTCACCGTGCTGCCACTGCCGTTCGCGTGGCTCCTGGCCGGCAGGGCGGCCCAGGGCGTCGGGCTCGGGCTCACGGCACTGATGATGGGGGTGGCCCGGGACCACCTCCCCGAGGAGCGCGGCGCGGCCGTGATCGCGTTGATCTCGGTGGTCTCGATCATCGGAGCCGGGGTCGGCTACCCACTGGCCGCACTGCTCGCCGAGCTCGGTGGAGTACGGGCCGCCTACGGCCTCGGCCTGGTCGTCACCGCCGCCGCCCTCCTGACCGCGTGGCGTTCCGTGCCCGAGGCGCCAGAAGGCCGCTCCGCCCACGTCGACGTGGCAGGCGCGGTCGTCCTGGCCGCTGCGCTGCTCCTGGTGCTGTTCCTCGCCGGCGAACGGAATCTGTGGAGTCGGCACCTCGCCGTGGCGGCGGGCCTCGCCGTCGGCGCGGCGGTGCTGCTCTGCGTCTGGGCCGTCATCGAGCTGCGCAGCACGACGCCCCTGGTGGATCTGCGGGCGGTGCGGCACCCGGCGGTCGCAGGGGCGAACCTCGCCATGTTCGTCGGCGGGATCGGCATGTACCTCCTGCTCACGCTCATCACCCGGTACGCGCAGACGCCACGCGGTGTCGGGTACGGCTTCGGGCTGACGACCTTCGTCGCCGGGCTGGTCCTCATCCCGTTCTCACTGCTGGGGTTCGTCGCCGGCAAGCTCACCCCGTGGGTCCGGACGCGGGTCGCCGACCCCCTGCTGCTGGCCGGCAGCGCCGTGGTGGTCGGCGGCGGCTTCGCCCTGTTCGCGGCGGCCCGGTCGGACCTGGCCGAACTGTTCGCGGCGATGGGCGTGCTCGGCTTCGGCGTCGGCGGCTTCTCGGCCGCGATGCCCGGCGTCATCCTGGCCGTCACTCCCAGGAGCGAGACGTCGAGCGCCATGAGCTTCAACTACGTCGTCCGCAGCGTCGGCTACTCGCTGGGCAGCGCCATCGGCGGTCTGATCCTGGCTGCGGGCACCGACCCCGGCCGGCTCTTTCCCGCCGACAGCGCCTACACCACGGCGGCGCTGGTCGGCGTCGGCGCCATGGCGATCACGACGCTGACCAGCCTCGCTCTCGCGCGCCGACGCTCGTCCGAGACCAACCCGTGAGTCAGATGCACGCATCCCACACTGGAGATTCCATGCCCAAGGGCTACTGGGTCAGCGCCTACCGCACCATCTCCGACCCCGACAAGCTGGCCGCCTACAACGAGCTGGCCGCTGCGGCCGTCGCAGCCGGTGGCGGGCGGGTCCTCGTCCGTGGCGGTCGGGTCGCCGCGTACGACGCCGGGATCGCCGAGCGCACCGTACTGATCGAGTTCGACAGCTTCGAGCAGGCCGTCGCGGCGCACGACAGTGCGGCCTACCAGGAGGCGCTGGCCGTCCTCTCCGACGGCGTCGAGCGCGACTTCCGCATCGTCGAGGGCAGCGACTGACCGACGTCCGGCGTGCCGGTGTGTCAGCTCGTGCAGGTGGTGGCGGGCAGGCCGGACACGGCCACCGGTGACCGGCCGCCCGGGCGGGCCTTGCCGGCCAGCACGGCGGCGAGCGCGGTCATCGACGCCCGACTGGAGGAGTACGTCGCCAGCAACGTCGGCGACTTGGCTTTGGCCAGCACGTACGGGGTGTCCATGGCGACGGTGACCGCCGCGTCGGCGCTCAGGTCCTTCTCGCCGTCCCCGTAGCCGACCAGGTGCACCACCGTCCCGCCGCTCGGCTTCACGGTCACGCCGGCCGCCTTCAGCGCGGCGGTGAGCGCGGCCCGGGTGCCGTCCCGCCCTCCGGAGGAGGTGACGGTGACGGGCCCGCGTACCGCGCCGCCGCAGGCCCCACGCAGCACGGTGACCGCTCCGGCGGCCAGCGCGTCCGCCGCCGCCCGGTGGGCCGGGGTGTTGAGCGTGGACATCGGCTCGGCCGGGGCCGCCGCCAGCCGGAACTTCATGGTCAACACCCGGGTGACCGCGTCGACGAGCCGGGCCCGGGGCAGCGACCCGTCACGCAGGGCAGCGAGCAGCCCGTCGTACGCCTGGCCGACGTTCGGGGTCATGAGGATCAGGTCGTTGCCGGCCTTCAACGCCCGGACGGCGGCCTCGCCGGGCGCCCACCGCTTCGCCGGCGGCATGTTCATCCCGTCGGTGATCACCACGCCCTTGAAGCCGAGCTGACCGCGCAGGACGTCGGTGAGCAGCTTGTGCGAGAAGGTCGCCGGGGTGCCCGGGTCGATGGCCCGCGCGTCGAGGTGGCCGGACATCACGGCCATCGCGCCGGCCTCGAACCCGGCGCTGAACGGCGGCCACGCGCCACTCTGCAATGCCGCTGCGGGCTGGGTGAGCACCGGCAGGTCCTTGTGCGAGTCGTCCGCGCTGTGGCCGTGCCCGGGAAAGTGCTTCAGGGTCGCCGCGACGCCGCTGGCCTGTAGACCCCGGACCGCGCCGCCCACCTGCGCGGCGGCGATCTTCGGGTCGGCGCCGAACGATCGAGAGCCGATGACCGTGCTGCGGGTGGCCAGCACGTCGGCCACCGGGGCGAAGTCGATGTTGATGCCCATCGCGGCGAGTTCGGCGCCGGCGGCCCGCCAGGCGGCCTCGGTCAGCTTCGGGTCACCGGCCGCGCCAGCGGCGAGGGCGCTGGGCAGGATGGTGACCCCGTCGGTGACGCGGGTGACCACGCCGTACTCCTGGTCGGTGCCGATCAGGAAGGGCGCCGGGCCGGCGGCCAGCCGCCCGGCGGCACCGCGCAGCCCGGTGGTCAGGTCGTGGACCTGCTTCGGGTTCTCAACATTCGTGGTCTCCTGGTTGCCCTTGGTGGGGTCGTCGGCGCTGAAGCCGACCAGGATCAACCCGCCGAGGCGGTACTTGGCGATCATCTCCGCGGGGGTGTCGACACCGGCGAGCGCCTGGTTGCCGGCCGCCGAGCCGGTCGAGACCTTCGTGGCCGAGTCGCCGTACGCGTACGGCATCAGCACCTGCCCGGCCAGGTCCTCGTCGGAGAGCGTCGCGACCAGCGCGGCGGCCCGGGCGGCCGGATCGTCGGTGGGAGGCGAGGCGGGGGCACTCGGGGCCGCCGAGACGCCGGTCGGGCCGGGCGTCGGGTCGGGATCCGGGGTGCCCGAACAGCCGGACACGAGCAGGGCGGTCAGGGCGGCGACGGCGACGGCGGCGTGTCGCGGGCGAATCGGCACGTCGTCCATCCCACCAGTTCCCCCTTATCGGGGCAACTTGACCTTACCGGTCGCCGCCGTGGGGGTGCCGCGACACCGAGGTGGGCAGCGTGGGAGCACCCACCTCAGCCGACCCGGGTGAGCAACGTCACCGGCGCGCCGTCCCCGGCGTACCGGTAGGGCTCCAGGTCAGCGTCCCATGCCGTGCCGAGCGCCTTGTCGAGGGCGTGCGACAACGCCTCCGGGGCCCGGGCGGAGGCCATCAGGGCCCGCAGCCGGTCCTCGCCGAGCTGGATGTCACCGGCCGCGCCGACGGTGGCCCGGAACAGACCACGGGCAGGCACGTACATGAAGCGCTCACCGTCGGCGCCGGGACTCGGCTCCTCGGTGACCTCGAAACGGATCATGGGCCACTGCCGGAGGGAAGCAGCCAGCTCGGCGCCCGTCCCCGGACGGCCGGTCCACCCGCACTCGGCCCGGCGGGCGCCGGGGTCGACGGGCTGAGCCGTCCACTGCAGGTTGACCGGCGCGGCTAGGACGCGCGCGATCGCCCACTCGACGTGCGAGCACACGGCGAGCGGGGTCGAGTGGACGTATACGACGCCACGCGTTGGCACGGTGACCTCCCGGAGAGCGAGGTGCGTCTTCCCCTACGACCTCGTTCACCCGAGTGGCTGCTGCAACACATGATGACTGCTGTGACGGATGGTGCGCCAGGGAATCGGAAAAAACGCCTCCCGGAATAGCCGGACGGGTGGTCTCCGTTGCCTCTCAGGACACCGCGACGACCAGCCTGATGTCGTGGTCCTGTACAGTTCCATCGGCGGCTTCTGCCGCGTTACACCTCTGCGGGCCGACCCCGTGTCACCCGCACACAGCCCCCGGACGTCCAGTCCTCCCGTACGTCTTGCAAGGAGTACCTCCGTGGCGAGCAACACCTCTAAGACCGCGCGCGCGTCCGTCCGGGCCGGCCAGGCTGGCCAGGGTGGCGCCCTCAGCGTGCTGGGCGAGTTCAAGTACCTCATCCCGCTCAACGGCGGCAAGCACGCCTACGTGCGGAACCTGACCAACGGCAAGACCGCGCACCTGCGCACCGACTCCGACGCCTTCGTCGAGGAGATCCGGGTGCTGGCCGCCGCCGGCCACGCCGCCAAGATCCGGGCGGAGATCAACAACCTGGCCAGCGTTCACCCGAACGACGGCTGGGAGGCCACCGAGAAGCGTCTGGTCGCGGCCGGCGTCTTCGAGGGCTGAGCCCCTCCCCCACCACAGCACCAGCAAACCGCCCGCCGGGAGTTCCCGGCGGGCGGTTTCGCGTTTGGGTCCCAGCGTCCGGGTCCCAGGGCAGAACACCTAGGCCGGGTCGAGCAGGGCGACCTCGCCGGTGCTCAGGTCGTACAGGCCGCCGACCACGGCCACCCGGCCGGCGGCCACCGGCCCGGCCAGCAGGTCGTCCTCGCGCAGCGTGTGGACCGTACGGCGGACGTGCCGGCGGATCGACAGCTGGTGCACCGCCGGATCGTCGAGCCCCACCTCGGTGACCGCCGGGGCGATCTCGTCGACCAGGTGGGCCAGCGAGCCGCCGGGCCGCTCCCCCGTACGCAGCGCGTCCACCGCCGCGCCCACCGCCCCGCAGCGCTCGTGGCCGAGCACCAGCACCAGCGGTACGCCCAGCTGGCCGACCACGTACTCGATGGAGCCGCACACCGCGCGGTCGAGCACGTGCCCACCGGTGCGGATCACGCAGATCGCGCCGAAGGTCTGGTCGAAGATCGCTTCCAGCGGCACGCGCGAGTCGATGCAGCCGAGGACCACCGCGTACGGCTGTTGGTCGCCGGAGGCGGCGGCCGCGGCGGTGACGTCGTGGCCGTGCACGGGTTGGCCGCTGACGAACCGCCGGTTGCCGGAGAGCAGTTCGGCGAGCGCGGCGCGGGGCGTGCCGCCGGCCTGCCGCTCCTGCCCCGCCACCCTCATGCCGTTCAGCTTGGCGCGCCGCCGACGGCCGCGGGTGGCGTCGGGAATTTCGCTCCGGCGCGATTGGCGTGGCGTCGTGGCGGGTAGCCCGTGTTACCGCCGGGTATCCCGGTGCTGTTGATGCCTGGGCGGCCCTGGGAGGTGGCGATGCCGGAGCGGTTCGAGGTCGGTATGTCCGACGGCGTACGACTGCACGTCGAGACCACCGGGCCGGCGGACGCCCCGGTCACGGCCGTCCTGCTGCACGGCTGGACGCTGGACGGGCGGAGCTGGCACCGGCAGCTCGACGCGCTCACGTCGTCGTTCGGCGACGCGGTGCGGGCGGTCACCTACGACGCGCGGGGCCACGGCCGGTCGAGCTGCATGCCGCTGCCCACGGCCACCCTGGCCCAGCTCGGTGACGACCTGGCCGCCGTCCTCGACGCGGTCGCGCCGAGCGGCCGGGTGGTCCTGGTGGGGCACTCGATGGGTGGCATGACGATCATGGAATACGCGCACCGCCACCGGGCGCACTTCGCCGCCCGTACGGCGGGCCTGGTCTTCGTCTCCACCACCGCCGAGGGGCACACGCACACCGTGTACGGGCTCTCGCCGCGCATCGCCCGGCTGATCCGGCTCGCCGAGACGACAGGCGCCGGCGTACTGGCCCGGTGCGGTTCGTGGCGGGCGCCCCGGGCGCTGCTGAACGCGCTGCAACCGAGCATCCGGTGGATGCTCTTCGGCGACCGTTGCGACCCGTCCGACATCCGCCTGGTCACCTCGGCGGTGGCCCGCGCCTCGCTGCGGTCGATCGGCGGTTTCCGGGCCTCGATCGGCGCCCAGCACCGGCTGGACACGCTCACCGCCCTCGGCCACCTGCCGGCTGCCGCCCTGGTGGGTGACCGGGACCGGCTGACCCCGCCGCCGTGCGCCGAGTCGATCGCCGCCGCCCTGCCGGCGACCGAGCTGACCGTCTGCCCGGGCGCGGGGCACATGCTGATGTTGGAGCGTCCGGACGAGGTGAACGCCGCGCTGACCGGGGTGCTGGGTCAGGTGGTGGCCCGGTCGGGGCCCCACGGGCGCGACGCGAGTGCCACGCCGTCCCCGCGCGGGCTCGACGCGGGCGCCGTCGCTGCGGGTCGCTGAGCACGTCTGCGCACCTCGGGCGCGGCGGGCCGGGCCGGGGGCCGTACCCTTCTGCGGTTGGCCCGCGCGGTTCTCGCCGCTTGCCGGCGACATCTAAGGAGCGTGCGTTGACCGACCAGACCGCCCTGGAGCAGGAGATCGCCGTCGAGCAACGGCACCTCGACCGGGTGTACGCCCGACTGGCCGAGCTGCGGCAGTCGGCGGTGCGCGCCGAGCGGGACGGCTACCGGATGGCGCGGGTGGGCACATTCGGCGCGCTGGTCGAGCGCGACGCGATGGTCTTCCACGCGGCGCGGCGGCGGCACACCCTGGACGCCGAGCACGAGGGGCTGGTCTTCGGCCGCCTGGACCTGCGCGACCGGCAGGTGCTGCACGTCGGGCGGCTCGGCATCCGCGACGACGATGCCACCACGCTCGTCGTCGACTGGCGGGCGCCGGCCGCCTCCGCGTTCTACCAGGCCACTCCCGCGCAGCCGCTGGGCGTGGTGCGCCGCCGCACCATCGGGTCCCAGCGTGAGCGGGTCACCCGCATCGAGGACGACCTGCTGGACCCGGACGCCGCCGAAGAGGGGATGACGGTGGTGGGTGACGGCGCGCTGCTGGCCACCCTCTCCCGGGCCACCGGCCGGGGCATGCGTGACATCGTGGCGACCATCCAGCGTGAGCAGGACGAGGCGATCCGGTCGCCCGGCTCCGGTGTGACGATCGTCGCGGGCGGCCCGGGCACCGGCAAGACGGCGGTCGCCCTGCACCGGGCGGCCTTCCTGCTCTACTCCGACCGCAGCCGGTACGCCGGCGGCGGCATCCTGGTGGTCGGGCCGTCGACCGTCTTCGTCGAGTACATCGCCTCGGTGCTGCCGTCGCTCGGCGAGGAAACGGCGACCCTGCACTCGCTGGGCACCCTGTTCCCGGAGATGACGGCCACCCGCACCGATCCGCCCGAGGTGGCGGCCGTGAAGGGCTCGCTGCGGATGCGCCGGGTCCTGGAGCGGGCGGCCCGCGACGCCGCGCCGGGAGCGCCGGCCGAGCTGCGGCTGCTCTACCGGGGAGGACTGCTGCGGCTGGACCGCCGGGAGCTGGACGCCATCCGGGACCGTGCGCTGCACCGGGGCGCCCGGCGCAACGAGGCCCGTCGCGCCGGCTTCGACGGCGTCTTCGCCGCGCTGTGGGCGCAGGCACGTCGGCTGAACATCGGCCGGCTACCCGAGCAGCGGGCCTTCGAGGGCGAGATCGCCGAGCGGCCGGAGTTCCGGGAGTTCCTCAAGGCGTGGTGGCCCCGCCTGCACCCCCGACACGTTCTCGGCTGGCTGGCCCGACCGGATCGGCTGCGCCGGTACGCCGGCGGGATCCTCTCCGGCGCGGAGATCCGGCTGCTCGGCACGGCGTACCAGAGTCTGGAGACCGCGGGCCTGACCATCGCGGACGTGGCGCTGCTCGACGAACTGGACGCGCTGCTCGGTAAGCCGGCGAAGCCGGCGCGGGCCCGGCGCGACCCGTTCCTGCTCGCGGGCGGCGTCCGTGAGCTGAGCACCGCCGCCGACCGCCAGCAGGCGGCGCGGGCGGCGGCCCGGGAGCGGCCGGAGGACTACCGCGAGTACGCACACGTGGTGGTCGACGAGGCGCAGGACGTCTCGCCCATGCAGTGGCGGATGATCGGCCGGCGGGGACGCCTGGCCTCGTGGACGGTGGTGGGCGATCCGGCGCAGACCGCGTGGACCGGCGACCCCGAGGAGTTGACCCGGGCCCGCGACCAGGCGCTGGGCCGGCGCCCGCGCCACGAGTTCACGCTCACCACCAACTACCGCAACTCGGCGGAGATCTTCGCGGTGGCCGCGGCGGAGATCCGTCGGCTCTATCCGGACCTGTCCCTGCCGAACGCCGTCCGCTCCACCGGGGTCGACCCGGTCGAGCTGGTGGTGCCGCCCGCCGGGCTCGAGGCCGCGGTGGTGGAGGCGGCCACCGGCCTGCTGGCCGAGGTCGACGGCACGGTCGGCGTGATCACGCCGGTCACCCGCCGCGACGAGGTCGCCGGTTGGCTCGGCGCGCTCGCCGCGACGCGCCTCCAGGTGGTGACCAGCCTGGAGGCCAAGGGCATGGAGTACGACGGAGTCGTGCTGGTCGCCCCGAGCGAGATCCGGGCCGATCCGGGCTCCGGCGTGCGCACGCTCTACGTGGCGCTCTCCCGTGCCACCCAGCGGCTCACCACCGTCGACCCGACCGCCTGAGTGTCGCGTTGGCGGTGTCCGTGGGCGGGCCCGTCCTTACACTTGCACACATAGCGATGTGAGCATACATTTGACCCGGTCCCGGGCGGCGTCGGAGGGTGGGTTTCGTGGGAGCAGGTCATGACCACCACCACGGGTCGGTCGCCAACGCCGCCCACCAGCATCGGGGACGGCTCTGGGCCGCCTTCGGACTGCTCGCCGCCCTGATGGTGGTCGAGGCGGTCGCCGCCTTCCACACCGGCTCACTGGCCCTGCTCTCCGACGCCGGGCACATGTTCACCGACGTGCTCGGCATCGGGATGGCGCTCGCCGCCATCACCGCCACCCGACGGGCCACCGGCGATCCGCAACGCACGTTCGGGCTCTACCGCCTCGAAGTGCTCGCCGCCCTGGCCAACGCCGCCCTGCTCTCCGGCGTTGCGGTCTACGTGGTGATCGAGGCGATCGGCCGGTTCGGGAACCCGCACGAGGTGCTGAGCGGCCCGATGCTCGTGGTGGCCGTCCTCGGACTGCTCGCGAACGTGATCGCGTTCGCGCTGCTGCGCACCGGCGCGCGGGAGAGCATCAACCTGCAGGGCGCCTATCTGGAGGTGCTGGGCGACCTGCTCGGCTCCATCGGCGTGATCGGTGCGGCCCTGCTCATCGCGGTCACCGACTGGTGGTGGGCCGATCCGCTGGTCGCGGTCGCCATCGGGGTGTTCATCCTGCCGCGCACCTGGCGGCTCGGGCGCGCCGCCGTCCGCATCCTGGTGCAGGCCGCCCCGGAACACCTCCAGGTCACCGCCGTGCACGACCGACTGGCCGCGGTGCCCGGTGTGGTCGAGGTGCACGACCTGCACGTCTGGACGCTCACCTCCGGCATGGAGGTGGCCTCCGCGCACCTGACCATGGCACCCGGCGCGGAGGTCGGCGCGGTGCTCACCGCGGCGCGTACCGCCCTGCGGGACGACTTCCGCATCGAGCACGCCACGTTGCAGATCGAGCCCGGGGCCGCCCCGGGCGTCTGCGGCTCCGTCGAGTGGTGAGGTCGTCCACGGTCAGCCACGACAGGGCAGCGCCGGGGTCACCGCCCCGCGCGAGGCAGGGACGGTGACCCCGGCGATGCCGCCCCACCAAGGAGGCGGTGGCACGGTCAGGAACGCGTACCGACAGCGGCGGCGAAGATGTGCAGGGTGGGGGTCCCCGCCTGCACGGGAGCGACGCCCGCGACCGGCAACGTCACCCGGGCGACGGTCTTGCCCGAAGCCAACGGCACGGTGACACCGAACACCGCGCTCGGGCTGTCGTACCGCGTGTTGCCCTGCCGGTTCTGGTAGGCGGCAACGGCCACCAACGTGGTGGGCGCGGCGGGCGTCGCGGTCACGAACCAGTCCGGCGACGTCAGGGTGAACGCCTGCGTCGTGCCGTCGGTGTACGTGATCGTGCCGGTGCCGGTGCCCTGGCCGTGAGCCGCCGAGAAGAGGAACGCGAGGGTGTTACCGGAACCGGACACCGTGACGGTCTGGCCGGTGGCGATGACGTTGTCCAGCTGGCCGGTACCGGCGCTCGACGGCCACGTGAGCTTGACACCGTTGAGGGTGACAGTCGCACCGCGGACCAGCTTGGCAGTCGCCAGAGCCTCGGCGGAGAAGCTCGCGCCCCCGCCGTCGAAGTCCGCCGGATTGGTGTTGGCGTCGGCGGAGACCGCCACGTTGTTGACCGCCTGGGCCAGGGTGAGCGGCGTCGGAACCGGTGCGCCGGCACCGAACAGGGTGAGCGGGATGGCGTTCGCCATCGCCTCCATACCCAGGTCGTTGGGGTGCAGGTGGTCGCCCGAGTCCATGTCCGACCGGAACTTCGTCGGTGCGGACGGGTCGTGGGTGGCGGCGTCGAAGTCGACGTACGCGTCGCAACCGGAACCCGAGCTACGGACGAAGGTGTTGTATTCGCTGCGTGCGGTCTCGTGGGACGCGGACCAGGCCCAGTGCCCGTTGAACGGGGTGAGGGTGGCGCAGTAGAAGGCGATGCCGGCGCCGTGGGCCTTGGCGATGAGCTGCCGGAGTCCGTTGATCAGTTGCGTGCCGGTCGGCTCCCGGCCGCTGGCCAGGTCATTGATCGGGTTGTCCGCGAAGATCACGGACCGTACCCCGGACCGGCCGAGAACGTCCCGGTCGAAGCGGTCCAGCGCGCTCGGCCCGGTCCCGACACCCAGGAGCTGGTTGCCCGCGATGCCCTCGTTGAGCACCCCCACCGTGCGGCCGGACGCGTTGAGGCGGGCCGCCAGCAGGTTCGGGTACCGGTGGTTGGTGTTGTAGGACGAGCTGTGCCCCTCGGTGATCGACGCGCCCAGGGTGACCACCGCGCCCGTCGCGGCACTGTTGATCACCTCCAGGTCGGAGACGATGAAGTAGCTGGAGAACTGCTGGATCACCGACAGCGACTGGGCGCCGACGACGTTGCCGTTGGCCATGTACTGGTCGGAGAAGGCGAACTGCTTGCTGGAGACGTTCTCGGCCCTGGTGGGCGCGTAGAAGCTGATCGCCACGTCGGACTCGGCGAGCACCTGGAAGGACACCGGGTCGCTGACCGCCTCGCCGCCGGCCGGGATGGTCACCGACGACTTCCCACCGAAGGTCACCGCCTTGTCGGTGGACAAAACGATCGACGAGCCGGAGGACCGACGCGCCACGTGGAAGTCCTGCAGCGTCAGCGCCTTGGTGTTGAACACGTTGGACAGCCGAAGTCGGGCCTGTGTGCCACCGATGCTCGTGCGCACGATCTGGCGGGTCGTGGTCTGCGCCGGGAAGACCCCACCGGCATTCTCGTACGCCGTCGACCAGGTACCGGTCCACCCGTCGGCTGCGGTTGCGGTTGCGGTTGTTGCCGTGGTCGTGGCGGACGCCGCCGCGCCGCCCGTACCGGGCTGAATGACGGCGGCCGCGACGAGCACGGCAACCGTCGAGACAACCAACGATCTGCGAAGCTTCACTACTAGATCCATCCTGATAAGTCGATTGGCCACTCGGCCCAAACAAAAAAACCCTACCGGCAGCGTGAGCAGTACAGGAGGTCCCCGAAACGGGACGCACGCTCCAGCACCCATGAGCCGCGAGAGGGACCTCAGGGCAGACCATCGACCGATGGTGGCGGCGGAGACACCTTCCGTCACATTGACTACAACCAGCCCCAGGGATACCGGTAAGCTCGGTCCCGGCCTCCACCCGGCGGCGCCTCCCGGCGCCGGTGGTGGCCGCCGCCTAATCGCCCGACAGGGCGAACCGGGGAACCATGTTCCTGGGGTGCATCCGCGTCAGCGGTAGGGATCTTCCGTCCCGAACCCGTCAGCTAACCCGGTCGGCGGCTGACGGAAGGACATGCGTAGTGGCACCAGCACGACCACCCGCCGCCCGACTCGCGGCCCTGATCGTCATGATGGTCACTCTCGGCATCGCGCTCCCGGTGGGCGCCGCCACCGCCGCTCCCCCCGGCGGCCTGCGGGCCGCCGCAGCGCCCGACAGCGACGAGGAGGGCGGCACACCCGCGCTGCGGGCCCAGCTCGATGCGGCCAGCAAGGGCTACCTGGACGCGAAGCGCGCCCTGGACACCTCAGTCCAGCGGCAACAGCAACTCGCGGTCAAGCTGAAGACCACCGAGGCCGAGATGACCGTCCGCACCGGCAAGGTCGGCGAGATCGCCGGCGTCGCGTACCGGACCGGCCGCCTCGGCACCGTCTCGGCCCTGCTGAACAGCAACACTCCCGAGGGCTTCATGGACCGGGCGGCCGCGCTGGACGTGGTGGCCGCCAACGAGGACCGGGTGCTGCGGGACCTGCACACCATCAGGGCCGAGGCGAACCGCACCCGCGTCGCCCTCGACGGCGAGATCCGTGAACAGCGCAAGCAGGTCGAGGTGATGGCCAAGCGCAAGGAGCAGGCCGAGCGGGCCCTGACCGTCGCCACCACGAAGGCGCGCACCACCGCCGCCGACACCAGCTCCAACCGCGGCACCTCCACCGCCAACGCCCAGCCCGCCCCGCGCAACTCCAACGGCTCCTGGCCGTCCGAGTCGTGCAGCATCGACGACCCCACCCCGGCCAGCGGCTGCATCACCCCCCGCACCCTGCACGCGCTCAACCAGGCCAAGGCCGCCGGCTTCACCCACTACGTCTCCTGTCACCGCTCCGGCGGCTCCGGCGAGCACCCCAAGGGCCGGGCCTGCGACTTCGCCGCGGCGAAGGGCGGGTTCGGCGGGGACGCCAGCGGTGCCGACAAGACGTACGGCAACAACCTGGCCGCGTACTTCATCCGCAACGCCGACCGGCTCGCGGTGCTGTACGTGATCTGGTACCGCCAGATCTGGCTGCCCAGCAGCGGTTGGAAGTCGTACAGCGGGGCGGGTGGCGACCCCTCCAGCGACCACACCAACCACGTACACCTGTCGGTGTACTGACCGGGACCGTCCGGGGTACGTCAGCGGGCGTACCCCGGACGTCGTCGGCGGTCGGACGACGACCGCGGGCCGGGCCGGGAGCATTCCGGTATGCCGAGAATCGCGCCCGCCACCCGCAAGGCACTGCTCACCCTGCACCTGGTCACGTCCCTCGGCTGGCTGGGGACCGACCTGGTGCTGCTCACTCTCGGCATCGCGGCACAACGCGGCGCCGATCCGAACGTGGTCTACCCGGTCGCCAGGCTCGTCGGCACCGTGCTCTTCGCGCCGCTGAGCGTGCTCGTCTGGCTCGTCGGCGTCGCCAGCGCCCTGCTCACTCCCTGGGGCCTGCTGCGCTACCGGTGGGTGCTCATCAAGCTCGTCATCACGACGGTGATGGTCGGGCTGGTGCTGTTCCTGCTCACCCCGAACCTGCGGGAGGCTGGCGCGCTGGGCGCCGCGCTACCCGCCCGGGGCCGCGCCGACCTGGTGATCGCGCCGGCGGTGTCGACCACCCTCATGATCATCGCGACGGTGCTCTCCACGTACAAGCCCTGGGGACGCCTACCCCGGCGCGGCACGGCGCAGGTGCGGCCCGCACGGGGCGCGGCGTTGGGTCAGGCGACAACCAGGAAGTAGTGGCCACGAGCCGCGTCGACGCCACTCCTTCCTGGATCGAGCGCGATCATGCCGCGTGCGTGTCCAGGACCGTGGCGAGGCGTGCCGCCAGGGCGAGGTGGGCGGCCCGGGCCTGGCGGAAGGCGTACCGGAACAGGGGTGTCGGCGCCCTCAGGGTGATGTCGACGTCGATGCGGATCAGCCCGTCCGAGTCGGCACGCAGCCGGGTGTGGTTGCGCACGGTGGTGGCCGGCCACTGGCGGGCCACGGTGACGATCTCGTCGAGTTCACTGACCAGCACGTCCGCCTGGTAGGTGGTGCGAAAGCGCAGCGGGCCGGCCGCCAGCCTGTCGTTGATCGTGTAGCTGGCGCGGGCGCCCGGACGAGGCGCCACCTCGCGGACCCGGATGATCAGGGGATGCAGCTCACCCTGAAGCGTCAGGTCGCTCAACAACGCCGCCGCCTCGGCACGTGTGCAGCGGGCCTGGACGGTGTAGCTGAAGGTATCGCTGCTGAGCACACCGTCTCCCGACGTCGCTGGTCGCACGATGGTCCCGTACCCCCGCCCGGCTGGCATCGGCCGGACGGACACCGTGCGTTGTCCCGGTATCCGCGCAGCGTTCCCACCACGGCCGGCTGATGGGGACGCCGTGGTCCGCGATTCCGGCAGCGGCGGGTACGTGCACGACGGGCGGGACGACTCCCGGCAGGAGGTCGTGGACGTGCCCGATGAGCGCCTGAGTCGCCACGAGCTGGACGAGGTGTACAACCTGGCGCTCGGGGCGGTGACCGAGGTGACCGACGTGGACCTCACCGGTCTGGACGAGCAGTCCTGACGGTGGTGGCCGCACTCAGGCGCCGGGAAGCACCTCGCGGGTGGCGGCTCCGGCGAAGTAGGGCTCCGGCGCGCCGAAGAGACCGAGCAGGCCGGTCACCCAGAGCTGACGGTGCACGAACCGACTCGGCTCGGTGACGACCAGCTTGACGCCGCTGACCTCGGCGGTCTGGAAGCCGGCGACCATGGCGCTGATGCCCACGGAGTCGATGAAGGTGACCAGCCTCATGTTCAGCTCGATGCGGAGCGGCCGGCTCTTGGCCAGCACCTCCGCAATCGCCTCACGAACCTCGTACGCTGTGTCGACGTCGATCTCACCCCGTGGGGCGATCTCGACGACACCACCGGACAGGACCGACTTCACGATCGACAGGCTCACGCGAGCACCTCCACCCGCCCGTCCCCCGGGCGCCTCATCAGTACGCGGGCCGCGACCGAGAGTATTCCTCCAACGGCCTCGGTCGCCACCCCTCGGGATGAGCAATTCACGGATCCGGGCGCACAAAGTCGCCCATATCCCCACTTTTCGGCATCTGATCATTCAATACTTTTCGTTATCTGATCAGTCGACCATCGGTCGGAACCGACGCGTCGCCGGACCAGGGTAGCGGTCGCGGCGCGGCGAGCCCGACATCCGTCCCGCCCCGCACGCCCGTCCCGGCCTGGGCTCGGCGTGTCGCACAGCCCAGCGCGGTGCGACCCGGCCAGGTGCTTGCCGGCGCTGTCTAGCATCGGCCGGGGCACCCACCGTGACGGAGAGGACCTTCGATGATCAAGCGACTGGCCGGGCTGGCCGGCGTCGGTCTCCTGCTCGCCCTCGTACTGGCCTGCGGTTTCGGCGGCGGAGACGACGATGACGACGACGATGACGACGATTTTGCACGTGGCGTGGCCGCAGTGGCGGTGCGCTGACCCGGCCGCAGGGTACGCCGGACCGGGTTTGCGCCGGACCGGCCTGGGGCACTGCGCAATCAGCGAACCGTGTCGCGCTGGACGGACGCCGAGGTCCGAAGTGGCCGGCGGCTTCGGCACCTGAGGAGGTAACCACGATGTTCGGAACGAACCTGCTGGACCGGCGCAGCAAGCCGGAGCGGATTGCGGACCAGGCGTGGGAGCAACTGCTCTCCGCCGTCAGCTCCGCGGGAGACAGTGTCCTGGACACCGCGCGGTCGGCCCGTCGCAGCAGCGGCGACCTCGCCGACGGCGCCGGTGACCTGGTGGGCTCGGCGGCGGAGGAGGCACGGCGTCGCGCCTCGCGCGCCTTCGACGCGCTTGCCGGCCGCCAGCCGGCGCTGCCGTGGACGCTGCTGATCGGCGCCGCGCTGGTCGGCGCGGCGGTCGGCTGGGCCGTCGGCTCCGCCGCCCGCGCAGCCGGCAGTCGAGACGACCGCGCGGTGGACGACGTCGAGTTCGTCGACGTCGACCGCCCCAACTCCCCCGTCGGCCTGGACGACTAGGGCGTTTGTCGAAGTCCTCGGTCGAGCCGAGACCGGCCAAGGGCTCTGACACACGCCCTGGCACACGGTGAGCGAGCGGGCCCCGTCGACATCGCGTCGGCGGGGCCCGCTCGCATCGGGTGGCGGTGCTGGGCCGGTGGCTTGTGCCCGGTCCGCCGGGGTGCCGGACCCCTCAGGCAGCCCCGGCGGACCGGTGTTCTCGGGTGGCCCGGACGACGCCGGGCCACCGGGTCAGCGACTCGTGCAGGTCACCGCCGTCGGCGGCGAGTTGGTGCCGGTCCAGGAGGCGAGGAAGCCGATGGTGGTGCTGGCCCCGGCGCCGAGCGCGCCGTTCCAGCCGCTGTCCACGACCGAGACGACCGCCCCGTTCTGGGTGTGGGTGCCGCCCCACAGTTGGCTGATGCGCTGGCCGTTGGGGAAGGTCCAGGCAAGCGTCCAGCCGGCGATGGGCCTGGTGCCGGGGTTGCTGACCACCACTTCGGCCTGGAATCCACCCGACCAGGAGCCGGTGACCCGGTAGGTCGCCGCGCAGCCACCGACCGGGGGCGGCGTGGTCGTCGGGGGCGGCGTAGTGGGGGGCGGCGTGGTCGGAGGCGGCGTGGTCGGAGGCGGCGTGGTGGGGGGCGGCGTGGTGGGGGGCGGCGTGGTGGGGGGCGGGGTCGTCGGTGTGCCGCCGGTGCGGTCGGCGACCAGGATGCCGCGACCGTTGGTGCCCAGGTAGACACGGCCGTAGACCCGGGGGTCGCCGGTGAGCGCCTCGGTCGGGTTGCCGTACTGGTGGCGGTCGTCGTTGATGCGTACCCACGTCGTGCCGCCGTCGTCGGAGCGGTGCACGCCGGGTTGGCCGTCCACGGTGCCGTAGAGGAAGACGGCGGGGTTCGTCCGCCCGGGGGCCGCCTTGCCGAAGCCGACGTTGCCGGAGGCGCTGACGCCGCCCAGCTTGGTGAAGCTGGCACCGGAGTCGGTGGACCGCCAGAGTCCACCCGGGCCGGCCAGCCACAACTCGCCCGAGCGACCGGGCAGCGCCTTGAACCGCACGTCGGAGGTGGGCAGGCCGGTCGCCGCCGTCGCGGTGAAGGTCGCACCGCCGTTGGTGCTCAGGTAGAACCGCCCGCCGCTGAAGCCGTAGAACCGGTTGGGGTCGACGCGATCGGACTCGATTGTCGCGTTCGCCGGGATGCCGCTGGACGCCGCCCACGAGTTGCCGAAGCCGACCGAGTAGACCACCCGCTGGCCCACGTCGCCGGGCGACCAGACGAAACGGCCGCCGTCGGCGGCCGCGGCGACCGTGCCGCCGGCGTTGACACCGGACGGCTCGGTGCCCTGGAACCAGGTGGCCCCGCCGTCGGTGGAGAACGCGACGTGGCTGTCGTTGGGCCGGTCGGAGTCGGTGAAGCTACCGGCGCGGACCAGTGTGGCCGGCTTGCTCTCGGCGTAGTCCAGGCTCGTGGTGCTGGTAAAGACCGGCTGGGTGAACAGCATCGACGGGATGGTGTCCAGATCGACGTGCCGGAAGCCGCCGACGTCGCCGAGCGCGCTGATCAGCGGCGCGCCGCTGGGCGGGCTGACGAGGTCGAGGACGGCGGTCTCCTCCAGGCCGCGGACCATCGGCCGGATCGTGAACTGACCACCGGTGTCCCACTTGGTGAGGTCGGTGGTGCCGTAGATGGTGGCGCCGGTGCCGTACATCATCCGGTTGGAGTCGTGCGGGTCGATCTCCACCGACTCGTTCATCCAGCCCAGCTTGGGCGTCTCCTCCGGTGGCGCCGGGTTGGTGCCGAAGGTCAGCCAGGGCACCGAGCTGATGTCCATCGTGTAGCGCTTGGACCGCTGCGGGTAGCTGGTGAAGTCCCAGATACGGGTCCAGCTCGCGCCACCGTCGGTGCTGCGGAAGAAGATCGCGTCCGGCCACCAGGAGACCTGGGTGGCCACCATCAGCGTGTTGGGGTGCTGCCGGTCGATGGTCAGGCCGCTGTAGCCGAAGTAGTCGTCGCCGCTGGTGGAGGGGATCGGGCTGATCCGCGTCCAGGCCCCGGTCGACCGGGTGAACTTCCAGACGTCGCCCTTGCCGCCGTCGTACGGGCCGCCGGTGTCGCTGGTGGCGATGTAGAGGTGGCCGCCGACCGGGTCGACGACGCCCTTGTGCGCCAGGTAGCCGGTGGGTTGCCCGGGTATGCGCGACCAGGTGACACCGCCGTCGGTGCTGCGGTAGACCGGGTTGTCCTTGTCGGCCACACCCACGTAGATCGTCTGCGTGGTGGCGCCGGCGGTGCCGGTGCTCTTGTCGAAGCTGACCCAGGTGAGGCCCTGGTTCTGCCCGTTGTAGCCGTTCGGGTCGCTGGGGTCGGCCCGGTAGTTGCCGGCGTTGGGGAAGGCCGTGACCCGGGCCCAGGTCGCCCCGTAGTCGGTGCTGCGCCACAGCCCGTTGCCGCCCTCGGCACCGTAGTAGAGGGTGCTGTTCCGATTGGGGTCGACGGCCAACCGCTCGCCCATGCCCCGGCCCGGCATGTTGCCGCCGTTCTTGAACGGCAACTCGGTGACCTGCCAGGTGGCGCCCTTGTCGGTCGAGCGCAGGATCGCGCCGTTGTTCGGGTCCCAGCCGTTGGTGTACATGCCGACCGCCGCGTACACCCGGTTGGTCTGCACCGGGTCGGTGGCGATGCTGACCACGCCGTTGTAACCCCAGCGGTCCGCGCCGACCCAGTCGAGCAGGGGCGTCCAGGACTGGCTGGACTGCTCCCAGCGGTAGGCCCCGCCGATGTCGGTGCGGGCGTAGATCAGGTTCTTCTCGGTGGGGTTGAAGACGATGCCGGGCACGAAGCCACCGCCGCCGACCGGGACGTTGCGCCAGGTGTACGCCTCGGCGGCTGCCGGAGCCGGCACCGAGCCCGCGGCGGTGATCGGGACCGCCACGACGGCCGTGGCGACGGCCAACGCCGACACGACCGCACCGGCCAGTGATCTGGGCATCTGCGTTCCTCTCGGGGGTGGGGACCCGGGAGTCGGGATCGACCGGGGATGGCGTCGCGGCCCGGGGGACGAGCACGGCGACGCGGGGACGGGTCGATCGGAAGGTGACGCGTCGTGGCCCGGGGGACGGACGACGACGCAGGGAACGGATCGGAGCTTGCCCTGGCTCCAACCACCCGACGCGAGGCTCCCGCGATCGAGGAACGCACTCACCCTAACCGATTCGACGCCGCTATGGAAGCGCTCCCATCGCTGCCCGCCGACACCCGCCTCGGGCAGGTCCGCGCGGGCCCGTCGCCCGCACCGGGTGAGGGCGGGTCACCCGCACGACCGGCAGGATCGGACCTCGGCGGGCCCACTGGCCACGGCCCTCATCCCGGGTCGCCAGGAAGGGCACGCGAGCGCAAGGGAGGGACAGATGGCCATCGCGACGATCGCACGTACCGACCAGGACATCCAGTCCGCCGTCCTCGACGAGTTGACCTGGGAACCCCGGGTGCAGCCGCACGAGATCGGCGTGACCGTCGCCGAGGGCGTCGTCACGCTGACCGGACGGGTGGACAGCTACGCCAAGAAGTGGGCCGGGGAACGCGCCACGCACCGCGTCACCGGGGTCCGGGCGGTCGCCAACGACCTGACCGTGCAGTTGACCGGCAGCGACGAGCGTGCCGACCCGGACCTGGCCGCCGCGGCCGGCAACGCCCTGGAGTGGGACGCGTTCGTGCCCATCGAGAAGCTCGACGTCACCGTCTCTGCCGGGTGGGTGACGCTGCACGGTGAGGTCGAGTGGGAGTACCAGCGGCGGGCCGCCGAACGGGCGGTCTGCCGGCTGACCGGCGTCCGTGGTGTCAGCAACGGCATCACCGTCCAGCCGAACGCGACGCCGGACGGGGTGAACCTGGCCGAGAAGATCGTGGACGCGCTGGCCCGGGCCGGGGCAACCGAGGCGGAGCGGGTCACCGTCCGGGTGCACGGCGACACCGCGGTGCTCGCCGGACTGGTGCACTCCATGCCCGAACGGGCCGAGGTCGAGCAGGTGGCCTGGTCCGCGCCGGGCATCCGGGAGGTCCAGAACCACATCGCGGTCGCGCCGGTCCTGCGCTGAGCGCGGTACCACCCGGGACGGGTGAGCCGGCCTCACCCGCCCCGGGGACAGGCTGGGGGCATGAGTGATCCGAACGGGCTGATCCAACCCGGGCGTCCCGCGCCCGACTTCACCCTGGCGAGCACTCCGGACGGGCGCCGGACCGGGCCCGAGCAGTTCCGGGGTCGCCCGGTCGTCCTCGTCTTCTACCCCGCCGACTGGAGCCCCGTCTGCGGGGACCAGATGTCGCTCTACCAGGCGGCGGCACCGGTGTTCGAGCAGTACCAGGCGATGGTGCTCGGCATCTCGGTGGACAGCATCTGGTCGCACCGGGCGTTCGCCGAGAACCAGGGCATCACCTTCCCGCTGCTGTCCGACTTCGAGCCCAAGGGCGAGGTGGCGCGCCGGTACGGCGCGTACGCCCCGCAGGGCGAGGCGGCCCGCGCGCTTGTGGTGCTCGACCAGGCCGGAACGGTGGCGTGGAGCTACCTCTCCCCGATGGACGTCAACCCGGGCGCGGACGGGATCTTCGACGCGCTCGACAACCTCGATCGAGAGCGGAAGGTGATGGCCCGATGACCACCCCACTTCAGGTCACCGCCCGGCTGCGGGAACCGGTGACCGTCGAGGACCATGTCCGCGGGCCGTCCAACGCGCCGGTGACGATCATCGAGTACGGCGACTTCCAGTGCCGGTTCTGCGGTGCCGCCTACCCGAACCTGCACGAGTTGCTGCGCCAGCGCGCCGACACGGTACGCCTGGTCTACCGCTACTTCCCCATCGCCAACGTCCACCCGTACGCCGAGCGGGCCGCGGAGACGGCGGAGGCGGCCGCGGCGCGGGGGAAGTTCTGGGAGATGCACGACTGGCTGTACGAGCACCAGGACCAGTTGGACCCCGTGCACCTCTCGCTCGGCGTCGAGCAGCTCGGGCTGCCGACGGACGAGGTGAACGGCGAGGTGGAGCGCCGGACGTACGCCGACCGGGTGCGCCGCGACTTCGTCGGCGGAATCCGCAGCGGGGTCAACGGCACGCCGACCCTCTTCGTCAACGACGTCCGGCACGACGGCGGGTACGACCTGCCCGACCTGCTGGCCGCCGTGGACGCGGCGGCGAACGCCTGATCCGCGTCGGCTGGTCCGGGCGGCGGTCCCGCCGTTCAGATCAGCCGCAGCTCGCGCGCCCGCCGGACCGCCTCACGCCGGCGGGTCGCGCCGAGTTTGCGGTAGATGTTGCGCACGTGCGTCTTGACCGTGTTGACCGACAGCGACAGCTCACTGGCGATCTCCACGTTGGACAGGATGCTCTGCAGGTAGCGCAGGATGGTCAGCTCGCGCTCGGTGAGCGGCTCGTCGAGCAGGCCGACCGGCACGACCGCCGGGCGGGGCGTGCTCTCCTCGACGCCCCGGACCAGGTCGCTGACCAGTGGGAAGTGCGCGGTGCCCGCGTCGAGACGGGCGGCCAGCAGGTCCCGCACCGACGGTTCGGCCCGGGTGAACGCCCGACGGCAGCCCTGCGGGCCGGCCAGGTCCAGCACCTGCTCCAGGACGCGGCCGGCCCGGCGTACGTCTCCGGCCCGCTCGGCGAGCACCGCCTCCAGCAGGCCGGCGTCCAGGCGTACCGGCAGGGGCCAGGCGGTGGCCGGCGACGCCTGCCAGTCCGGCAGGGCCCGCCCGGCGGCGCCGAGGTCGCCGGCCCGCAGCGACAGCCGGGACAGGGCCACGTCGAGCGCCGGGGTGCCGGCGTCGCCGGTCGCACCGGCCAGCAGGGCCCGGGCGCCGTCCAGGTCGCCCCGCTCGGCCCGGGTCTCGGCCTCGGCCGCCCGGAGCAGGCTCGACAGTTCGGTGGCGGCCGGCTCGTGGGGTAGGGCCTCCCGGGCGCGGACGAGCAGCCGCTGGGCGGCCGCCGGGTCGCCCGAGTCCCGGTCGAGAGCGGCACGGCAGAGCGCGAAGACGGCCACGGCCACCGGCTCGCCGACCGCCTCCGGCAGGTCGGGCACGCCGAATGCCGGGCCGGCGAGCGCGAGGTTCGCGGCGGCCTCCTCGGGCTGGTCGCGGTGCAGGGCCACCACCGCCAGCGCGAGGTACGCGTAGCCGCAGTCGAGGCGGCAGGACCAGCCCCGCCAGGGCGGCATGCCCAGCGCGTCGCGGGCCGCCTGCTCGGCGGAGCGGAGGTCGCCGCGGACGGCGAGCAGCAGCGCGGCGCGGCTGGCGGCGACCAGCTCGGTACGCGGTCGGCCCGCCTCCCGGGCGGCCGCCCGGACCCGGACGAACCGTGTGTCGGGCAGCCCACCGCCGGACATCTCGACCAGACCCAGCGCGGTCCCGGTGAACGCCCGCAGGTCGGCGTCCTCGACCGTCGACGCCCCAGTCGACGCGCCAGTCGGCGACCCGCCCGCCGGGTCGACCGACGGGCCGACCGGTGAGCCGGACGGCGGCGCGGCGGTTGCGCGGGTACGCAGCAGCCGGGCGGCGGCGGCCCGGGCCTGCGGCAGGTCGCCGACGAGCCGGGCGAGGGTCAGCTCCAACGCGGTGGCCAACCGCAGGAACCGGTCCCGTCGCGGCACCGGCAGCGCGTCCGCGTACCCGGCGGCGGTGCGCAGGTGGGCGGCGGCGGCGCCCAGGTCACCGGCGTAGGCCCGCTCGGCGGCACTGGCCAACGCCACCTCCGGATCGGCGGCGACCGCGTCCGGAGGCGGGGACGGCGGCGGCGGACCGTCGACCGGATCGTGGTCGTAGCGGGTCAGCTCCGGCCAGTGCGCGACGAACAGGTCGGCGGCCAGGTCCCAGCGCCCGGCGGCGAGGGCGTGCCGCAGCCCGTCGGCCGGTCGCTCCGCGTCGGCGTACCAGTCGGACGCCCGCGCGTGCAGCTCCCGCACCTCGTCGTCGGGCAATCGGGCCAGCTCGGCGCGGAGCAGGTCGGCGAGCAGGGGGTCGCAGCGGTACCAGGGCGGGCGGCTGTCCTCCCGGCGCAGCAGGCCACCGGCCCCGGCCAGGTCGGCAAGCGCCTGCCCGGCATCGGCGCGGCCGGTCAACGCCTCGGCCAGGTCGGCGCAGACGGTCTCGGCGAGGGCGGTGCGGCGCAGCAGGTCCCGGTCGGCCGGGTCCATCGCGGCCAGCACCTCCTCGTGCAGATAGCCGGCGATCTCCGGTTGGTCGCCGCCGAACTGCCCCACCCAGCGCTCCGGGTCGGGCTGCCCCCGCAAGGCCAGCGCCGCGATCCGCAGCGCGGCCGGCCAGCCTCCGGTGCGGTCGCGCAGCCGGCGTACCGCCTCGGTCGGCAGCGGCGCGCCGTGCGCGGTGAGCAGGTCGGCCACCTCGTCGTCGGTGAAGGCCAGGTCGTCCGGGCCGATCTCGGTGAGTTCACCGGCGAGGCGAAGCCGGTGCAGGGCCAGCGGCAGGCCGGCCCGAGCACCGACCACCAGCCGCAGCCGCTGCTCGGAGTGCCGCAGCAGGAACTCCAGCCCGCTCAGTGCGGCCGGGTCGGTGATCCGGTGCAGGTCGTCCAGGACCAGCAGCACGGGCCGCGGCGCTGCGGCGAGCCCGGCCGCCAGCAGTTCCAGCTGGTCGGGGCGCGGCGGGCCGGTGGGCAGCGGCGTGACCAGGTCGTCGTCCGCCGCGCCGGTGGCCGTGCGCAGCGCCGCCGCCAGGTACGCCCAGAGCCGGTCGCCGTCGTCGCCGGCCTCCACCGAGACCCACGCCGGCGCGGACGCGTACTCGGGTTCGGTCAGCCGCACCCAGGAGGCGAGCAGCGTGGTCTTGCCCCACCCGGCGGGTGCGGCGACCAGGGTGACCGGCCCCGCGCCGCCCTCGTCGAGGCGGCGCAGCAGGCGGGGTCGGGCCACCACCGGTTCGGGCGGCACCGTCGGCGTCAGCCGGGACGAGAGCAGGGGCTGCTCGCCCCGTCGCCCCACCGCCGTGCCGACCCGCGCGTGATCCTGCTGTTCCGGCACCCGGCCCCACCCCCGCCGCCGCGTTCCACCCCCGGTCGGCGAGCGGTTACCCGGAGCGGACCGGTTCACCCCTTCCGGGCGAGCCCGCTTCACCCGGACCCGCGCGACGATCGGAAGACGTGGACCGGGAGGACGGATGGGACGCAGGAGACGGCTGATGCGGGCGGGCTCGGCGCTCGGCGGCGGCGCGCGGGCCGGGGCGGCACGGCTTCTGCGCGTACCCCGACGGGGTGGCCGGACCGGCGCGGACCAGGACCCCACCACGGCCGGGTGGGAGGTGGTGACCGTGGATCGGCCTCCGGAGCAGGTGCTTCCCGGCGGCCGGTGGCCGGAGCCGCTGCGCCACCTGGACGGCGTGGTGGAGGTGCGGGTGCGGCAGGCCCCGGGTGACCGGGGCACCGAGCTCGCCGCCCGTCCACTGCCCCGTGCCACCGCGGCGGCCGGGCTCGCCGCCCACCTGGTCGGCGACGATCCGCGAATGCTGGTCCGACGGACCCTGCGCCAGGTCAAGCAGCGCGTGGAGGCCGGTGAGGTGCTGCGCGCGGACCGCTCGGCGGTGGACCGCCCGAGGGTCCGCGGATGAGGGCGCTGTGCTGGGTGGCCGCCGACGAGCTGGCGGTACGCGAGGTGCCCGACCCGGAGTTGCGCAACGAGCGGGACGTCATCGTGCGCGTCCGTCGCAGCGCCACCTGTGGCGGCGACCTGCCGCTGCTGGCGGGACGGGACCCGCTGCTGAGCGCCGGTGACGTGCTGGGGGCGGAGTTCGTGGGCGAGGTGGTCGAGGTCGGGCCGGCGATCCGGGGGCACCGGGTCGGCGACCGGGTGGTGGTCGGCGCGAGCGTCGCGTGCGGCGGCTGCTGGCAGTGCCGCCGAGGCCGGCACTCGTGCTGCGACAACGCCGGCGTCGACGTGGCGAGCGTCGATCCGGGCTGGGGCCGTTCGGACGCCGGCTGCTTCGGACGGCCCCGGGCGGCGGGCGGCTTCGCCGGCGGGCACGCGGAGTACGTGCGGGTGCCGTACGCCGACGTGGGCGCGTTCCGGGTGCCGGACGCGGTCGACGACGACCGGGCGCTGTTCGCCGCCGACGCCGCGCCGACCGGCTGGCTGGCGGCCGAGCTGGGCGAGGTAAGGCCCGGCGACGTGGTGGCGGTCTGGGGCGCCGGGGCGGTCGGCCAGTTGACCGCCCAAGCCGCCGTGCTGCGCGGCGCGGCCCGGGTGCTCGTCGTCGACAGGCACGAGGAACGGCTGCGGATGGCCGAGCGGCACGCCGGGGCGGAGCCGCTGGACTACCGCCGCACCGACGTGGCGGCGGAGCTGTGCGAACGCAGCGGTGGACGGGGCCCGGACGTGTGCGTGGTCGCGGTCGGCCCGCCACGGCCCCGCTCGGTCGCCGATCGGTTCACCGGTGCCGACCGTCCGCACGCGGTGCGCGAGGCGGTGCACGCCTGCCGCAAGGACGGCGTGGTGGTGGTGCTCGGTGGGACCGGCGGGTTCGTCGACGCGTTCGACCTGGGCGCGGTCACCGACCGGCGGCTCACGGTGCGCGGGGCGCGCCGGCCGGACCTGCGGGACGTACCGACGCTGCTGCACCGGATGGCCCGCGACGAGCTGCGGACCGAACACCTGGCCACCCACCGGCTCCCCCTTGCGGACGGCCCACGGGGGTACGCGCTGTTCGCCGACCGCGCCGACGGATGCGTGCGGGCCGTGTTCACGCCATGACCGGCCTCAGCGGGATCGGCGCTGGGCGATGACGGGTGGCAGACTCGGGCGATGACGGGCGAGCGTACGTACGACGTGGTGCTGTTCGGCGCGACCGGCTTCACCGGCGGGCTGACGGCGGAATACCTGGCCCGGCACGCGCCGCCCGGTCTGCGCTGGGCGCTGGCCGGCCGTGACCCCGGCCGCCTCGCCGGCGTGCGCGACCGGCTCGCCGCGATCGACCCCACGCTTGTCGACCTGCCGCTGCTGCACGCCGACGTGACCGACGCCGACTCGCTGCGCGTGGTGGCGCAGAGCGCGCGGGTGGTCGCCAGCACCGTCGGGCCGTACGTCCACCACGGGGAGCCGCTGGTCGGGGCCTGCGCCCGGGCCGGCACCGACTACCTGGACATCACCGGCGAGCCGGAGTTCGTCGACCTGATGTACGTCCGCCACCACGCCGAGGCGACCCGCACGGGTGCTCGGCTGGTGCACGCCTGCGGGTTCGACTCCGTCCCGCACGACCTGGGCGTCTGGTTCACCGTCAAGCACCTGCCGGCCGGCGAACCGATCACCGTGGACGGTTACGTGCGAGCCGGCGCCCGCTTCTCCGGTGGCACCTACCACTCCGCGCTCACGGCATTCGCCCGGACCGGGGAGGCCAGCCGGGCCGCCCGAGCCCGTCGGGCGGTCGAGCCGCGCCCCACCGACCGCCGGGTGCGCGCGGTGCCCGGCCGGCTGGCCCGCAGCGCGGAGCTGGGCATCTGGACCGTGCCGCTGCCGACCATCGACCCCCAGGTCGTCCGCCGGTCGGCTGCGGCCCGCCCGGAGTACGGCCCGGACTTCCGCTACCGGCACTTCGCCGCGCTGAAGCGGCTGCCGACGGTGCTCGTCGGCGCGGTGGGGCTCGGCGCGCTGATCGGCCTGGTGAAGGTGCCGCCGACCCGGCGGTGGCTGCTCGGGCGGCTCACCTCCGGGCAGGGGCCCACCGCGCAGCAACGGGCGTCGTCCTGGTTCCGGGTCCGGTTCGTCGGCGTCGGCGGCGGGCAGCGCGTGGTCACCGAGGTCGCGGGCGGCGACCCGGGCTACGACGAGACGGCGAAGATGCTCGCCGAGTCGGCCCTGTGCCTGGCGCTCGACGACCTGCCGCCGACCGCCGGCCAGCTCACCCCGGTCAGCGCGATGGGGGACGCCCTGCTCGACCGGCTGGTCCGCGCCGGGCTCACCTTCCGGGTGCTCAAGCGGGACGGGACGGCCCCGGCGCACCCGGCCGCTTGACCCTCGACCAGGTCGAGGGGGCAGGATGCCCGACGTGGTGAGCGACCTGCACAGCATCGGCGAGTTGGCCCGGGCCAGCGGCCTGACCGTCAGCGCGCTGCGCTTCTACGACTCGGCGGGCGTGCTGACGCCGGCCCTGGTCGACCCGGTGACCGGCTACCGCTGGTACACCGACGAGCAGATCGCCCCGGCCCGGCTGGTCGCGGGGCTGCGCCGGGTCGGGGTGCCGGTACCGGACATCGCCGCCGCCGTACGCGCCGAGCCGGCCGAGGTGCACCGGCTGCTCGACGCGCACCTGCGCCGACTGGCCGACGGGCTCGCCGACGCCCGCCGCGAGATCACGCGGCTGCGGACCCTGGTCGACCCGGTCCGAGGCGTGGTCACCACGCTGCTCCTCTCCCCCGCCGAGCTGGCCGCCGCGCTCGACGCGGTGCGCTTCGCCGTCGGCGTCGACCCGGAGATCCCGGCCCTGTCCGGGATGCTGCTCGACATCGAGCCGGAGGGCGTGCGGCTGGTCGCCACCGACCGGCACCGCCTCGCGCTGGCCCGGGCGGGAGCGGCCGTCGACGGGCCGCCCGCGCGGGTACTGGCGCCGGTGGACCTCGTCGACCGGCTGCGCCGGCTGCTGGACACCGACGACCGGCCGGTACGGCTGACCGTGGCCGGCACAGAGCTGCGGGTGACGGTGGCCGGCCGGACGCTCACGGGCACCGCCCTGCCGTACGACTTTCCGGACTACCGGCGGCTGCTGCGCGAGGCCGTCGGCGCGCGGCCGGCCGCGTACCGCATCCCGGTGGACGTGGCGGCCCTGCGCGCCGCGCTGCGCGACCCGGCCGCCCCCACGCTGGCCCGCGAGTACGCCGGCACGCCGCTGGCGATCTCCGTGCTGGGCCTCGACGACTCGGGTGACCTGCGACTGCTGCACCCCGCTGAGCTGACCGGCCTGGTGACTGGGCCGGAAGCCGGGCTGCGGTTCGGGGTGAACGGCGAGTACCTGCTCGACGCCCTGGACGCGGCCGGCGGCCCGCAACTGGTCCTGGAGCTGGACGGGCCGATCGCCCCGCTGGCCGTCCGACGCCCGGACGACGCGGACACCTACTCCGTGCTGATGCCGATCCGGCTGTAGAAACCGGTCGCGCTCCCCGTAGTCGGGTGGAAACGTGCGCGACGGTAACATCTGATGGTTCACCAGTGAACCCCGGACGGAGGCGTACGGAGCAGCATGCTCGACATGGAGTTGATCCGGAAGGATCGCGAGGCGGTGGCGACCGCGCTGGCGAAGCGACTGGATCCCGCCGAGGTCACCCGTTCCCTGGACGAGATCCAGCGATTCGATCAGGAACGCCGCTCCCTGATCACGGAGATCGACAATGAGCGGCAGCGCCGCAAGGCCGAGGCCCGGGCGTACGCGCAGGCGAAGCGCGCGGGCACCGAGCCGCAGGTCACCGCCCCCGAGGCGGAGCGCAAGCAGCTCGCCGAGCTGGAGTCCCAGTTGGACGAGGTGCAGGCCCGGCTGCGCGACGCGATGAGCGAGCTGCCGAACCTGCCCGCCGACGACATCCTCCCCGGCGGCAAGGAGGCCAACCGGGTCGTCAAGACCTTCGGTTCGCCCCCGGCGATCGAGAAGGTCCGCGACCACGTGGAGCTGTCCCGCGCGCTCGGTCTCGTCGACTACGAGCGCGGCGTCAAGCTCGGCGGCTCCGGCTTCTGGATCTACACGGGCGTCGGCGCGCGGCTGGAGTGGGCGCTGCTCAACTACTTCGTCGACCAGCACATCAAGGCCGGGTACGAGTTCCTGCTCCCGCCGCACCTCCTGCTGGACTCGGCCGGTTTCGCCGCCGGTCAGTTCCCCAAGTTCTACGACGACGTCTACCACCTGGACGCCGCCTCCGCCCCGCGCGGGCAGTTCCTGCTGCCCACGTCCGAGACGGCGATCCTGGGCGCGTACCAGGACGAGATCCTGGAGACCGCGAAGCTGCCGTTGAAGGCGTTCGCGTACACGCCGTGCTACCGCCGGGAGTCGGCCGGGTCGCACTCGGACGAGCGCGGCACCGTACGCGGGCACCAGTTCAACAAGGTGGAGATCTTCCAGTTCACCCTGCCGGAGCAGGCGGACGCGGCGTTGGAGGAGATGCTCGCCCACGCCGAGAGCCTGGTCGAGGGGCTGGGCCTGCACTACCAGCGCACGCTGCTGTCGGCAGGTGACGCCAGCGCGTCGATGAAGAAGACCCTCGACATCGAGGTGTGGATGCCGAGCACCGGCAAGTACAAGGAGGTCTCGTCGGTCTCCTGGGCCGGCGACTACCAGGCCCGCCGGGCGGCGATCCGCTACCGCGAGCCGGGCGGCAAGCAGACCCGCTTCGTGCACACCCTCAACGGCTCCGCCCTGGCCACGAGCCGCCTCTTCCCGGCCATCCTGGAGCAGAACCAGCAGTCCGACGGCAGCGTCCTGATCCCCAAGGTCCTGCAAGACCGCCTAGGCACCAACCGCCTAACCCCCCGCTAACCCCCACCCCACCCCACCCCACCCCCCACCCCACCTCACCCCGCCGATCTTGCACTTTCTGTCGTCTCGATGCCCCGATCCGCGTCTTTTGCGGCGACAGAAAGTGCAAGATCGCGGGCGGGACGGCGGGAGCGTGCGGTGCGGGCTGCCAGGAGCAGCAGCGCCGCCAGGGTGGCCAGGAGCACTGTTGGACCCAACTTGTCGACGGTGTCGGCCAGGGCATGCTGCACCTGCGAAGCTGCCTGGATGACCGGGTCTTCGAGGGCTTCGCGCCGGCCGGCGGCCAGCCGGAGCTCGTACCGGCCGTACCAGGCGACGTAGCCGCCGGCCAGCAGCAGCACCAGGCCGCTGAGCCGGGGCACCAGCGCACCGGCGACGCGCAACCGGGCCACCAGCGAGTCGCGCAGCAGCGCCACGCCGAGCGCGGCGACCGCGACCACCAGGCCCATCCCGAGGGCGTACGCGCCGAACAGGGCCAGCCCACGCCCGGTCGAGCCGGCCTGGAGGCTGGTCACCACGATGGCCAGGAACGGTGCGATGGCGCAGCCGAGCGAGGCCAGCGCGTACGCCGCACCGAACAGCGCCATCGACGGCCACGACCTGGTCAACCGGGGCGCGCGCGCCGTCCAGCCCGGTGCGGGCAGTCGCCGGCCGGCGAGCAGCCAGCAACCGGCCGTCACCAGCAGCAGCCCGAGCACCACGGTCAGCCACGGCAGCCGGGGCCGCAGCCAGCCGGCCAGCGGCGCGAGCGCCAGACCGAAGGCGCCGAAGACCACCACGTACCCCAGGGTCAGCCCGGCCGCCGCCGTGAGCGCGCGACCGACCGCGCCGCGGGCGTCCGTCGCCCCGGCGACAAGCAGCGAGAGGTACGCGGGCAGCAACGCGAAGCCGCACGGGTTGACCGCCCCGAGCATGCCGGCGGTCAGCGCGAGCAGCAGCGGGCCGGTCACGCCCCGGCCAGGGCGGCGACGCGGGCGGTGAGCGACTCACCGTCCAGGAAGCCCTGGTGGACGACCGTGCCGTCCCGGTCGAGGATCACGAAGACGCTCTGTTCGGTCACCTTGAACCGCTTCCAGAGCGCGCCCTTGCGATCGTCGATCTGGGGCATGTCGCCGAGCTCGAACTCGGTGACGAAGTTCTTCATGTCGCGCTGCTCGCCGAGTCCGGCGACACCGACGATCGGCACGGTGTCCCGGTACTTCGGCGCGATCTCGGCCACCGTCCAGGCCTGGCTGGCGCAGGTGGCGCACCAAGGCGCCCAGAACCAGAGCACCACCGGCCGGCCGGCCAGTCGCGTCGCGTCGAACGCGCTGCCGGCGAGGGTCGTGCCGGTGAAGCGCAGAGCGTCCGGAACCGGGGCCGGCGCGGCCGACGACGCCCCGGCCGAGGGGGTGGTCGAGAGGGTCGGGGAGCTGGTCGGAGTCGGCGTGGTCCCCGCGGCGGCGGCGTCGGGCGGCACCGTGCCGGTGCAGGATGCCGTGGCGAGCAGGGTGGCCACGAGCGCCCCCACGATGGCTGTCCGCCCGATCCGCTTGCGCATCCGCTGCTCCGTTCGACGGGTGTGGTGGTCGGTGCCTTTCGCTACTCGGCCTTCGCGAGGCGCAGGGCGAGTTCCGGGCAGACCTTGACGGCCTTGAGGGCGCCCTCGCGCAGCCAGGTCGGCACGGGCGTGGCCGGGAACGCCGGATAGCCGTTGCCGTCGAGCCGGATGAAGTCCGGCACCACGTGCGCGCAGAGCCCGTGCCCGTCGCAACGGGACCAGTCCAGGGTGAGCCTCTGCGGGTCGGGGTCGGGTGCGCCGGGCAGCCCCATGACGCCCTTGACCCGCCGGCCGCAGCCGTCGCCGGTGCTGTGCAGCCGCAACTCGTCGGCGAAGACCTCGATCGCGGAGAGTGCGAACCGGGCCGTACCGTCCGGGTGGCTGCACGCGCCCCGGCCCTTGACCTCGCCAGCGGCGGCCCGGACGACGTCGGCCGGTTGGCTGCCGGCGACGGCCAGGTCGACCGCGCGGGCCAGGTCCGGCAGGCCCATCTTGCACGGGCCGCACTGGCCGGCGGATTCCCCGGCCAGGTAACGCACCACCTGCGCGGCCTCACCGAGCGGGCAGGTGTCGACCCCGACCGGGATGATGATGCCCGCGCCGAGGGTGCCGCCTACCGCTGCCAGGCCCTTGCGGGAGACCTCGGCCTTCTCCGCCGCCTCGGCGGTGATCCACTTGCCGTGGTAGCCGCCCATCAGGATGCCCTGGACGTCCGGCACCTCGCACAGGTCGAGGACGTCACGCAGCGGCATGCCGGCGGTGCACTCCACCACGGCCGGACGGGCCGCCGCGCCGGTCACGGTGAGCAGCACGGTGCCCGGTTCGTCGTCGGTGCCGAGCGCCGCGTACTCGTACGGGCCGAGCCGCGCACCGACGGCGAGCTGGGCGAACGTCTCGGCGTTGGACAGCAGGGTCGGCAGCCCGCTGACCCCGGAGTCGCTGGAACGCTTCTTGGTGCCGGGCGGGATGTGCGGCAACCCGTTGATCCCGTTGACCAGGGCACCGCCCTCGCCGGAGATGAACCGGTGCGGCACGGTGACGATGGTGGTCGGCACCGGCATCCGGCGCTCGTCGAGCGCCTCCATCAGCGAGTCCCGGCCGACCCCGTCATCCGCCACGCCGATGACGATCTCGTCGGCGTCCAGCGCGTACGCGGCCAGCGCCGCGCCGTCGAGGATCAGGTGCGGAGCGCGGGTCAGCAGCACCTTGTCCTTCCAACTCGCCGGTTCTCCCTCGGTGGCGTTGACCACCACCACCGCGGCGAGGTCCTGTCGCTCGCAGGACTCGAGCACCGCGCGCAGCTTGCGGGCGAACGGGAAGCCCGCGCCACCCTTGCCCTTGAGCTGCATACCCTCGGCGAGCTGGAGGAGCTGCGCCGGCTCCATCGGGCCGATCGGGCCGTGCACCTCCTCGTGTGCGGCCAGGTCGAGTCGACCGAACTCGGCGAAGCCGGCGGTCAGCCGAGGCTCACCGACGCAGGCCACCGGAGGCACGGTCGTCCGCATCACTTCGCCTCACCCCGCAGCCCGGCCCAGTACGCCCCGTCCACGGCGTCCGCGCTGGCCTTGCGGCGCTTGGCGGAACGGCCCTCGCCGGCGGCCCGCCGGGCCCGCCGCGACGCCAGGTCGACGAGGGTCGGGGTGTCGTCGACGGGCGGCGGCACCTCCTCGGGGACGTACCGGGCCGGCGGGCGCCAGTAGTCGGGCTCCTCCGGGAGGTCGTCCTCGGCGCTGTGCCGGCCGCTGCCGCTGCGCGGCGCCGCCGAGATGGGACCACCGGAGATCGGGCCGGCGGAGACCGGGCCGGCGGAGATCGGCTCGGCGGAGACCGGACCGGCCGAGATCGGCTCGGCGGCCTGCCAGCGGCGCGGGCTGTCCCACGGCTCCTCGGGCTCGGCGAGGGTCCGTTGGGGCGGTGCCGAGTACCGGGCGTCCTCGTCCTCGGAACGGGACCGACGGCTGCTCCGCTCGGCCGCCGGCTCCTCGGCGCGACGGCGACGGGTCGGGGCGGTCTCCTCGTCCCGGTCGCGGCTGCGCGAGGCGCGCCGGCGGGTCGCCGTCGTCTCCATCTCTTCCTCGGCCGTGCGGCGCGCGGAGCGGCGGGTCGCCGTCGTCTCCATCTCTTCGCGACGGTCCTGCCGGGCGGCTTCCTCGTCCCGGCGACGCCGGCTGGGCCGGGTCGGCTCGACCAGCGAGCCGGGCTCGGGCACCACCGGAACGGTGAACCGCTCGGGGTCGCGCCGCCGTGGGCCGGCCGGGGCCGTCCAGGTGGCGGTGGTGGCCTCCGCCCAGGCCGGGCGCTTGTCCTCGCTGGTCTCGCGACGGCGGCCCAGGCCGGCCAGCAGCGAACGCCCGCGGCCCTCCTCGGTGCCCCGCCCGGCCAGCGCCGCATTGCGCACGGCGGCCTGGTGCTGCTCACGGCTGCGCCGACCGATGGTGACCGAGAGTCGGACCAGCAGCGCCAGCACGACCAACACGACGCACGCGAAATAGCTGAGGACCACCCAGGACGCGGCGGCCCGACCGGCGTTGAGGCCGTGCATGATCGCGAAGGGCCAGGCGAGGTACGCGGCGGAGTGCAGGGCCCGCCAGAGCCACTTGGGACCGACGCCGGCGAAGCGGGCCCGGATGATGCCGGTCCAGATCACGCTGACCATCAGCAGGGCGGCCACCGTGCCGAGGCCGACGTAGAGCCCCCGGCCACCGATGAACGGCACGAGCGAGTCGGTCGCCGCCGCCCGACCCGTGGCGATCTTCGTGAGGACGTGGAAGAACAGCCCGGCCACGCCCAGGACGCCGGTGGCGCGGTGCGCGGACTGCATCAGCACGCGGTGCGAGATGTTCAGCACCAGCCGGTCGGTGGCGACGAGACCCAGCATCACGGTGAGACTCAGCGACACCAGGGCGATCACCCCGGCGAAGAACTCGGTGAAGAAGAAGCCGTACGCGTACGCCATCTGCCCGGCGCCGGTCAGCATGGTCGCCGCCCAGAACGCGGCGAGCATCGACGCGATCAGCAACATGGTCGCTGAGCGGGACCGGGTCCGCACCCCCCGACTGCTGGTGCTGGTCCGGACCTCGGTGGCCTTCTGGTTCTGCTTTGCCCGGGCCATCTGCTCCTCGATCGTCTCGCGGCGGCGCACCACCGGCCGACCCCTGCTCCCCCATCCAGTACGGAACGGCGGGGCCGGCGGATCATCGGTGGGCGAAAAATTCTCGGCCGCGATCGAACCGAGTGGCACCGCGGTGCGTTGTGCACACCCCCTTCAGGTGACGCACAGTGGCGAATGTCCATGGATTGACAGTCCTTGCAACACGCTTGTAATCTTTCGGCAAATTTCAGCATGGGTTGCAAGATTCGAGCAGCCGATGCGTTCCCCCACCGCACCGCCACCCCCCACCCCCGCTCCCGTCAGGAGTCCCGATGCCCCGACGTCGACGCGGCTCGGCGATCCTCGCCCTCGGCCTGGTCGCCAGCCTGCTCGTCCCCCTCACCGCAACGGCGACCCCGGCCGCTGCCAGCCCGTCCGGCGCGAAGAAGGTCATCGTCCAGCTCTTCGAGTGGAACTGGCCGTCGGTGGCCAGCGAGTGCCAGAGCACCCTCGGCCCGAAGGGCTACGGCTACGTGCAGGTCTCGCCTCCGCAGGAGCACGTGCGGGGCAACCAGTGGTACATGGCGTACCAGCCGGTCAGCTACCGGATCGAGTCCCGCAAGGGCACCCGGGCCCAGTTCCAGTCGATGGTCGACACCTGCCACGCGGCCGGGGTCAAGGTGATCGTCGACGCCGTCGTCAACCACATGTCCGGCCAGGCCAACGGCGGCACCGGCTGGGCCGGCTCGTCGTACGGGCACTACGACTACCCGGGCATCTACCAGACCCAGGACTTCCACCACTGCGGGCGCAACGGCGGCGACGACATCGCCAACTACAACGACCGGTACGAGGTGCAGAACTGCGAGCTGGTCAACCTGTCCGACCTGAAGACCGAGTCGGACTACGTCCGTACCAAGATCGCGTCGTACCTCAACGACCTGCTGTCCCTCGGTGTGGACGGCTTCCGGCTCGACGCCAGCAAGCACATGCCGGCCGCCGACATCGCCGCCATCAGGGGCAAGCTCTCCCGCCCGGCGTACATCGTGCAGGAGGTCATCTACGGCGCCGGGGAACCGATCCAGCCGACCGAGTACACCGGCAACGGTGACGTGCACGAGTTCCGCTACGGCAAGGACCTGGCCCGGGTGTTCCGCTCCGAGCGCCTGGCCTACCTGAAGAACTTCGGCGAGGGCTGGGGTCACCTGCCCAGCGGCTCGGCGTCGGTGTTCGTCGACAACCACGACACCCAGCGCGACGGAGGCGGCGTGCTCACCTACGCCGACCGAGGCATCTACGCGCTCGCGAACGCCTTCATGCTGGCCTGGCCGTACGGGTCGCCGACGGTCATGTCCAGCTACACCTTCAGCAACCGCGACGCCGGGCCGCCCTCGGACGGCAGCAACAGGACGCTGAACACCACCTGCTACTCGGGCTGGGAATGCGAGCACCGCTGGCCGGTGATCGCCAACATGGTCGGCTTCCGCAACGCCACCGAGGGCGCCGGCGTGGCCAACTGGTACGACAACGGCAACAACCACATCGCGTTCAGTCGCAGCGGCAAGGGCTACCTCACAGTCAACGACGAGGACTCCGCGGTGAACGGCCGCTCGTACTCCACCGGGCTGCCCGCCGGCCGGTACTGCGACGTCGTCCACGGCACGTACGCGGGCGGCTCGTGCAGCGGGCCGGTGATCACCGTGGACGGTAGCGGCTGGTTCGCCGCGAACGTGCCGGCGCACGACGCGGTGGCCATCCACATCGGCGCACGGGTCTGACCGACCTCGGGACCTCCGGTTGGCGGGTATCGCCGAACCGGGGGTCCCGGGGCGTCCACCGCCATAGAGTGGTTTGGTGCCGTTTGACCGAATGTCCCCGTCCCGTCGCCGTGCCGGCTGGATCGCTGGCGCGGTCGCCGTACCCGTGCTGCTGGTCGTCGCGTTGCTGGTGGGGCAGGCTCTCACGCCACGCTCGACGGCCCCCGAGGGCCAGCAGGCGGCCGCCGATCCGACGCCGAGCAGCGTCGAGCAGAGTCCGGAGGAGTCGGTCCCCCCGGCCGCGCCCGCCCCGGCCGGGCTGCCGGTGCTCGACTACGACCCCGCGCCCAAGGGCTTTCCCGCCGATCCGGCCACCATGGACACCACCCCGCTGACCGAGGGCGTGCACCCGACCCGCCGGATCGCCGCGTACGACGCCCCGGGCGGCCGGCCGTTGGCGTTCGTCGAGCCGACGCTCGCCGGTGTCGAGTTGACCGTGCCGATCGCCCAACGGCAGGCCAGCTGGACGGCCGTCCTGCTGCCGTCGGCGAACCGGCGGCTCGCCTGGCTGCCACCGGGTGGGTTCGACACCGTCGCCCTGCGCGACCAGATCGTGGTGGAGCGCAGGACGCATCGGCTCACCTGGTACCGGGCCGGTAAGGCGGTGCGTTCCTGGGAGACGAGCCTCGGCCAGTCGGGGCAGGAGACGCCGCTCGGGCGGACCTTCATCCTGGGGCGCACCCCGCCGCCCGAGGAGGTCTACGGCGGGGTGGACATCTACGCCCTGGGCTCGGTGCCGGACGACCCGGAGGCGGTGCCGACGGGCCTCAAGGGCGCGCACATCGGTCTGCACACCTGGTACAACGACGACGACCTGGGTGAGAACACCACCAACGGCTGCATCCGGGTGACCCGCAGCGGTCAACGCGAACTGCTCGCCGAGGTCCGGCCCGGCAGCACCCTGGTGGTCGTCGACCAGCTCGCCACGCCACCGCCGACCGCCTGATCGGGCGGTTCAGTCGCCGAGCAGCCACCCGTTCTGCTCGGCGATGCGGACGGCCGCGGCCCGGTTGCGGGCGCCGGTCTTGCCGATCGCCGCGGACAGGTGGTTACGCACGGTCCCCTCGGACAGGTGCAGCGCCCTCGCCAGCTCGGCGACCGTGCCGCCACCCCGCGCCGCACGCAGCACCTCGGTCTCCCGCTCGGTCAGCGGGCTCGCCCCGGTCGCCAGGGTCTCCGCAGCCAGCGTCGGGTCGACCACCCGCAGGCCGGCATGCACCCGACGGACGGCGTCGGCGAGCTGCCGGGCCGGGGTGTCCTTGACCACGAAGCCGTTCGCACCGGCCTCCATCGCGCGACGCAGATAACCGGGCCGACCGAACGTGGTCACCACCAGCACCCGGCACGCCGGCAGGGCGGCCCGCAGCGCGGCGGTGGCGGCGATCCCGTCCAGGCCGGGCATCTCGACGTCCAGCAGGGCCACGTCGGGCGTGTGCCGCAGGGCCTCGGGCACCACCTCGTCGCCCCGGCCCACCTCGGCCACCACGGTCAGGTCCGGCTCCAGCGACAGCAGCGCGGCCAGCGCGCCACGCACCAGCGCCTGGTCGTCGGCGAGCAGCAACCGGATCGGCGTGGCGGAGCCGCTCACCGGACCTCCGCCGGAGCGTGCACCCGCAGCAGGAAACCGGTGCCGCCCCGCCGCCGACCCACGCTCACCACGGCATCCAACCGGCGGGCCCGCTCACGCAGACCGACCAGCCCGTATCCGGCGGATTCGGGAGTGGACGGCCCCCGACCGTCGTCGTCGACCTCGACCCCGTCCGGGTGCACCCGGATGGTGCAGCACCGTGCCCCGCTGTGTCGGACCACATTGGTCACCCCTTCACGCACCGTCCAGCCGAACAGCCGGTCCCACTCGGGCGGCAGCTCCGGCGTCTCGGCCGGCACCTCCGCCGCGATGCCCGCCGCGGCGAGCGCGGACCGGGCGCCGGCCAGCTCACCGGCGAGGGTGACCTCCCGGTACGCCCCGACGGTCTGCCGCACGTCCGCCAACGCCGCCCGCGCCAACTGCTCCACCTCGGCGATCTCGTGGGCGGCCCGGCCGGGGTCGACCTCGATGAGCCGTCCGGCCAGTTCGGCCTTGATCGCCACCACGGTCAGCGAGTGCCCCAGGATGTCGTGCAGGTCGCGTGCCGCCCGGGCCCGCTCCTCGGCGACCGCGAGCCGGCCGATCTCCTGCTGGGCGGCCTGAAGCTCGCTGTTGCGCTGGGCCAGCCTCGACACACCGAACATGGCGAACGAGGCGAGCAGCACCGCGAAGACGATGCCGTTCTCCGACTCCCAGCCCGGCACCAGCCACGACGCCAACGCCGGCGTCACGGCGCAGAGCGCCACGGTGGCCGCCGCCTCCCACGCCGGCAGCAGGAACACCCCGGCCGCGGCCACGTAGACCAGGGTCGCCAGCCAGTCTCCGTCAGTGCCCGGGATGCTGGCCAGGCCCGCCGCGAGCAGCAGCAGCAGGCCCACCCGCGCGCGCCCCGCCGGGATCGGCAGCAGCAGCTGGCGCAGCTGACGGGCCCACTGGAACAGCAGCACGTAGCCCAGGCCGAAGACGACCAACGCGGCCACTCCGACGACCCGCCGCCACAACTCCGGCTGGTGCAACGCGGTGGAGATCGGCACGTTGAGGAAGAACAGCCACACGGCGGCCAGCAGCCAGCCGATGTACCGCCAGTGGCGGTGCATCGGCCGGGGCTGCCCCGTCGGAAGGTCCATCGGGTTCACGCTAGCGGTCGGACCGGTCAGACCCGCGCGGTGTCCCGGCGGAACAGCCGGGTCGCGCCGACACCGAAGGCCACGGTCCACAGGACCATGTTGGCCACACCGGCCATGCTCACGCCGGCGCCGGTCAGCGGAGCGCGGGCCAGCTCACCCATGCCGTACACCGGGGTGAACTTCGCGACCTGCTGGAGCACGTGCGGCAGCACCTCCACCGGTACGAACAGCCCGCCGAACATGGCGAGCACGGCCAGGATCGGCCCGATGAACTGCATGACGTTCTCGGCCGGCACCAGGTAGCCGATGAACAGGCCGAACGCGGCGAAGACCAGCGAGCCGATCCACGCGGCCAGCCCGGCCAGCAGCCAGACGTCCAGCGGAAGGCGGACGCCGGCCGCCGCGCCCACCACGAACTCGATGACGACCGCGATCAGGCCGAGGGTCATCGCGGTGGCCACCTTCGTCGCCACGTACGCGGTCGGCCGCAGCGGGGTGAGCCGTAGCTGGCGGCTCCAACCCAACGCCCGCTCGGTGGCGACCGCGCCGCCCGCGCTTGTCGTCGCCACCATCGCCGCGTACACGGCGAGGCTGATCATGACGTACGCCGTCACGGGTCGGCCGTTGTCCAGGGTCTGCCCCCGCTGTGGCAGGCCGAAGATGAGGAAGAAGACGCCGGGCATGATCAGCGTGAAGGCGAGGGTACGACGGTTGCGCAGCACCCGGCGCAGCTCGATGCCGAGGACGGCCGGGGCGAAACCACCGAGGGCGGGCAGCCGGCGGTCGGGCGGAGCGGGGCGGTCGGCGCGGGTGGCGGCGGGGGTGGCCGGCAGGGTGGACATCTCAGGCTCCGATGCGCTCGGTGGTCAGGGCGAGGAAGGCGTCCTCGAGGTTGCGGGAGGTGATCTCCACGTCCCGGGCAGCGGTCCGGGTGAGCAGGTGACGGGCGATCGCGTCGGAGTCGCCGGTACGCACCAGCACGCTGTCGCCGCGCACCTCCACGGCGTCCACGCCGGGTAGCGCGGCGAGCGCGGCCTGGTCCGCGCCGGGCAGGGTGGCCCGCACGGTACGACCGGCGGCCAGGTTCTTGATCTCCGCGGTGGTGCCGTCGGCGACGATCCGTCCCTGCCGGACCAGCACGATCCGGTCGGCGTACGCGTCCGCCTCGTCGAGGTAGTGGGTGGCGAAGATGACGGTCCTGCCGTCGCGGGCGTCGCGGCGCAGGGCCTGCCAGAAGTCCCGGCGGCCCTCGACGTCCATCCCCGTGGTCGGCTCGTCGAGGACCATCAGGTCCGGGTCCGGCAGCAGCGCCAACGCGAAGCGCAGCCGCTGCTGCTGACCGCCGGAGCACCGCCCGACGACCCGGTCGGCGATGTCGGCGATCCCGGCGCGCTCCAGCACCTCGGCGGCCGGGCGGGTGTGCCGGTAGAAGTGCGCGGTCATCCGTACCGTCTCGCCCACGGTGAGGTCCTTGAGCAGGCCGCCGGTCTGGAGTACGGCGGCGACCCTCCCCCGGGCCACCGCGTCGTCGGCGGTTCCGCCGAGAACGCGCACCGTGCCCGCGTCCGGGCGGGCCAGGCCGAGCAGCATGTCGATGGTGGTGGTCTTGCCCGCCCCGTTGGGGCCGAGGAACGCCACCACCTCGCCGGGCTGCACCCGCAGGCTCAGCCCGTCGACCGCGGTGACCGTACCGAAGGTCTTGGTGAGGCCGTTCAGCTCGACGGCCGGATCCGTACTCGTCATGCCATAAATGCTGGGGTGTCGCGGACCTGGACTCCCGGAGCGGCCGTCACGTTCCGGCCGTGACATTTGTCAGGGGCCGGACGGCACGGCTCAGAGCCCGGCGGGCACGCAGCGTGACGCGCCGGCGAGCGCGGACCGCGACGAGCATGATGCCTGTGAGTCATCAAGATGCCCCTGAGTCATCACGCTCACCGCCACATCCGCCCCCGAGGCAGGCATTCCGGGGGCGGCAGCGGGTAAGCGCGCCGCCGGACGCCGCGACACCGGGAGGACGCGATGGGTGCCACACCGCAGGGCCAGGTCGACACGGTCGTGCTGATCCACGGGCTCTGGATGACCCCGCGCAGCTGGGACGGGTGGGCCGACCGCTTCACCGAGCGCGGGATGCACGTGATCGCGCCAGCCTGGCCCGGCATGGACCGGTCCGTGGAGCAGTTGCGCGACGATCCGAGCCCGATCGCCGAGCAGAGCATGGCCACGATCGTCGCCCACTACGACCGGATCATCCGGGCGCTCCCACGACCACCGATCATCATGGGTCACTCATTCGGTGGGTTGTTCGCCCAGGTCCTCGCCGACCGGGGGCTCGGCGCGGCGGTGGTGGGGGTGCACCCGGCGGCGATCAAGGGAGTACTCAAGGTGCCGCTGAGCCAGTTGCGCTCCGGCTTCCCGATCCTGCGCAACCCCGCCAACCGTGGCAAGGCCGTCCCGTTCACCCCGGACGACTTCGCCTACACCTTCGGCAACACGCTCAGCCGGGAGGAGTCCGACCGGGCCTGGCAGCGCTACGCCGTACCCGGCGCGGGACGGGTGTTCTTCGAGGGCGCGTTCGCCAACGTCGACCCGCGCTCACCCGCCCGCGTCGACACCGGGCGCGTCGACCGCGCGCCGCTGCTGCTGATGGCCGGCGGGCAGGACCACGTGGTGCCGGCGTCGGTGGTCCGCGCCAACGCGGGTCTCTACCAGAAGTCCCGGGCGCTCACCGCGTACGAGGAGTTCCCCGACCGGTCGCACTTCACGGTCGGGGCGCCCGGCTGGGAGGAGATCGCCGACTACGCGCTGGACTGGGCGGTGCGGGCGGCGGCGCTGCCCCGGGAGGCGACGATCGCCAGCGAGACCCCCCGCCGCTGACCCCGCCCATTGCCGACACTCACTGAGGAACCAGTGCAGCCACTGCTAGACGATGACGAACCGCACGGGCTCGTCCAGCACCACGGCAGCCCCGTCCAGGTCGGCCAGGCGCGCAGCCAGCGTGGCCGCGGCCAACCGCTTCGGCAGGGCCGCGCCGAACTTGAGACCGTCTACGGCCTTGTCGTTGACCTCTGGCAGGCACAGTCGGGTGGCGGCGTCCGCGGTGAGTGCCCGCCAGCTCGCAGGTGTGACGTCTTCCCGCAGTCGGATGCTGTTGCCGTCGAACCGCTCCACCGGATCGACGACTTCGCCCAGCGTGGCGGTCAACGTGGCGTTCGTCCGGAAACCCGCCCAGGTCCACCAGCGCAGGTCACCGCCGCTCTCGCGGACAATGACAGTGCCACCGGGATGCACCAGGTGCAGTTTCTCCTCGCGCTCCCGCGCCAGGCGAGTCACCGCACGACGGGTGAGGGTGACCGGAGGCTCCGCTCCCAGCAGCACCTCACGCATCGCCCAGGTGATCTCGTGACTGCGGTACGCCCACCCGGTGCCCGTCCAACGGGCACGTCCGCCGCCGTCGGCAGGTTCGACGAAACACCGCCGACGGCGCCAGTCGATGTAGGTAACGCGCCAACTCCGGCCGCTCAACAGCAGGCGGCGTTCGCCCCGGACCTCCTCGGTGAGCAGGCTGGGATCGATTCGACCCAGCTCGCTACGGCCCAGCAGGACGGTGAACTCGGGCGGCCCGGTGAATACGGCCGTCATCTCCATGAAGTGGCGACGGCCGAACCGCTCCTCGGCGGTGGGACCGATGAAGAGCATGCCCTCGTCCTGCTCCAGATAGCCGTGCTCGACGAGGTGTCGAACGATCGGTCGGGCGTTCTTCTCAAAGGGCGGCAGCTCATTCCATGCCTGGATCCAGGTCTCCGCACCTATCCGATGCTCCTGAAGGCAGAGCGCGAGCACCTGTTGGGCGACGATGTGCCGAGGTTCCGGCGGTGCGGTGACCGGCTCCACCCAACCTCGTGACCAGAGCAGGAGCAGCGCGGCCGCCTCCACGAGCGGCTGGCCACCGAGCGTCAGGAACAGGCAGTTCCGGCTGCTTCCCGGACGGCGACCGGTGCGCCCGAGCCGCTGCAGGAAGGACGCCACGGTGGCTGGCGCGTCGATCTGGATCACGCGGTCCAGGTCGCCAACGTCGATGCCGAGTTCGAGTGTGCTGGTGGAAACGATGACGCAGTCTCGTGACTCACCAAACGCCTGTTCCGCGCGGCGCCGCTCGTCCACGGACAGCGACGCATGCGACAGGAAGGTGGTAACGCCCTGCTCCCGTAGCAGTTGTCCGAGCTCCTCGACTGTCTGCCGGGATTCGCAGAAGACCAGCCGCTTTTCGCCCGGATGCAGGGCGGCGATCACGGCCGCGGCGTTGGTGAGCGAGCCGACATAGTCCAGCTCGATCTCGCCCGCTGGTACGCCACCCGCGATATGGACCGCCTCGGGTGCGACGACCTGGGCCGGCCGGCTACCCGCGCCGGAGCCCTGGAGCCAGGTGAGCAGATGGTCGGGGTTCCCGACGGTGGCGGATAGGCCGATCCGCTGCAGCGGCCGACCAGCCACCCGGGTCAACCGTTCCAAGACGGCAAGCAGGTGCCAACCTCGGTCATCTCCCGCAAAGGCGTGCACCTCATCAACGACCACCGCTTGCAGACCGGCGAAGAACTGGCGGTGGTCGACGTTGGCGCTGACCAGCATGGCTTCCAGTGACTCAGGTGTGGTCAGCAGGATGTCCGGCCGCTCGAAGAGCACGGCCCGCCGCCGCGAGGCGCCGATGTCCCCGTGCCAGAGGGCCACCCGCCGCCCGAGCCAACCGGCGTACTGCTCCAGCCGAGGCTCCAGGTTGTTGAGCAGCGCCTTCAGCGGGGCGAGGTAAAGCACTGACGTACCGGTCCAGTGGTGCGCGGCCATCCGGGACAGCAGCGGGAACAGCGCGGCCTCCGTCTTGCCGCCCGCCGTCGGGGCGAGCAGGAGGGCATCCAGACCGCCCTGCACCGGGGCGATCGCAGCGCGCTGCAATGGACGCAGGTCTCGCCAACCCAGGGTGTTGACCACGTGGTGCACCACGACCGGGTCGAGGTCTGGCAACACGTCAGAGCGTCAGTTCGATGTCGTCGGCGCGAGCGGCGGCGTTGCGTTCGACCTCGGTCAGTTCGTCGGCCCGCAGGGTGAGTGCGTAGTGTCGCCGCGGCTCCCAGTCGGCGAACTGGTCCACCCGGTCAAAGACGTCCGCCACGAGCTTCTTGAGGTAGACGCGGGGTGCCACCCCGACCTGACCGCCGAGCGCGCCGGTGACGGCACGGGCCAGTGTGGCGAGGTAGTCGTCATCCACCCGAGCGTCGACCTGTGCGCTGCCGTAGATGTCTCGGACCCGGCTGCCGAGTTCCACCAGGGCGTCGACAGTGAACCCGGATAGCCGCAGTTGGGTGGCGCGGGGGTTGTCCCAACGCGGGTCGGGGCCGAGGTCGGTGGCGAGACGTTGCGCGAGCGGCGCGAGCCGCTGGACGCCCTGGGGGCCGTCGAAGAACGCGGGCGTCCCGGTGATCACGAGCATGAGTCCCGGAAACCGGTCCGCGTGAACCTCGTCGATGAGCTGCCGGAGAGCGTTCAGTGCCGTGTCCCGCGCGTCGGAGCGCACCCGTTGCAGCGTCTCGACCTCGTCCAGCACCAGTAGCAGCCCCTGGTGGCCGCTGTCGCGCAGGACGGTGAGCAGCCCCTGGAGGAAGCTCAGCGCGCCGTAGTGGTCGAGGTCGCCCTTCACTCCGGCCGTCCGCCGGGCGGATGCCGCGACGTGTGGCTGACCGCCGAGCCAGGCTGCCAGTCCGTCGGCGGTGAGGTGGTCACCGCTGGCGCTGGCGGCTCGGTAACCGCGCAGAGCTGCGGCGAAGCCCGGCGTGCTCCGGGAGATGTCGCCCAGCCGGCGCTCCAGCAAGTCATCGACGGCCCGATCGAGCCCTGGCGCATCGTCCTCGGCGACCGTACCCCCGGCGAGCACGTCCTCCTCCAACGCGAAGATCCAACCGTCGAGTACGGGTCGGAACGCGCTCGGGGCGAACTGCTCCGTGCTGAGGTGCTCCACCAACCGCCGGTAGACGGTCTCCATCCGATGCAGGGGTGTTTCCAGCTCGGAGATCTGCACCTCCGCAGCGGCGAAGCCGCGGCGCTTGGCGCGTTCGGCCAGCCAGCGCGTAAAGAAGGTCTTGCCGGCGCCGTACTCGCCCCGGACGGCCTTGAAGACGCTGCCGCCGCCGGCGACCCGTTCGAGGTCGTCGTCAAGAGCGGCGGTGAACCTGTCGAGCCCCACCGCGAGCGCGTCGAGTCCATTGCTCGGGACGACACCCCGGCGCAGCGCGTCGATGATGTCCCGGCGCCGTCGAGCCGAGATCTCTCCGGTCACCGCTGCTCCAGCCCGAACTGCTCAATCAGCAATTTCCGGTCGAGGTGGACGGTGCGACCGTCCGCGTCGACGGTGATCACAGGATAGCCCTCGACCTGAAGGAGCCGACGCAACACGGTGACGGTGCCGTTGATCCTGTGTGCAGGTACGCCGGACCGGGCGGCGAGGGTGTCGAGGGTTGCCCGGTCACCGCCAGCGATCAGCGTGTTCAGCAGAGCGGCGACCCGTTCGTCGGCCAGAGGGAGTCGGGGGTCGCGCCGTTGGGCATAGCGCTCGCTGGAGAGCAGGGCCGTCACCAGGTCGGGCGGGGTGGGTACGGGCTGCGGTGCGGCGGCCGGCGCGACGACGGCCGGCGCCAGGTCGAAGAGACCGTCGGTCTGCTGCTCAACGGATTTGCGCGGGCGACGCCGGGTTGCCGGCGCCGGGTCGGCCGGCGGGGGCGTGCTCTCCGTCAGCGGTTCGCGCCACCAGTCGGGGCTGGCCACCGGCGCACCGGCCCAGCCGGGCACGGCGAGGTCGTCACCAGCGGTCAGGACGAGCAGTGGGATGACGGCTTCCGCCGGCGCCGCACCGCCGTGGTAGCCCGCCTTGCGCGGCCCGTACCGCACCTCTTCCCGCCAGGGCAGGACGACGGATCCGCCGCCGAGCGCCACCCGGCTGCCGGCGACGGCTACCTCGGCGTCGCCGGGGGGTTCGGTAGGTGGTCGCCACCGGTTCTCACTGCTGGCGCTGGGCAGGGTGACCGACTCGGGGCCTCGGTCGACGACGTGGCCGTGGTCGGAGACGATGACGACCACCCGATCTGGCTCGCCCGCGGAGGTCAGCAGGTCGCCGACGGCGGTGATGGTGTCGTCGCCCCAGACGGTGGTACCCGGGTCGCTGCGGTCCAGCGCGTCGTCGATCGTGTTGACGACGGCGGCGACCAGGCGGATCGACTTGTCGTCGAGGGCGGCGAGCACGTCCGGGTCGAGGGCTGCTCCGGCTCCGGCCCGCAAGGCTGACTTGTGCAGCAGCCTCCCGGTGGGAAAGCGGTCCTTGAATGCCTTGCGCTCGGCCTGCTGGCCCCCGGCCGTAATCCGCCCGCTGAGCAGGCTGCATCGACTGGCCTCGGTGACGCTCGGCAGCGCTGCCAGCGCACCCGTGCGCGGGCCGCCATCGGGGGTGAGTTCCACCCAGGCGCCGCTCCGGGTGACGGACTCGGCTAGCTCGGTCGCAGCGGCGACGCCCATGCCGTCCATGACGAGCAGCAGCACCCGGCGACCGGTGTCGAGGATTGGCTGGACCACCCGGTCTAGCACGTCTTCGACGCGCAGTAGCGCACCGGGCTCCGCCTCGGCGCTGGTGGCGGCGGCGAGCAGCGTGGCGAACTGCTGGTCGTGCCGAGAGCGGCGGGCTTCGACAGCCCGGTGCAGCAGTCGGTACGCCTCGGCGACCTGTTGGTCGGGATCTCCGGCGAAGACGTCAAGCCGGGCTCTATCGACCCAGCCGTCCTGCCGGACCTGCCGGTGCAGTGCGTCGAGCAGGGTGGCCGGTGGCGGGCCGTCGGTGGTGTGCAGCCAGCGCAGCAGGCGGACGGCCATCCGGGCGGTCTCGACCCGGCGCGGCTCGGCGGCCCGGTGCGCCTCCACGGTGGCGAGGGCCGACTGTGCCCGCGCCACCGCGGCCGGGTGGGCCGACCCACCGGCCGGCACGGCGTGTCGTACGGCGTCGGCGAAGGCCCGCAGCCGCTGAACGAATCCGCTGGGCAAGACGGTCGAGGCACCGAGCATGGCCGTGATGCCGACCTCGGCGGCGATCGCCTCGGCCCGGCGCAGCATCCGCATAGCCTCGTCCCGGCCGTTGTCACCCGACTCCACGGTCCGGTAAACCCACGACTCGGCCGCCTGGTGCAGCGATTCGGCCTGCTGCGGGCTGAGCCGGAGCCCACCGAATCGAGGCTCCAGTCGGGTACGACCGACGGCGGCCTCCACCTGGACGGCGCCACCGCTGCCGACGCTCCAGAGCAGCCCGGCCAGCAGCCCCAGCGGGATGACGTCGACGCCGTGTCCGGCGCGTACGGCGGCCATCATCGGGACGGCGGCATGGCCGGCGGTCCCGGTCAGGTACGCGGTGATGCCGTCGGCGACGACGTCCGGCAGCTGGGTGAAACCCAGTTGCCGCCGGGCGTCGGTGCTCCACTGCACCAAGCCGCTGTCGTCGAGTTCGGCAGGTGGCAGGTCGAGCAGTTCGGAGGTGAGGCTGCGCAGCGCGTGGTCGCGGGTGAGGATCGCGCCGGGCGGGGCGGGCCAACCGTCGGCCGGGGCATGATCGGTGAGGGCGTTGGCGACCCAGCGCCCGACCCGGACCAGGGTCGGGTCGAGAGCGGCCACCCCACCGAACATCTGCCGGACCAGATCCCACGGATCGATCTTGCGGACGGTCTGCTTGCTGAGGTGGGCGAGGACCCCGTCGCCCAGTTCGGCGTCGGTCAGCTCGGTCAACAGGACCAGCCGTTCGCCGTCGGCCCGGTCGTGCAGGGCGGCACGGGCGGCCAGCGGAGTGGGACACGGGACGACCCGGACCTGACAGCCGTTGATGCTGAGCACCGTTTCGGCCGGCCCGTCGGGGCGGGCCGTCAGCGCGATGGCGTCCGCCGAATCGTCCTCGGCCAGCCACGCCTCGACCTTGCGGCGGATCGCGTCGGGCGGGGCCACACCGACCGGCACGCTCACGATGCCACCTCATTACGACCGGCCGCGGATCCCGCCGCGCCGGCTCGCCGGTGTGCGACGCGGCCGACCGCCGAGCCGGTCACTGGATCTCCCAGGTGACCACGACCCGCCGCCCGGCGGTGACCTCGGCCGCGATCTCGGCCGCGACCTTCTCCCAGGTGGCCGCATCGGCGACCTGGCGACGCTGTTGGGCGACCGCGACCGGCCCAGCCCCACTGGTCCCCTCGATCTCAGCCACACGGTCCGGTCCTCCACCGCCACCATTCGCGGGCACCTCGGCAGGGCCGGACTCGCGGGGCGGCTGCTGCCCCGGCACCGTGACGGTGGGGATCGTGTCCCCGCCGTTCGGCGTGGTGTCGTGGGGGGTGACGATGCGGTCTTGCGGCGGGTTGGTGGCGAGCAGCGCCGCCGACGCGTCGACTGCCGTCTGAAGGGCATCCACCAGATCCTGCCCGTGCTGCTGGTGTCGGGCGACCTCGCGGAGCTGCCCGATGATTGCCTGCGCCTGCTCGTCGTGGGCGGCCCGAGCCGAGATCGCCTGGAGCAGGGACCACTGGTGGCCTCGGGCCATGGCGGCGAGGATGGTTCCCGCCTGGCTGATCAGCTCACCGACGGCCTGGTCGTCGACGTCGCCCAGGTCGGCACGGGCAACCGTTTCGACCAGCACCACGTCATCGCGCTCGGTGGCCAGGTCGGTGACGAGTCGGGCGGCGCGGCGTGCGGTGGCGAGCCGGCCCGTCGGGGCCGAGGTGTCCAGGCCCAGCACGTCGGCGTGGGCTTCGAGCGCCTGGACGAGGTCGCCCGCCGCTTTCGTGCGCGTACTCGCCGCCGTGCGCAGCGTTCCGGCGAGTTCACCGAGGTTGGCCGGCGTCCGCCAGACGGGCAGCACGCCGCCGAAGATCGCCGAGCCCCGGCGGACCGCATCTGCCCAGGCATGCTCGTCGGGCATCGGTGGGTGGCGCAGCTCCAGCTCGTCGCGCACGAGGGCGAGGTTGCCCACGTCGACCTTGCCGCCGTGCTGGTACCAGGCGAGCTGCTGCTCCAGCCCGAAGACGACGATCATCAGGTTTTGCAGCTCCCGGTCGAAGCCGAACGCGGCGGGCTCGTCGATGAGCCGGCGCAGCACGTGCACCGGGAAGTGGTCGGTGTAGCCCTCGTTGGCGGCGGCCTGAAGCAGGTGTTGGCTCCACCGGCAGGTGCTCGTGTTGAGCACGTAGCGGCCTTCGATCAGCTCGCCGAGGCGCAGGTTGTTGCAGACGCGCCGGAGGATGCGCTGGTCGACCGGATTGGGCACGCTGACACCGCGGGCGGGGTCGGCGGCGGCCAGCCGGGCGTACTCCAGGATCTTGGTCATTTCGCTACGGGTGACGGGCTTCTCGTCGTCCGGCATGGCCGGGCGGCCCGGGTAGGACCAGGCGAGGAGTTCTCCGGTGAGGTTGTGGAAGGCCTCGGTGAGAGTGCCACCCCGCGGGTCGCCAATGTGCAGGCCCTCGGCGAGGGTGTGGAACACCCCGATGGTGTCGTCCTGCACGTCGGAGCCGCGCGACGTGGCCGACCCATACGCCTGCATCATGGCGCTGATCAGCGTGCCGCGCAGCTGGGTCTGGCGCTGCTGGAGGTAGACCCGGCCCTGCTGCCGGTCGGCGAGGGGCCAGTCGGCGGCCAGCGAGTTGAGCCGGTCGCCGGTGCCGTTGCCCAACAGGTAGTTGATCCTGGCAAGCTGGCCGACCTTGCCCATCAGCTCGTCGGTCAGGAAGTAGGGCAGCCAGAAGACCGTCCGGGAGCCCCGTTCCAGGCGCTCGATCCGGGCGCGGTCCGCGCTGCGCTCGTAGCCCTGGGGGTCGAACGGATAGTCGATGATGACGCGCCACGCCTCGCCGGTGGCGATAAGCGCGGAGACCGGCATGGTGTCGGGGTCGCGGACGTTGCCGAACTTGACCTGGACGGTGTGCTTCCGACCTCGCCAGTCCCGGGAGTGCAGCAGCTCACCGAGCTGCCCCTCGGCGCCGGCGATGCCCATCTCGGCGGTGACCAGTTCCCGGATGAGCTGCTGCCGGACGCCGGTGGTGGTGGCCTCGTCCTCGGGAACCAGGTCGAGCAGCTTGTCGTAGTCGACGGTGTGCAGCTTGAGGCTGACCACCGGGTCGGGGGTCTTGGTGAGGTGCAGCTCGCCGGCGCCGTCGGCGACCCGGTTGAGCCGGTTGAGCACGATCTGCCGCTCGTAACCGGGGATGGGCGAGGTGATCGAGCCGAAGTTCAGCGCGTGCAGCTTGGCGGCGGTGAGGTTGTGCAGGGCCGGCACCTCGGGGACCAGCGCGCCGAGCAGCACCGTCTTGACCAGCTTGTCGTCGAGCTGGAACTGCTGGTGCCCGGCCGCCTGCTCCTCGGTGATGCCGTTGAGGTTGAGCAGGATGGGGCGCAGCTTCTGGGTGTAGAGGGTGCGAGCGGCCTGGAAGAGCTGCTTGAGCTTGGGCCGGTCGGGCAGCTCGCCGTGCAGCACCAGGGGGTCGAAGAGGGCGGCCACCCCGATCAGGTCGTTTACTCGCAGGGTGTCCCGGCGGTCGACGAGCAGCTCGGTCATCACCTTCAACGCGGTGCGTTCCCGCTGCAACGCCTGGGAGAGGGCGACCAGGGTGGCGACCAGCGCGGGCGAGAACGGGTAGAGCTTGCGAAAGGCAGCGGCGTCGGAGCCGATGCCGGCGTCGCCGTACTGGGCGCCGAGCAGCAGGGCGTCCCAGACCTCCCGGTTGCCCTTCACGGCGGCGAAGGCGTTGTCGATGACCGCCCGGCCCTCGTCGGTGAGGGGCTTGAGCAGCCGCTTCTCGGTGATCTCGGGCAGGTTGGTGTCGGCGAGGACGATCTCACCGAAGCGGCCCTGGACGCTGCGCATGACGTGCGCGAGGGCTTCCCGCTCGGTGCCGCCGACCTGGGGGCCGAGGAAGTCCTCCAGGTTGCGCTGCCGGGCGACGAACGAGATCAGCGGCAGCGGCCGGGTGGCGTCGGCTGACTCGACGAGCTTGTTGAGCTTCGCGCCCTCAGTGTTGACGAAGGTGTGATCGCTGATCTTCGTGGAGAGCCAGAGGATCAGTTCGTCGAGGAAGAGCACCAGCGCGTCGTACCCGAGGGCCTTGGCGTGCCGGGTGATCACGGCGAGGCCGGTGTCCAGGTCGAGGTACTCCCCGCTGCGGACCGCACCGGTGAAGAACGTGCTGGTCAGCGCGCTGACCAGGCGGTCCCGCTGCTCGGTGCCGGGCGCCGCCGCGGCAGCGGTGGCGTAGCTCTGCGGGGTCCAGCCGTCGGCCTGGGCGCGCAGCGCCGCGAGTGAGAGGCCGCCGCCGGCCGCGGGTGCGCCGCCACCGTCGCGCAGCGCCGCGAAGAAGGCGTCGTCGCCCATCCGCTCGCGCAGCCGTGCGGCGTCGTCGAGCATCGCGTCCGATCGGTGTACGGCGGGGACGGGCGCCTCCGGGTGCAGCGCGGTGATCTGGTTGAGGTAGCCCTCCAGGACCGCCTGCTCGACCGAGCGCGCGTCGAGCATGTGAAAGGTGAGGGTGAGCAGCTTCCGGTCGCGCAGCCAGGGGTCGGCGGCGAGCACCGGCTCGGCCAGGCCACGCACCTCCCGCGCTGCCGGGTTGTGCTGAAGGATCTCCCGTAGCACCGCCATGAAGTGCGACTTGCCGGAGCCGAACGAACCGTGCAGGAACATCGCCTGGGAACGCCCGGTGGTGACGGCGTGGCCGATACGGCGCAGCGCGTCGGCGAAGTTGTCCCGGAGCTGGTCGGTGACCACGTAGCGGCGCAGGTCGGCGCCCTCGGCGGCGCGGACGACGAAGTCGCCGTCACCGACCGAGGTCGGAATCTCGATCACGTCCCGTAACAGGGTCATCGCCGCTCCTCGCACTTGCGCCCCGTGACGCCGGTGTCACCGGCAACCCGCCGATCCTAAGGTGTCATCGCCGCAGGTCCCAGCCGCCGGCCGGACGATCAAGGAGATCCGTTCGGCCGCGCTCACCGCCGCCGGAACCGCCGGGAACACCCGCCGTCGTGGTCGGGCCGGAGCAGGCAGCGCCGGCCGCCGGGCAGCAGCCGGTCGCAGAAGACCCAGTGGCGTACGTTTTGCGCGTCCTCGGCCGACACGGTGGTGCCGCCCGGGTCGGTCTGCGGCAGGACGTGCGTCCAGTGCGCGACCACCCGGGCGAGACGCTGGGCGGAGACCAGGTCGTTCACGACCACCGGCAGGTGGATGACCCAACGCTCGGTCACCGGTCGTACCCCCGCTCGTTGCGGGCGCGGGCCTGCTGGGATTGCCAGCGGCGCAGCGCGTCTTTGACCCGGTCGGTCTCCCGACGGCTCTGCGCCAGCGCGTTGTAGACAACGGCCAGGTCACCGGCGACCCGGTCGAGGAATTCCCGCACCTCCTGCGGATCGAGCCCGCGACGGCCGAGCGGGGTCGGCCGGAAACCCCGCTCGCGCACCTGCCAGGGCCGCAGCGGATGGTAGGCCGCCGAGCGGTAGCAGGTCGGCCCGCTGACCGACCGTTGGCGACTCCGGGCACGCCGGCAGAAGACGCGCATGACAGGACCTGCCTCTCACCGTCGAGATTGACCTGTGGATGGGCGGGCCCACCGGCCCGCCCCGCACCGGCGGACCCACCCCGGCACCTGCCACCGCAGCCTTCAATCAGCAGTACGACAGCAGGGCACACATAGCGGCTGAGCAGCAATATCTCCACAGTGGCCGCCTGGGCGGTCAAGCACCGCCTCGGGTCAGATGCAACGTCTAACAATCGCTGTCTTATGTGCTCGGATATTGATAGGACAGCGGAGTGTGACGTGTCTATTGTTTCTGATACATCGAGAGCGTCTAATTGGGCAAACGCGTGTCAACCGCGACCTGACCATGGAGGCAGGGGTGTCACAGGCCGTAACGGGATCGACCATGCTTCGGCGGCAGCTCGGCAGGAAGCTCGAAGCACTTCGCAAGGCCGCCGGCCTGACGATGGAGAAGGCCGCCGAGGAGCTGGACCGAGCGCGAGCGACCCTCTACCGGATCGAGAGCGGTGCCGAGAACGTCCGCTTCCGTGCGGCGGACGTCAAGGAGATGCTCAAGCTCTACGGCGCTTCGGACGACGACGTTGAGTTGGCCCTCGCGATGGCGGCGGCCACCCGCGAGAACAAGAACTGGTGGCACGACTACATCGGCTCCGGCCTGCCCCGCTGGTTCCAGCTCTACATAGGGCTCGAAGCCGCCGCCTCCGAAATCCGCAAGTACCAGCCCGAACTGGTCCCCGGCCTGTTCCAGACCCGCGCGTACGCTGAGCAGGTCTTCAACATGCCCGGTGGCTCGGTCGACGCCGGAGACAACGATGAGCGGCAGCGCGCAGTCCAACTCCGGATCGAACGACAGGCGCTGCTCACCCGGTTCTCGGCTCCGCAACTGAGCGTGATCCTCAACGAGGCGGTGTTGCGCCGGCCGGTCGGCAGCGCCACGATCATGGCGGAACAGCTACACCAGATCCTGAAGGCCGCCGAACTACCCAACGTAACCGTCCAGGTGCTGACTTTTTCTGCCGGACTGCACGCCGGGGCAATGGCCGGAGCCTTCTCGATCATGGAGTTCCCGCGGGACAGCAGCGGCAAGGAGGTGGAACCGCCGGTGGCCTACCTGGAGGCTGCGACCGGGGCGATCTACCTCGACAAGCCGCACGAGATCGCCGCCTACGATGCCATTTGGGCCGACATGGCGGGCCGCGCGCTCAACGAGCCCCAATCGAAGGATCTGATCCAGCAAGTCGCAGAGGAGTACTCCCGTGCCTGACCTGACCGGCGCTGTATGGCGCAAGTCGACCCGCAGCAACAACGGCGGTGACTGCGTCGAGGTCGCCGACAACATCCCCGGCGTCGTCGGGCTCCGCGACAGCAAGGACCCAACCGGCCCGGTGCTGACGTTCGACCCGAGCGTGTGGTCGACCTTCGTCGCCAACGTCAAGCGGGAGACGTTCGGCAACTGACGCCGACTTATTGAGGGGATGTCGCCTGTCGGCATCCTCTCGCCGTGTTTGCCCAGCCAGCGACGCCAACTGGGCCAGCAGACCGCCACGACACTGTTCACTTTGAGCGTGATGACTCTGAGAGCGCGTTTGGTTTGTGGGTTGGGCGGGTGTGTCGCACAGCCGGTCCGATCGATGAGGGTGATTCGGTCGGTAGACGGGTATGGATCGAGTGCGGCGGTACCCCTCTGACCTGACCGACGCCGAGTGGGAGATCATCGAGC